>JALWFW010000381.1 GCA_027013865.1 Polyangiaceae bacterium | reverse complement strand
GAGATGGGCCCGCCCCCGCCGCCACCACCGGCAGCCACCGAAACCGCGGACAAGCCTCTCACGTCCCCACGAGCGGCCCGGGTGAAAAACGTCAATTGCCCTGCACATACAGCGTCGGCGCCCCACCTGAAGCCAGTCAGGCCCAATCCAGCGAGGCCAAAAAGCCTAGCGGGCCAATATGAAGCCCAAAAGGTCGCTGGTCCAGCACACTAGACAGGTCAGCATCAAGCCCGTCCGAAGGCCCAAGCCCGAAGCTAATCCGGCAGGCTAGCGCCGAAATGGCTTGGATCCAGCTAGGTCCGAATTCCGGCCCAAGCCCGAAGCCGGGGCGCAAACCCTGAAGCCCATCCGGCAGGCCAGCACCGAGCGGTCCAGCGCCCAGCCGAGCTCCGGCGGCAGACACCGCAGTATGTGCAAAGCGCGCGTTCTCATCCCGGGTGCGGGTGAGGTGTTATGTGAGTTTCGGCGGATCTTCCACCACCCCCACTAGGAGCGCGCGCGACACTCCCAGCGGGCGGATCCCTGTGTCTCCTACGGTCCAGTCATAAACCCGCCTTATGCAAGATGCGTGCCAGTGAGTCAAGTCGGTTATTGGTTGCTATAACCTATTGTAATAAAATATGTTTTCGGCAATCGTGTCTGTGGGGTCGGTTGTCGTGTCCGGCCATTTTATCCAAGTTGGACACCCTAGACACCCTGAAACAAAGCAGATTGAGAAAATTGCATAACTCGACAGTCCTGGCAGTGCAGGAGCCCTGTCCGAACCTGATAGTTCACGTTATGTCATACCGGGAAGTCTGATATGGAATCGAGAACCAGACGTACCATCATTGGGTCGAAGATTTCTCCGGACTGAAATTTCAGAATGTTCACGGAGATTCTGGGCCTGGACAGGTGAATACCCAGCAGGTGATGGAAGTAGACAGGAGCCAGGAGCCGTGATTGTGCAGGAATATCCAGACCTTTCAGCCCCTTAGGACCAGAACCGTCGAAGTGCTCTTCATAAAGGGAGTAGGGCCCGTCGGTAGTTTGACCGGTGACTGCCTTCCATGCCTCATCTGAGGAAAACTGAAATCCGAACATACGGTCAGCAGAGGCATGGTGGGCCACGATGTCGGCAAAAGCCGTGAAGGAATCGTGGCTCGTGACGGAAGGATTGGATTTCAGCAGACCGAAATGGATGAAGAAGTTCCTGACGAATGGTGCTGGTACACTGTCGAGGGATCCGAGCATGCTATCCAGAAGATGCAGGGCAATGGAGCCCGATCCCCGTGAATAGATGGAATGGATGTACATGGCATCGCGTACGGTTTCCTCAAGTGTGGCCACGTCCACGGGCTTCTCCAGTATTCTATAAGGGGCAACGTCCTCCATGGAGGTACGCATGGCCAGCTCGTCCATGAATGCACTCACCAGTATGCGTACCACTGAAGGATGGGTTTGGCGTACGGTCTGAAGTACCTGAAGTCCGTCCATGCCTGGCATACGGTAGTCGGCTATGATGACGGCCACATTCTCCTGTCGTAGTATCTCGAGAGCCTCATCACCGGACCCTGCTGTACACACGCGGTAGGAATCCTTGAGTATACGTGACCACGCGCTGAGGACCGGCTGCTCGTCATCCACCAGCAAAATACAGGGTTCTTCCATGGGATTACTGACCGTACTCGTTTACCGTGAGGCAGAAGGGACAGGTTATCTTTGAGGGATACCCCACATAGGGAACGGGAAGACGTTTTCCGCATCCTGCACATTGGATGTATGAACCCGACGGGCGCCGTTTGCTTCCCATCTCCAGCATCTCGTCTATCTCGTCCCTTCCCATGGGTTGGGTGGAAGACTGGTCTGCTGGTTCAGGTATGGACTCTTCGGGCTCGTCTGACTCGACGTCGTCTTGGGGAGATTCGGGCGCGGACTCGGGGGTGCCAATCTCACCGCTGACAGGAGCCG
>JALWFW010000380.1 GCA_027013865.1 Polyangiaceae bacterium | reverse complement strand
CTCGCTCCCTTACTCACTCACTCACTCACTCACTCACTCGCTCGCTCCCTTACTCACTCACTCACTCGCTCACTCACTCATCTAAACCTCTTCATATTCTCGCTGTCGGACATGTTGTCTCACCAAGATTTATTATTTCTAATACATGATATATGCTGACAGAAGTACGTTATTATAGACATTTAGTCTGTTGTTTGTGAATGAGGATAGAATACAGCAGTAAGTAACTGGAGACTTGAGACAGATACATGACAATATATCCATGTTGGGGGGGGACGAATAACGCTTCAGATTAGCATGATTTCTTTGTCCATTCTAACTAAAACGACTCGTCTGTTTGTCTGTCTGTCTGTCTGTCTGTCTGTCTGTCTGTCTGTCTGTCTGTCTGTCTATGTCTGTGTCTCTGTTAGTCTCACATTCCTCATTCACTTCCTTATTCGATATTATCTATTCAACAACCACGTTACAGAATATAGAATAATATACCGCCAAAAATATAACATAAACAGCTGTTTACCTGCGATCGACTCCCGTTACCTGCAATCACAGAATTATCCACATACTGCTGTGTTGGTACGACGATCCACATCCACCCACAATCACTAATCATGGAACCGTCACACGGATCCTGGAACCAGTACACGGAATAGCAAAGACACATAAGGGATCATCTCAAACGTGCGCGCGAAATACATATTCCTAGAACAGCGCTTCTATCCGCTGTCTGCGATCACCTGTACGCGGCAGCATCCCGGGAGTACAGTCGACTGTTGATTCCGGAGAGAAAACGCGTACAATTAGAGCGAGCTACCTCGGAGCGTCAACCTATGACCTACCTTGTATTCCTCAACAGCCCGCGGTGTATAGTTGTTATTCTCGTTCATCGGCCCATCACGGCCTTGGGAGAGACCGCAGATCGCAGATGGTCGGAGTGAGATTTATCTCCTGATAACAGCTATGACTGTTGTTGGCAGTCGGCCAGCGATCCTGAACTCAGCTTCTGGATCGGAAGCGGGAGGAGTGATGGACAGACGGAAGGGCTTCTCCGCCGGTGCAGTGTGTGTGTGTGTGTGTGTGTGATGGATATGGAGAGAGGCGGACGGGGCCTCTGTCTGTGCTCCGGAGGAGCGAGTGGGAGGCGGAGAGAGATTGTTGACGCATCAATGGTAGCCTGTTCCACTGACTCCTCTTGCCTGTTAGGCTGTTACACAGACCATGACTGGCTGTAGCGCTGTGCACTGTCCTCTGTCGCATGGAAGGCTGCGGAAGCACTGTCAACACTCACGTTTCTGGTGTACTAACCGCTTTGTGTGCAGTGCCTGATCGTGCACACACACACACACACACACACACATCACGTGTACTTCATCTAATGCACGTGCACTTTCAAGTCTCGCGCACTGTCACGGCTAACGAGAACTGCCGCACCGGGAAGTATCTAGAATCGTATTGCCGGTGAGTTGATGAACCGGAAATGGACAGAGGCAATCGGAAACGGAAATAAGGCATGGCAAGCTGACGACGTGTAATAGTCACGTGACCGATATCGATCACTATCCACTTCCGGTGAGTCTATTTAGCCGGAATTCGCTGCGATTCAGTATCTCTATGGATTGCCACCAGATGGCGCTCACACCGAATGATCCCTCGTCATCACAAACTCTATCCCTGTGATCAGCTCTAGGACTTCAATTCTGATCCAGACTCAGATCTAGGGTAAAATGTAGTATCTAGGCCGGGCTAGGGTGTGATCTAGGCTGGGATCCAGGCTGTGGGGTTGGGTGTGATCCACGCTGGGATCCAGAATGTTGTATGTCTTATAATCTTTTTAACAAGGCGAGAGTCTGGATTAGTCCTCTGATGGATGACATCATCAGATTGACGTTTCGACGTCATCTGGAACCGATATAAAAATCGTAACGACATATTATATGACGTCATGAATATGAGA
>JALWFW010000379.1 GCA_027013865.1 Polyangiaceae bacterium | reverse complement strand
GGTGAGCCGTGAGCCGTGGCAAAGACTTTGGGGCAGGAGACGGGTATTTATGTGGAACCATATGTACCAGTGTCATGGGGCTCTCTGGAGGGTAGCAGGGTGACCCACTTCAAGGGACGCAGAGCCATTCAGTTTTCTTACAGATACAAAGGACGCCGCGTTACGCTCATGGTGTTCGATCCTGGACTCATGACCAGTGTTCCCAGCCTATCGTCCGTAAGCCAGCTGCGTGCGGCTCCGGACAGATACATGGTCAAGACTCCTGGTGGACGTAACGTGGTACTCTTCAGGAACGGGAGTCTCGGTTATTCAGTCATCAGTGATCTCGACAGGGAAGACACCGTGGAATTCGTCTCCCACGTGCTGAATCACAGGTGACAGATATCCGTGCCTGACCTCGAAACACTGGTGTATATGCAAAAGGGATATCTGGTGGCAGGGTAGACGGGTACAACTTCCCTTGACGCAGGTATGGGAGAACACTAACTTTCAAAACCGCGGGTATTTACGCAGATACTTATGGTGTTCCGGCCGTACTGCAGCACCTGCCGGCTGCATGGGACAGCCGGGTTTACTGGCAGGACGGTCATACAGGGAGGACTTCACGGCAATGCTTTTAACAGTTGCGGCTCAAAAATCGCTGGATATCGTGGATATGGCGCTCAATTCCACTGGCATGGTCTTTTTGGACCTGCTGGTACTCGTATCCTTTAGCATACTCACGTGGTACATAATATTTTACAAGACCTATTACTACTGGCGGATAAAACAGGCCAACCGGCAGTTCCTCGATGTCTTCTGGTCAGGCAAGACCCTGGACGAGATAAAGAACGTTGCCGAGACCACTGGACGAGGCAATCTGGGGGCAGTGTTCATAGCAGGGTGGCATGAACTGGCCAAACTCAAGCAGCGCCAGGTGGATGGAGCCGCCGGTTCACTGTCCGACGTGCAGAATCTTGAACGTGCACTGAAGCGTTCTGCCATGCAGGAGATCACGCGGCTGGAAAGTCTTTTGCCCGTACTGGCGACTGTAGCAGCCACGGCGCCTTTCCTGGGACTGTTCGGAACAGTGTGGGGCATCATGGAATCCTTCACCGAAATTGGTATGCAGGGCAATACCACTTTAGCCACTGTCGCCCCCGGTATAGTAGATGCACTGGTTACCACTGCACTCGGCCTCATGGCTGCCATTCCGGCGGTCATCGCGTACAATTATTTCCTTCGTCAGGTGCGTCTAGTGGTGGCCGATATGGAAACGTTTGCCAATGATTTCCTTAATATAGCTCAGCGTCGCTGGCTTTGAGGAGTGAACTATGGATCTTGGCTGGAAGCCTCCTTCGGAATCCCTCTCTGACATGAACTTCACCCCTCTGGTGGATATCATGCTGGTTCTCATGATCATATTCATGATAACGTCACCCCTGGATCCTGCCGGCGTAGAGCTAGATCTGCCCGAAGCCGACGCAGCCCGAATTCCCCGCAAGGATCAGGTGCTTACCGTATACATGAACGTCAAGAACGAGATTGTCATCTCCAATCAGGACGGTAAGGTCGTCAAAACCTCTCCTGGCCACGTCAGGGAGGCGCTCAGGTCATTCCCCCAGGCCCACGAGGCCAATGTCAAGGGAGACAAAAATCTTCCCTATCAGGATGTCATGAGTCTTCTCGTGGAACTCAAGGGTGCAGGCATCAAAAAATTGGGTCTTCTCACCCAAAAACCGCAAGGCACGGAAGACAGTTCCAACGCTATTGGTGGCAGCGCAGACAACTCGACGGGAGGCAGCAGGTGATGGCCGATCGTTTGGCCAGAACAGTGGCTCTTGTGGCTACCGTTTTGCTCCATGCCGCTGCCGCATGGGCCTTGGGAACCGTAAAGACACCCCAGTCCCAGATGGACACGCAAGAAGTTCAGGTGTCGGTCAATCTCCTTCAGGCTCAGGAACAGCAGATCCAGGAGCAGCCCAAGGTGGTGCAGGAAGACGAGACTCCTCCAGCGCCGGTCAAGAAGGTGAAGGTGGCCCGACGTGTCGATCGCAGGGTCAGAATCTCCAAACGTGGAGTGAAGAAACTTCCTGAGGAAGTGCCCCAGCAGGCAGAAGAGGAAGTCGACTGCTCCATGTTCGATGAATCCACGTGTAATCCATGCCTCGATGATCCGAAGGTATGCCAGGTGTGCTGTGCAAAGTATGCAAAAAAGGAGATTCAGCCGTCTTCACAGCCTGTTCAGGGCAGTTCGCAACCATGTCCCGATTGCCGTCAGGAAGATCCGTGTACCCCGGCGGCTCTGCATGAGATGGCAGCGTCCTTCTGTCCGAAGGTCAGGGCATCGATTTACAGCACCTTGGGAAGAATGCGCCTTTCAGGGGTTGGTCCCAATGATTACCTGTCCTCCAGAATAGCTGTGGCAGTCACTTCCTCTGGCAGGCTCTCCCTTGCTGCAGTGCTCAAGTCATCAGGGAATTCCGGTTTTGACAGCGCGGTACGCAAGGCAGTGGGGAAATCGCCTCCAGTGCTTCCGCCTGCGCGCATATCCGCCTGTGTGGTGTCCAAGGGATGCGTGTTTTCGGTGACCGTTGGGGCCAGGAAGGTCAAGTCTGGCAAGAGGGTCATAGATCTCAAGAAACCATCATCCAAAAAGGATGACACTGGAAGCAGTCCCGCTCCTGCCGGGAAGTCAGGATCTCCTACACGGCCTCGGCCCGTAGCACCCAAGTCTGCCCCTTTACCAGCCATGTCTCCTACTGTCATGGGCAATAACCAAGGTAGCGGAGGGCAGTGACATGATACCAGGCTCCCTTGTCATAGGAAATCTGCGTATAGACCCACCGCTAATCCTGTCTCCCCTTGACGGTATCAGCACCCCGGCCATGCGTACCATATTCGAGGAGTACGGGGCCGGACTCACCTACACGGAGATGGTCTCTTCGGCTGCGCTGTTCAGGGGAGTCGAGGCTGCACAAAGACTCATGAC
The DNA here is from genome assembly GCA_027013865.1 of Polyangiaceae bacterium. Classification (GTDB taxonomy): domain Bacteria; phylum Myxococcota_A; class Polyangia; order HGW-17; family JALWFW01; genus JALWFW01. The sequence continues at coordinate 16,123 of JALWFW010000379.1, read as the reverse complement.
CCGGTCATTCACCGACGGGGCCATTTTCGCTGTACAGATTTTCGGACACGATCCCTACGAGATGGAATATGCCGCGTTCAGGGCACTCGAAGCAGGAGCACAGATCGTCGACATAAACATGGGCTGTCCCATGAAGGACATAGTTCGCAGCGGTGCAGGGGCTGCCCTCATGAAGACACCTTCTCTGGCTGCGGAGATAGTTCAGGCCGTGGTTCAGGGAGTCGGAGGACGGATTCCGGTGACGGTCAAGATAAGGGCCGGCTGGGACGATTCTTCCCGCAATGCACCGCAGTTCGCCCCTCTCATGGTACAGGCTGGAGCAGTTGCCGTCACGGTGCACGGAAGGACACGCGCTCAGGTTTATTCAGGGCGTAGCTCGCCAGAAATCATCCGAGAGGTGGTGCGCAGCGTGTCCGTGCCAGTCATTGCCAACGGGGACATCACATCCGTGGAATCGTTTGCCAGGCTTTTGGAGTACACGGGAGCCGCCGCCGGCATGATAGGGCGTGCCTCCTTTGGGAATCCATGGCTGTTCAGGGATATCGCCCACTGGTATCGTGGCGTGGACGTTCCGCCTCCACCCGATGCTGCCGAACGATTGCGAGTTTTGAGACGTCACGTCTCCATGTCCTTCGACACCCAGGACCCGCACAGGGCTCTTATAGAGTGCAAACGTCAGGTTGCCTGGTATACCAAGGGATTGCCAGGATCCGGTGTGTTTCGCAACAGTGTCTTTAAGACATCGTCCAGGGAGGAACTGCTGCACCTGGTGGATGAATTCGAAGTTGGTCTAAAAAGACATATGGAGTATCGTCATGCATAACATATTGAAATTATTAATGTTTTCATCGTTAGCCGTTCTCCTCTCCTGTAGTGGTGGCCCTACGGTGTCGGATCTGGAGTCCTCGGGAAATGATCAGGCACTTGCAGCCAGGGTCAGAAAAGGGGGGGCTGATGCAAAGGATGCCGCCCTGGCCCTCATACGGCTTGGGAAGTCCGATCGTCTGGCCGTGGCACTCAAGGATATGGACCAGACCAGGAGGGCTCCTGTGCTGGATGCCGTGGTGGCCAGGCTAGAGAAAGACATGGCTTCGGGTTCCGCATCAGTGGAGACCAAAGATCTTGCCGTCAGATTCATTCCCATGGTGGGCGAGAATCATGCCAGGAAATTGGCTGGGGAAGTAATCAAGTGGTTTTTGGCTGATCCCGAGTCCAGGGCTTCTCTTGGAACGGTTCAGTTTCCGGCCGTGGTAAAGGTACTGTGGAGATATCTGGACCGCGACCTGCGCGAGAGAGCCATGATGGGGGCAGCCGCCTGGATGATGAAGAATCCTGATGCCCGTTCCGACTTCGGGCTCACATACTACAGGGAAGCGCATCCGAGGAAGGGAACCCCCTCGAAGGAGGCCAGGGAGCGATACAGTGTTTTCAGAAAGGCTCTAGTCGCCCAGCTTCTAACCCATATCACCGTCTCGGACGAGCCTAATCACCTGAGGAAGATGGCTACACTGTTTTACGCGTATGCCAACGAGAAGGAGCGTAGGATCCTGGGCGCAAAACTCCTCAAGGAGATGGTCAAGCGCAGGAAGATTTCCTCTCCCGTTCCAGTGGGGCTGCTCGGTGATCTCAAGCCCAGCAAAGGGGTCGCCTTCTTGTCCCGGCTCATAAATCCGCGTACTTCCATCGAAGTGGTTGCAGCCGCCCTCAGGGCACTTTGTGCATACAAAGATTCACCTCGGGCCAGTACGGTACTGATAAAAGCCGCCATGCCGGCCCTTAGGGCTCTGTCCGGACGCAGAGCTCCTTCCGACAGGGAGCTCAAGCTGGCCTACGAGGCCGCTCAGGGATTCACAGCTGTCAGGGTATGTCCTGATTCCATGCCTGGGGGTGCTGATAAGGTGGTATCGGACCTGCTGAAGGGGCGGTATCCTGAGAGCATCCAGAGGGTGTTGCAGGATATGAGCGCAATGATTTACAAGATACACGTATGTTCCAAGGGACTGTCGGGTATCCGGGACGTGCTCAAAAGGTTAGGTGATGTGCCATCCATGAACGACGTCACGGTGGCTGCCGTATCTCTGTCGGGATTGCCTAAAGAGCAGAGAAACACTATAGTCAGACGGTTGCTCGGATCGAAACGGCCTGTGGACGTGGCTGTCTCGATCCTCAGCATCAGGTTCTCTGGAGACAAGGACCTGCGTCAACTTCTGCTGGCCCTACGTGAGGATTCGCGCCGCGTTCAGGGCTGGAACGTGACTATCGGGAAGCTGGCACGCGAAGTGCTTGAATCTCCGCCCCGCAAGGAGGGTGACTGATGGCAGACAACAAAAAGACCATGCGTCATTTTTACTGCCGTGATGTCCTGTGGGACACTTTTTCGCAGATGTCCAAGGATTTTTCGGTATCCATAGACTATCTCATCAACGAGGCGATGAGATATTTTGCCAAGAGCAAGGGTTACTGGCCTCAGGAAGGAACGCCCGGCGAGGCTAAACCCAATTTTGCAGCGTATCCTGCTACCCGTGAGGTCAGAATGCCCATGAGGCGAACGCCTTCTGGCCCAATGCCCATTCCCGGAAGTACCAGACGTCCTAGTTCAGTACATACACCTTTGGACTTCATCGATGACGAGTCTCCAAAATTGACTCTACACCTCATTTACGAGGGCGAGAAGATTCCCGTGGACAAGGATCAATTCGTCATAGGCCGCGTTCACAAGGCATGCGATCTGGCCATCAAGGATATAAACATATCCAGACGCCATGCTGCCATCGTGCGACGGGGTGGGCACTATTACATAAAGGATCTCAACTCCACGAACGGAATCGAGTACAATGGAACCCGCATAGATAACAAGCGCATAGACGAGGGTGACGTTTTCGACATATGCGGTCACAAGATCCGTTTCACCTATCGTTGACAGCTCCAGGATAAACGCAGACATGGGTGGTGACGTCCCCGACAGACTGAGGGAACTCGTTATGGGGGCTTTCGAGGGTTCTATTTCCTGGGATACCTTCGTTGACCGGCTCTCACAGTACAGGTTTAGCGGCTCCGTGGCCGAGGAGTGGCTTAGGAAGGTAAGGCAACAAACCGTTCCGGATCGTCTGCTCCTGGCTAAGACCCTCAGGTACATAGACAACGGTATGCTGAAAGGACGTCCGGTGCACGCTGTACGGAAGAATACTAGGAACCGGGCGGACGGAACCGGAAAACCTCACTTGGGCACCCTCAAGGTGGCAGGTAGCAAGACGGTGGCTGCCCTAGAGCAGGTGGGCATCAAGACACTCGAGGATCTGGTTCACTACTATCCCAGTGGTTATGAACTCTTCATTCCGGTAAGTTCCCTGTCAGAGATGGAGCCGGACCGGGATGTTCTGATAAAAGTACGAGTCAAAAGCTTCTCCATGAACCGCAACAGGGCGAGGGGGGTGGTGACGGATGGGGTGAACACGGCCGTGCTGCACTGGCTACATCCCTACAGAGCCCTTTATGCCAAAATGAAAAAGGGGAGCGAAGTATGGGTCGCCGGCCGTGCCAAGCCTGGCTCAGGCAGTCACCTCTTCATTTTTTTCCATCCCAAAGTCTCCAGTGAACCAATACAGTCTGTGAGGCCGATTTATCCTGAGATTCCCGGAGTTCAGGAATCCAGGCTGCGTTCTTTGATCAGCCAGGCCATAGAACTGGTGGAGGATGAAATCCTTCCGCCCCAGGCCACGGAAGGTCTGAACCTCATGGACAGAAAAGAGGCTCTCAGATGGGTACATCGCCCTCCTCAGGGCGCTTCCGAACTCGTCCTCGAGGACCTCGTACAGAGGACACATGAGGCTTGGAGGCGCATTCATTACGAGGAGATCTTCATACAGCAGGTAGCCCTAGCCATCAAGCGTACCCAGCGGGCCGGACTCGATGCTCCGTCCATAGATCCGTCGAACATGGACCGCATAATCGCCGTGTTTCCCTTCGAACTCACTTTTGCGCAGAGCAGGGCCGTTTCTGAGATAGCCGACGACATGTATTCAGGGGGACCCATGCGCAGACTGCTTCAAGGGGATGTCGGGTCAGGCAAGACTGCAGTGGCTTTCACTGCGCTGGCACTGGCAGCACTTTCGGGGCACCAGGCCGCGTTCATGGCCCCCACGACCCTTTTGGCTCAGCAGCATGCCAGAACTTTGGAGCCATGGGCACGATCCCTGGGACTGTCCATGAGACTGGTCACGGGTGATACTCCAAAGGGCAGCAAGGAGTCCATATACGCTCTGGCCAGGAGCGGTCAACTGGATATCCTGGTGGGTACCCATGCCCTCATTCAGGAGAACGTCGTCTTCGATGACCTAGCTCTGGTGGTGGTGGATGAGCAGCACCGTTTTGGTGTGGCCCAAAGGGCCCGTCTGACATCCAAGGGGCTCAGGGAGCCTCATCTCCTGGTGATGACCGCCACTCCCATCCCCCGATCCCTTGCTTTGTCGGTGTACGGACACCTGGAACTCACCGTCATAGACGAGATGCCCCCGGGTCGTGTGCCGGTGATCACGGAAGTGGCCTGGAACATGAAACAGAAAACGGCGGTGCTCAAAGAACTGGACCACGCTCTGGCAGAGGGTGGCAAGGCCTTTGTGGTGGCTCCCCTCATCGAGGAGAGTGAAGAGGTGGACAGGCTGGATGTGGAGCGTGTGTCCACCTGGATCTCCCAAAATCTGTCCTCGGTCCGCATGGGGGTGGTTCATGGCAGGATGAAACCAGCGGACAGGGACGCCGTGGTACAGGCGTTTCGGGCGGGAGATCTGAATCTTCTGGTGGCTACCACGGTTATAGAGGTGGGGCTGGACATTCCCGATGCTGCCTACATGATCATCCTGGACGCAGACACCTTTGGTCTTGCCCAGCTTCATCAGTTGCGGGGCAGGATTGGCCGCTCCCCGGGTATCCGCGCGAAATGCTACCTGTTCGCCTCAGGACATCCTACTGATGAAGGACGACGCAGACTTTCGGTGATGGCTTCCCACTCAGATGGATTCACTCTAGCTGAGGAAGACATGGCCATAAGGGGTCCCGGGGAGATTCTTGGTACCCGGCAGTCCGGTCGTGATGCCTACGAGGCAGTGGTGATTCACGGTGATCTAATTCCAGTGGCTCGTTCGAGAGCCGACAGCCTCGTGAGACAGGGAGACCTCCCTGATTCCCACGGCACCCTGGCCATGCGTGTCGCCTCCATCCTCGAAAGGGGCGTGTTCGGAGAAGAGAGCGGTTAGACCCATCTGTTTCACTGTGTCGTTATTGTGGCAAAAAACTCTTTGATTTTAGCTAGTTATATCGTTTGTCTGTGAGTGCGCAGCGCCAAAGACATCATATGAGTGCAGACCTGTTTCCATTGCAAGCATCACTGTGCTAAAATACCCGCCGTACGCACCGTGTAGGTATTCCGTAACTGCCGGTGCTTTCCCAGTACGTGTGTGCATACCGTTTTTCTTTTCAGGTGTGTACACGATAATTTTTCAGTCCGGAGGAACTGGATGACCCATCTATTATTTTTGTCCTGGCTTGGACTTGGTATACTTGGTTTTCAGCCCCCGCAAGCAGCGCAATGTGGAGGCATACGTGTCAATCCCAACGGCCCGGCACCGGCTGCGAGGTTCAAGTCAGGGTATAACGGACCCCAGATACTGTATATCAACTTCGACGGAGCCCAACTCAAGGGAGGGGCCTTCGACGATCCCCACCAGAACGTATCCTGGATAATCGGTAGTAACAGTCTGTCGGAAGTGGACTTCCCTCCATTCGATCACGAGCCCTATGTCGCTGCTCCCCTGGTCACCCGTGAGGATGTGATAGGTGCCATAGTGGGCATGGTGCGCGATTACTATGCTGCCGTGGATGTGGTGGTTACCACCACACGCCCTCCCGATGACGTTCCGTACACCATGATCATGGTGGGAGGCCATCCCCAGACCATAGGTGATCCCGGAGGAGGTGAGGTGGGTGTCGCTCCATTCGACTGCGGGAACGGCAATCCCTCTCAAATAGGGTATGCCTTCGCAGCCGAGTTCAGCGACATAGAGTATCTCGCCACCACCATAGCCCACGAGGCTGGCCATTCCTTTGGTCTGGCCCACGTGGACATGGAGCATGCCATCATGTATCCCATGGTCACATCCGATCCGTACTGGGGTGAGGGATCCGTGCCGGACGGCAAGGCATGTGACGGTTCTTCACACCAGAATTCCCTGGACGTGCTCCATTCTAACCTGGGAGCCCAGACAGACGGTTCGAAACCGTGGGTGCAGTTCGCCGATCCTGGAGACGGAGCCACGGTCCCTGCAAGGATCCCCATCACGCTGAGGGCTGGGGATGCCAGGGGAATTCCACTGGATGCCAAGATTTTTCTCGACGGAGAGGAATGGGGCTCCAAACCGTGGCCGTTTTTCACCTTCACTCTGGTCAACGTATCGTCAGGAACCCACACCTTGAGAGCTCAGGTACAGGACAGGGCTGGCAATATCGGCATCACCACCATAACGGTCTACGTGGATCCAGACTGCACGGCCAAGGGTACGTGCGGTGGCGGTCTCAATGCCATAGGTGAACCATGCACCCGTGCCTCACAGTGCGAGAGCGGTGTGTGTGCTTTCACCGGGGCAGCTGGCGTATGTTCCGAGGCATGCCAGCTAGATACGTCGTCATGCGGGTGGGGAGCCCGGTGTTCTGGTGGCCCCGAGGGCACGTTCTGTGCTGCTGGCAATCAGGTGACTGAAGTGCTTCACATATCCGACGAGTACCTCATGTCCTGTGCTGCCACCGGGGCACGATCATCTGCTGGAGCAGGGCTCATGCTTCTCGGACTCGTCATGGCAGCGGCGGTGATTCTCAGGAAAACCGGCAAAAGAAAATGATGTCATGCCATGCCGAATAAAAGTCTTTTACTCATAAATGCACTGGATCCCGAACACAGGGTAGCTTTGCTGGAAGACGGTTCTCTGGTGGAATTCTATCTGGAAAGAACCAGGGCCATCAATTATGTGGGCAACATATACAAGGGAAGGGTGGTCAGGGTGCTGCCCGGAATGCAGGCTGCGTTCGTGGATATTGGTCTCGAGAAGGCTGCGTTCTTACATGTTTCGGACATAGTGGATGCACGCAGAGACGTAATCCGTACACCCGACATAGACGATCGGGACGAGGACGACGGAGATAGTTACCAGATACAGTGGAATCAGGATCACAGGGAGGTGATCTGGCCGGGTGTGGACAAGTATCTCAAACCAGGTCAGGACGTGATGGTTCAGGTTTCGAAGAATCCCATAGGAACCAAGGGGGTCCGCGTGAGCGGTTACATATCTTTGCCATCCCGTCATCTGGTGTACATGCCCTACGTAGACCATGTGGGCGTGTCCAGGAAGATCACCGATGAGGCTGAGAGACAGCGTCTGAGGGAGATTGCCGAGTCCATGCGTCCTGGCCAGGGCGGCATCATCGTGCGTACGGCAGCCGAGGGTCAGAGTGCTGCGAAACTGCGTTCGGACATGGATTATCTCATGGCCCTGTGGCGGGACGTGCAAAATAAGTTCATGACACTTCCTGCTCCTTCGCTGCTCCATCAGGAGCTGGACCTGGTGCTCAAGTGCGTACGTGATCTGTTCAGTCCTGAGGTGGAGGCCTGTCTCGTGGATTCGGAGGACGAATTCCACAGAATACGTGAATTCGTGGCCAAGTTCATGCCCCGCTACCTGGAACGGGTGGAACTGTATGAAGGACACGAGCCCATTTTGGCCCAGTACGACGTGGAATCACAGATAGATCAAGCCCTCGAACGCAAAGTGTGGCTCAAGAGTGGCGGATACATAGTCTTCGACCGTACCGAGGCTCTGACTGCCATAGATGTCAACACCGGAAGTTTCGTGGGACAACGTAACCTCGAGGACACCATCACCAAGATCAACTTGGAGGCGGCCAGGGAGATAGCCGATCAGTTGCGGCGCAGGAACATCGGCGGACTCATTATCATCGACTTCATCGACATGGAGAAGGAGTCCAACAGAATCAAGGTGATGGAGGCTCTGGAGGAGGCTTTGTCAAAGGACAGGGCCCGTTATTCGATACTGCCTCTGAGTGAATTCGGGCTCATCCAGATGACGCGCAAGAGAACCCAGGAAAGTCTTCTCTCCATGATGACCGAACCGTGTCCCTACTGTGGAGGCAAGGGGTATGTACGGTCCAGAGACAGCATATGTGCATCCATCCTGCGCAATCTCAGACAGGATGGAGGGGAGATTCCGGGGCGCACCATAAAGGTTTTGTGCCACAGGGACATTGCCGAACTCCTCACCAGCGAGTATCAGGACTTCATTGAGACCATCGAGTTACGCCTAGGTAAGTGGATTATCGTCCATCCTTCTGACGGATATCACATGGAGGAATTTCATATTCTTCCAGGAGATCTGTAAGCATAACATATTGATTTGATTGTACTTTCGTAAATATTTCAGGGAAACGATTGAACAGATGTGTCATGAAAATCAAATCTGTTTGGCATATCGTCCTATTTTGCTAATATACCGCCATCAGAACTTCCCGTGATGCTGTGAGTTGGCTACAGAGGTATTACCCGTACCGGCTGACTCACATGAATCGGGAAGCCGACGAGGAGGTACGGAGGTGAACGCAAAAGTCGACACTTTCCCGGATGGAGAAACTGGCAGCAGAAATCAGACAGTTTCATACTCCTATGAAATCCTCTCCATCCTTCCCCAGAAAGAGAGCAGCGTGCAGGTACCGAAGTACAGGGATATGCTCATAGTGCTGTCCGGACGTCCCGGTGTGGTTCCGGAGGCAGGGGCTTCAAAAGGAAAGCGTCTTCTCTTGCCACTCGGAAGGCCTGTATATCTTTCCAGACCATACAGAATTTACTCCAGGGACGGGCAGGCGCGCATCATGCGTGTGATCTTCCCGTCTGAAGGGGAGTGAGAGGTAGACGTGTTCCGGGCTTTTAGGGTAATACCTGGAGAACTTCACGACGTCGGGGAAAAATATGTACGCCTGGTCATGGAAGAGGCTTCACCTGAACGTGCCGTCGCTTCCGTGCGTTTCCTTGCAGAAAGAGTCACCAGATGGGAGGGAATGAGCGCGGCCATATACCTGTCTGTGCTTACGGAGCCCTCCATTTTCATGGGCCGTTTTCAGAAACCTGATTCGGCTCTGTCCTCCATTGCCTTTGATTCTGTCAGAGTCGTAAGACGCAATACGGGAGGCAGATCTATGTATCTGCCTGAAGGTTCCATATATTTTGGCCTGGTAATTCCCCGGTACGATGAGAACCTGGCCTCTGGCGCTCCTCTGAGGCGGGCCTACAAGGATCTGCTCGGTTACTTCCTCTCCTCCCTCAACGAGTTCATTGGTATCCATTCAGAAGAATTGGGCTTCAGTGGGGATGTGTCTCGCCAGGATGATCATATCCTGTGGCGTGGCACCACTGTTGGTGGAATCTCCTTTGATTTCACATCTGATAGGACCGCGGTACTCGAAGCATGGCTGTTGGCTGGTTTGGACCCTTTCATGCCTGAAGAGTACAACAACTATCCGCGTCCGTTGGCTACTGAGTATTTCCCCAATGAGGGTTCTAGGGATGTTTTCAGCAGGGCAGTCAGGATGTTCAGTGATTCTCTGGAGGAATTTCCCAAGGAAGTACTGGCCCGTCTCGATTTTGCCACCTCTATGCAGCGCAGTGAGTGGAACATGCTGGAGAGTGCCGTCGTCGAACGCTATGAGGAAGCTGCAGTGGTAACCCTGGAAGAAGAGGATGATGGACTCATATACTCCTCACCAGTGGAGGATCGCATAGGCTATGTGATGGCTGGCATCAGGCTGGACCCACGCGCTTCTTCCATTCAGACCGTCAGGTTGTATGGTGATTTCATAGCCGATTCCCCGGGAGTCAGGGAGCTGGAACACCGTCTTGCCACTCATCCCGTGGACCGCCGTCTCATAGCCTTGGCTATCGACGAGGTTCTGGGCACGTATTCCCACATCATTCTTGGTCTTCGCCGTCTTGGCACCATACTAGACGCAGTGCTGTCTGCAGCAGACAGGCTTTCTGACAGCAAATGAAGTGTGGAAGGGATATGTGAATCAGGGGCGTATCACCCGTATCACCGACATCATCGTATCGTGTCTAGCCTTTTGTATTCCGGAGAGTAGAGAATACCTGATATAAGTAGTCTGCAGATTTTTTTGTGTTTGGAGCATAATGGTTTCTGTCCTAAAATCTTTAATTATATCAATAGGTTGCGTGATTCTGGCTGTAATGGGTGAAAGCTGGGATGTCATTGTTTGGTGTCTCCTTGACATAATCATCGGAAGGGCTACCTCTGAAGTTGCGCCTTCCACGGTATTTTCCGGGAATCGGTTGTTTACCGTGTTTTGGCGGTGGAATGCAGCTGCTCCGGAAAGGGAGGATTTCAGCAGGGAAATGGTAATATATAGCCTGCCTAGCATACGGAGGTTTCGGTCATGACCGTACTCATGATGACAGCTTTGCTAATGGTTTCCGGCGGATGGCAATACATTCAGCCGGTACACAAACAGATCTCACCATCACATCTGGATAAAATACTCAGGGAAGTAAAGGGGCAGGCTGGCAGACTGAAGCAGTACAAGTATCTTGTAAGGATATCTTTCACTGCACTGAAGAAGGGTTCGGAAAGCGTCCTTTTGGTGAACGATGTCCCGGCCTTGTCCGTCGCGGCCGGATGGTCCAGAGGGCGCGGTCGTTCGCTCATCACTGTTTCGCCATACAATGGCTGCAAGTGGGATGCCTCCAAGCTCATGCATGTGTGCCCCACGGCTGGTATCGCAGGAGAGGGCGCGGTGGTCATGGATGATGTCATACGCAAGAAGCGGGCCCTCGTAGTGTCGTTCCGTAAAGGTGCCAGGACGGTATTCTGGCTGGCATACAGTAAGGCTCCGGGGTCGTTTTACTATCTTGATCTAGTGGATGTTGGGGGTGATTCACTGAAGCACTTGGGTCGTCACAAAGTAGAGGCTCAGTTGTTTGAGGTGAAAGCCCAGCCGTCTCCAAAACTTCCTCCAGAACCTCCGACGTCTGGACAGCCCGATGGATCTGCGGGTGTCTCCTTGAAGAAACGTGCAGCGTCCGGAAGTTCCGACGGCGCTACCGGTGATTCCGGAAACATGCCTCCCCCGGCGCCGACGGATAAGACTGTACAGTCCAAAAAGCCCGAGGTTGACAAGCCTGTAAATACCCTTGGGAGTCACAAAACACGGCCACCAGCTGCCAAAAGACGTTTCAGGAGAAGGCTCCTCTTCAAAAAGACCGGCATTACCCTGGACAGAGCTCTGACCCTAGACAGGCTCAATGCTCCGATGGAAGTTTACGGATACAGAAAATTCGTGTGGGTCAGAGTGGAGGGCTCTGACATACGCAGTATCACTTTCTCGTTTCCAGAGCCGCCAGTGAGGGCTTATATTTATGCATGGACTCCTTCCAGAAAGAGAAAGAACGTGCTCATGGGGGCATCCCAGGCCTGCGGTAAAGAGTGTACCTACCGCATAGACGGTCTGCGCTGGTACTTCGTGCCCCGAAATGCCCTCAGACGCTTCTTTACGGTGCGGACTACGTCAGGTAAGGCAAAAATGGTTGCCTGGTTTGCATTCCGTAGGCTAAGCGATGACATAATCGTATGGGGCAAAAGCACGGTTCACGCCTTCAGATGGCTTCCTGAGGCCGGTAAGTCACAGGGCAGCTTCCATCCTGTCGAAATGCGCCAGAAGATCGTGTCTTCGGATACCTTCATACGCATGCTACGGCTCTTGGGACTCTCTAGATGGAGGATACTGGAGGGCTATCCGTATGTGGTCATGCTCTCCGTGACCCCGGGTTCCGAAGATGTGCAGACCATACTCATGCGTCTGAATTTGCCTGACGGGGTGAAGCCAGCTGTAGTACTGGCGCGTTCGTATCCCATGGCGAGAGCCAGGAGCGTTCGTTTCATGGCCCAGGCTGGTCCTGCCTCCATGTGTTCTTTGGGAGCCAAGCCGTTTTGTCCCTACCATTTTCACGGTTTGAACTGGAACGATCTGACCCCCGCCTTCGTGCGGCGTGGCGGTATGGCAGCCAAGAAGGTTGGTCTAGTCCTGAGAAAGAAGGGACCACGTTCTCCACGCAGGGTGATACTGCTCATGGCTTTTCGGGATTCGCTTCCCCGGAATTTCATATCTATCCTTACAAAACCTGAACATCAAGGTAGACCATCTGTAAAGGTAATGTTATATGCTGTATCATGGCAGGAGGGGGATATTCTGGAGCGTCCCCTAGAATACTGAGTCAACCTAAGTGCCTGATACTGGTATTATGGAAAAAGACAGTGATCGGACTCTGTCTCCCGGACAGATAGTCAAGGATAAGTACCGTATTGAGAAGCTGGTGGCCCGTGGGGGCATGGCCTATCTGTACAAGGGCTACTATCTCGGTCACAGTGATTTTCTGCTTCCCGTGGCTCTGAAGGAGCTTTTGCCACATCTGGCACGGTATAGAGGGGTGGTTAAGCTATTTCTCAGCGAGGCCAGGATACATTCACATTTGAGGCATGCCAACATCGTCCAGCTTCTCGACATCCTCATTGATGATGGCCGTTATTTTTTGGTGATGGAGTGGGTGGATGGCATGGATTTACGCCGTCTGCTCAAGAAATTGCGTCGCCGTCGGCGTTCCATGCCCCTTGATGTGGCCATGTACATATTTCACGAGCTATTTCAGGCTCTTTATTACGCTCACTGGGTCAAACTTCCCGATGCATCAGGACTCGTACACAGGGATATATCTCCATCCAACATCATGGTATCCATGGCGGGTGAGGTGAAGCTCACGGATTTCGGTATTGCACATGCAGGCCGGAGACTCGAGCCATTCAAAAGGGTTTTGGGTAAGAAGGGGTACATGGCTCCTGAGCAGTGGGATGGCACCATAGGTGATTTCAAGAGCGACATATTTTCTGTGATGGTCTGTTTTTATGAGGCCCTTGCCATGGAAAGGCCCTTTGCTGCGGAGGCCTTCAGGGAACCAGGCGAGCATATGCCCATTCCCATAAGGGAGCGTCGTCCGGACATACCGGAGCCACTGGAGTCACTCATATCCGATGGTCTGAGCTGGGATCCCGGAGCCAGGCCTTCGGCGCTGACGGCACTGAGGCGTATAGAGGATATCGCTTCCCACTACAGAATTCCTCTGTCCTTCGTGAATCTGGTGGATCTCATACATGAACTTGGAGCAAGATAGTGTCACCATGGAAGGTTGGATAGGGCAGTATCGGATCATCAGAAAACTTGGAGAGGGAGGCACGGGAGAGGTCTTTCTGTGTCAGCAAAGTGGACTGGACCGAAAAGTAGCCATCAAGAGACTTCTTAGAATATATAAGTATGACAGGGAGGTACGGGAGCGTTTTTCGCGTGAGGCCAGAAACATGGCCAGGGTTACTCATCCCAATGTCGTACAGATTTTTGATGTAGGAGATGATGAGGGACTGCCCTATATCGTCATGGAGTACATGGAGCGTGGAGATCTGCACAGTATCATGGACTCAGGAGAGCAATTCTCTACGGTCCAGCTCGTGGAGATTTTCAGAGATGTGGCCCGTGGTCTGGAAGCTGCCTCCTCTAGAGGAATACTGCACAGAGACGTAAAGCCGGACAATATATTCCTTGCAACTGATGGTTCAGGCAAGATTGGGGACTTCGGGATGGCCAAGCATGAGCTGGATCCTGATATCACTGCGGATGGAGTCATCATGGGGACCCCGGATTACATCGCTCCAGAGCTCATAAAGGATGTACGGTTTACACAGAAAAGCGATGTTTATTCACTTGGTGCCACTATGTTTCATGTCTTCACCGGGCGTCCGCCATTTCGCGACAAGGATGAGGAGCCTTCACTGGGTCTGTTGTTGGCCCGCCGTCTGGATGGCGATGGCCCGGATCCGTGCGATCTGGATGCCTCCCTTCCTGCTTTTCTGTGTGAACTCATCTACAGGATGATGGCCCTGGATCCTGAAGAACGGCCGTCTTACGGGGAGATAGTCCGGGAGCTGGATTCCCTTGTGAGGACCAGTGAACTTTTCGACGGTGTGGGCGAGGAGGAGAAGTGGCCTGAGGCATGGCCCATCATTCTTTGGGGTGTTACTCTATCTGCAGCAATAATCGGCGCGCTCTACTTCGTTCTGAGTATGTGATTTACGCTTTTAGTGTCTTTAAGAACACAGGGAGGTATCAAATTCAGGCGAGGTCGGACGTAAGCCTTTGAAGCTTGCGGATTCCGCTGTTTTTCAGTTGGGTTACACGTGCTGGGCTGATCCCTAGGGATTCGGCTATTTCCGAGGCCTTTAGTCCTTCGTAGAACATCATTTCGACAATGATTCTTTCGCGTTCGGTAAGGAAGTCGAGGTATGTGCGAATGAGGTGGCGGAGTTCCTCCTCCTGGACAGTCCGTTCGGGATCCTCCTCGTGCCAAGGCTCGAAGTCGCGGTATATTGCCGGCAGTTCATCGTAATGACCTCTGGCTCCGGACAGAAGGGTGCTTTTTCTCAGATAGTCCTGGACCGCTCCCTGGACCCGTCTTTTGGCATAAGACCAGAAATCTCCTTGACGTTCATGCTCATAGCGGGTGCTAGCTTCCACCAGGCCCACCGCTGCGGCACCTTCGAGGTCCTTTCTGTCAATGTGAGGTAATTTGGCAGCATAGTGATGTGCTATATGGTTGGCATTATCAAGATAGTTCGTGACAAGAGCATTTTTGTCGTTTTGGGAATACGGCTCTCTCATGGTGCCCTCCGTGGCGGCTGCTATGCAATTTTTGGTCCAAAAATGTACACAATATTGAAAAATGTGCATATTTGTTGTTTTACCTAGAGTGACAGCGGAAATAATCAGGAAAAGTACAGACTGGATATTAAAAAATTGACGGTAACGTCGATTGTGTCCCATGAGCAGGACTATTAATTGTTCCGTATTGGTTCAGATATGTACCTTTGGGTGTATGGTACGGAACTTCCGGTGGCTCAAGGAGAATGACACATGGTGTGTACTAAAAGGTTCATTTTTTGTGTATATAAACGTGTGCTTATAGCAAAAAGGGTGCATTTTTTGACGCTGCTGATCACTGTCTTGATCTCTGGCCCATTTTTTATTTCACAGGCTTCAGCCCAGTTGCGTATAGCCGGAGGGGGGGCACTGGGGAGCGGAATGTCTGCTGGTTCCGGAATATCGTCGGCTGTATGGAAACGCAATCCCACCACTTACTGGCTGGGAGCTTTTTGGACGGATCCCGACAACCCTTCGCTCATGTATTCGGTGGATCTCATGGGAGAGCTGGAAACAAGGGTATCTGTAGGCGGGGAAGGCAGGATAGAGCTGGCAAAGCGGATATCTCCGACACTCACTATCACGCTTTATGGTGCTGCCAGTGCCTTTATGTCTCCATTTACCATGTACGGCCTGGGGGGAGGCGTACGTCTCATGCAGGATACGGGAGATGTTCTGATGTTCGTGAGACTCGGAGCAGTGGCGTTCTTTGGCGGCAGTGATCTACCTGAAGACAGTACACTTGTGAAGATGGATGCCGTGGCAGGGCTACTCATACCACTCATGGAGGTGGGGCAATGAGAAGGCATGAAATGAGATATTCTGGCATGCCTGTTATCTCAGCAGGATGGGGAAGTGTTGCCGTACTTGGTATCCTGTTGGCTGCATGGACTGCTTTTCAGGGCTGTTCGGCTTCGGGAGAACCGTGCATACGCAACAGTGACTGTCCAGTGGATATGATATGTTCCATGAATGAATGCGTGCCTGACGGTACGGACACGAATGACGGCACGGACACGAGCGACGGTACAGACACAAGTGACGGCACAGACACGAGTGACGGCACGGACACGAGCGACGGTACAGACACAAGTGACGGCACAGACACGAGTAACGGTACAGACACGAGTGACGGCACAGACACGAGTAACGGTACAGACACAAGCGACGGCACGGACACAAGCGACAGCACGGATTCCAGCAACGGCACACGCACAAGCGACGGCACCGACACAAGCCAGACACCGACGCAGATATA
>JALWFW010000378.1 GCA_027013865.1 Polyangiaceae bacterium | reverse complement strand
ACCGGCATCATCGGTGAGACGGGCCAGCTGCGCACTGCCAAGGGCTTCCAAAGCCAGATTGGGATACGATTTGACGGCCAGATGCGCTGCCGTGGGTGACGACGGTACAGCTCGGTCCTTGAGAGTGTATAAATTGGGACGCGTGAGTACATACGCTGCAATGGACTTGGAGGAACGCACCAGATCGAACAGTAGCGGTTCGCCTCCATCCGATGCTGTGGCACAGTACTTTTCTGGCGAACGCAACACATCCATGGCCCCATCCATGGATTTTAGGGCCGTCTCCCGAATCTCCGCATAAACCCTTCCGGCATTCCACGAGCGGCACTGGCCGTTGACAGTTCCGCGGGATGCGTCTTTCATTCCCACGGGGACGAGAACGTACTGTTCCGTATCGCCCCTGCCTGTGGCACAGGACCACGGAAGAACAGCGGCCAGCATAATCAGTGCCAGAAACCTGCCTGAAGCATTCATTGCAACCTCCACGCGGATCCTCACATATCTCCCGGTATTCCGCAGAAAAGCTCCGTAGAGCAGGGAGACGCCGGATCACGCAGCACACTCAATCACATTCCGATACGTTGCGCAACTCATAGGTGGCACATAAAAACTTCCGGGCATCGAGTTGCACGTCAGCATGAATTGAACTAGACAGAGATCGTACCGACATCAGGAGGACAATCATGATATACCTGGTGCTTCTCTTTCTTGTAGGTCAGCCGAAATGGGGCAACTGTTCCATCGAGACCCGCACCCTCGTGGACAGAGCCGACCGAATCATGTTCGCCCGCACCTCGGCTGGGAAGATGATCATGAAGGTAGTCAAGTCTCGTACTTCGACACTCAGGATGAAGTTTTGGAGTCGGGGGCGAGACCGAATGCTGGTTCGCATCGCCTCTCCTGCCAAACTAAGGGGTATGGCCACCCTGAAGTTGGGAGACGCCGTATGGTACTACATGCCGCGCACCGACAGGCTCGTACGTGTGGGCTCCTCTATGATGGGTGACTCCTGGATGGGCAGCCACTTCACCAACGACGACCTGGTAAAGGAGACGGAACTTTACAAGCATTACACCTGTGTATCTGAGAAGTATTCCGGAGACATGGCAGTAATCACCATAAAGCCCAAACCCAATGCCCCTGTGGTCTGGGATTCTATCGTCATGCACATACGCAAGGCTGATTCCATTCCGGTGAAGTTTCTGTATTACGGTTCGAAAGGACACCTCATGAGAACCATGGAATTTCACGACATCCGGGTGATGGACGGCAGAACAGTCCCCACTCGCATGCTACTCAGGCCCGCAGACAAGCCCTCCGAGTACACGGAGGTGCGTTACGTCAAGATACGCTTCAATGTGGCCATTCCCGGAAAATACTTTTCACTTCAGGGACTTAAACACTGACTTACCAATATACCAACGATACGCCCCAAGGGCTCCAGGAGTCTCCATCCTGATAATTGGGGTTGCATTGATTCAGTGGGGATCTATTATAAACTTCCTGAAAAAAAGGAGGTCCCATGGCCAGAAATGCACTTATCGTGGACGACTCTGGAGTGATGCGCAAAATAATTATGAGAAATCTCAGAAATACCGGAGTTTCCTTTGACCACATCTTCGAGGCCGGTGACGGAATGGAAGCCCTCAAGATCCTGGAGGGTAACGACGTGAGCGTCATATTCTCAGACGTCAACATGCCCAACATGAACGGACTCGAACTGCTCCAGAAAATCAAGGAGACCTACGGCACCGGAAAATACAAAATCATCATGGTGACCACGGACGGTGCCGAGGATACTGTCAAGACAGCCATGGAATCAGGTGCCTCGGGCTACATCAAAAAACCCTTCAAACCGGAAGACATGGTCGAATATCTCAAGGATCTTCTCTAATTCGTTCCATTGGTAACGAATTGGTGGCGGAAACGTATGCGGATACGCATAACAGACGAT
>JALWFW010000377.1 GCA_027013865.1 Polyangiaceae bacterium | reverse complement strand
CACATTGTTCCCGGCGCCTGTAGGTGCACGCTTCAGGCTGCCGTAAGGGTTTGAACGCTCTGAGCTGGTACCACTGAGCGATGTACCAGTAATGTTATCATCCGTACTGATATCATTGATGGTATCACTAATGTCTCCACTGCTGACTGAACTGCTGTCATCAAAACTGTAAAATAAATGACGACGAATTAGATAATATTTCGTGTATGATGCATTTACAGTGTGTCATCAGCTAAAATCACCCATTTATAACTAATACTTCTGTAATTAAACAACAAATATGGATTAATTGGTACGTAAAATAAACATGCAAAGAGTATTCTGTCGTTGTTTGACCGTTGGTACGGGTCAACTCCGGCGATCTGAATAACTACCATCACGTACACTGATCGATGTAATTATGATATAAATATTCACAAATGTGTTAATATAATCTACATGACAGTATCATCAAACTAGTGGCTAATCACCACAGACAGCAAGACAGCAAGACAGCAAGACAGACAGACAGACAGACAGACAGACAGACAGACAGACAGACAGACAGACACTGTGTATAAATGGTCCTATGTACTTCGTAGACAATATGCCAGGACTTGGGGCCATCCTAGTTTAACCTAGCAACAGACTAATCCTAACGACTTGTAATTACGTGATTTGCCTAAATGACGATAACAGACATTTTATGCATAATTAATGCCGACACCACAGAGAGGTCAGTAATTCTCAAAGTGTGTACATACAATGATTTTTGGCGAGGCACAATAAGTTGATTTCCAGAGCAGGTTGTTTGTGTCAGACGGCCGAAGTGTGAACATCGGTGACCTGAACCCGAGGTCGACAAGGAAATGTTATTATTCGGTTCCGGATACGTAACATTCATCGCAGGCATTGACCGAGGTCGTAGATTGTGGACGCAGTCGGAATGAGAGCACCTCCTCGTGTGAAAATCCTCCAACATGGGAGACTCTCTCAACCTGACCGATGGCGACTTGCTCTGACTGCAGGATTGTGACCACGGACTGCCAGGATGAGGATGACACTGTGGTTCCGTTAGCACCTTCTCCAGATGGTTGATCTCAGCCATTGCTGGAGGACAGGAAGGTTCCGAACAAACGCCGCCCGGACCAAATGACACTGGCACCAAGTCGACGCAGCCCTGTTGTCCAGTGTCCGTGATTATTATGTGTGGTTTGACACTGCCGCAGCCGCTGGTGCCGCAGCTGCTCGGATACGATCCAGAACAACGCACGGCAAAAACACACGACATGCCGTTGTTAGTTTTGGCACCGAATACGTTGCTGGCGTCGGGCATCTTGTCACGGATACCATTCTCCGACACGGTTGGCTGGTTTGATTTGCGGCTGGAGTTCAACGTGGAACATTCGTCCGAAAAATCTAAATCGCTGTCGGCGTCATAGATCGGAGTGGATGATCCAGAAGAGAGATCCGTCAGGGTTGATTCGTTATCCATATCGGATTCGCTTTCACTTTGTTCCGGATTCATCACGTAACTGGCACATTCTGGAGCGCCATGGCCGCCGCCTGGGCCGTCCGCAGCTGGGCCAGCAGTACCGGTGCTGTTCTTGCCTTCATTATGATGATCGTTAGCAACTGCAGTAGGCATGAAGACCAGCTGGAACTGCAGCTGGGTGTGGAATGTGTGCTGCTGTGGGGCCGCCATGGCAACAGCGGTATCCATGGCGATCACTGCCTACATGTTGGAGATCATTAGGCTAAATGTTGGAGCGTTCCCGCCACAAATCAGCGCCTCATCAACAAAACAAAAAACGCCCGATCCAGAATAGTACCTCATCCAGCCACTGGCATTCTAGGGCCAATGAAAATAAACCCAGTTGGCAGTCGATATCCAAACACACAAACTACGCATCTGATCGAACTGTTGATAAAGAACCGAAAACAATAATAAAACTATGATCTGCATTAGCCATCCAACGTGTAGAAGG
>JALWFW010000376.1 GCA_027013865.1 Polyangiaceae bacterium | reverse complement strand
CAACCACAATTACTACAACAGTTACAATAACAACAACAGCCACAATTACAACAAGAGCTAAAATAACAACAGCATCTACAATAACACCAACAACTACAATTACAACAACAGCTACAATTACAATAACAGCTACAATTACAACAACAGCTACAGTAACAACAACAGCCAGAATTACAACATCAGCTACAATAACAACAACAGCTACAATAATAACAACAGCTACAATTACATAACAGCTACAATAACAACAACAGCTACAATAACAACAACAACTAATATAACAACAACAGCTACAATTACAACAACAGCAGCTATAAAAAACCGTAACAACCATAGCAGCAACAACATTTACAGTCATATTTCACATACAAGCACAAACATGCACACGCACATACGCATACACACATACATAAAACAGAGAGAGAGAGAGAGAGTGAGAGAAAATATCCAATCAGTTGCTATTTAATCTCACCTTCATCTACTCTCACTCTCTGCACAATCTACTGTAATAATATCTCTTCTACTCTAGTCTACTCTAGCCTACTACACTCTAATGTAGTGCACTATACTCTAATTTGGGCCACTGTAGACTGTACATTAATCATTAATCAACTGTTCGGTACTGTACTCTACTGTACTCTACTGTACTCTACTGGCGCCTTAAAACATCTTATAATGTATATTTACTTCTACTTAAATAATTAAAGGGGATATATATGTATCAAGGAATGTGTAATCAGAGGTCAACACGGGGGTCAAGGCCAGGGGTCAACAGCGCAGGTCAACATCAGTCTACTACGTCAAGGGGTCACCATTGGTGGTCCAGGGCAGGGGTCAACTTCTGGGGTCAAACCAAGGGTCTGCAGGCAGAATGACCCAAGGGTCAGATCTGACGCTACTTTATGTGATGTAATTATTGTGTCAACATTGTCAACACTGTTGTTGACACAAGGCTAATCACGTAACGCGTGTGGCTAAAGGTCAATGACTTACGGCTGCTTGACTGCACTAAAGCAGCTGGTTGACAGCTGTAATACAGCTGGTTGACAGCTATGATGCGGCTGGCATGCAGCTGGGTGACAGCTGTAATACTGTTAATGTGCAGTTGGTCAGCAGTCTGTTCTTTAATAATTAACATTATTCAACCAGTGACGTCATCGTGCGGTCATAACCCCGTAATCATGACGTCAGGTGACTGGAAATAAGGAAATCGTTACGTTTGGATTGTCAGTTCATGTGTTAACGTGATGACGTAACTACCCTTTGTGTAATCATAACACGTTTGTCTGTCTGTCTGTCTGTATATGTGTGTGTGTGTGTGTGTGTGTGTGTTTACTACTGACTATCTTTTCTGTCTGTCTATCTGTTTGACTGGCTGACTATCTGTCTCACTGACTGGCTGTCTGGTTGACAATCTGTCTGTCTGTCTGACTTCCCTGTCCATCTGTCTGTCCTTTCTGCCTCACTTTCTGTTCGGCCGTGTCTCTGTCGTTTCCGTCAACCTGCCTGTCCGTCTGTCTGTTTGGCTGACTACCTGCCAGCCTGCCCACATGGCCGTATGCCTGCATGCCTGCCTCTGAGCCCTGCATTGATGTTATTGGTGTTATAACACCTGTCAGTGTGACGTTAACACCAATCAATACGTAAGCCTTTTATAACCAACATCTTATCGCTAAACAGTTAACAAACAGAGATTGTTTACTTTGAGTAAGCCATTGTAATTAATGTATCTAATTTATCATCTGAGATCTACATAGACAGAGCAGAGAAGCTATCAGTTCTGCGTGTGTCAATAGCGTGTATCTGTATGTGTGTGTGTGTGTGTTGTGTGTAGTGTGTGTGTGTGTGTATGTGTGTGTCTACAAAACTCACATCACCGATAAAACACCAAAATACACACAAATAAATCCCATACAAACAGATACAATGTTATCATCGGAACACCGAGTGTGTAATATTTATAAGTCT
>JALWFW010000375.1 GCA_027013865.1 Polyangiaceae bacterium | reverse complement strand
GTCAACCTCGGGGAGCAGGTCCAGAAATTCCAGGGTAGCGCCTATCTCACCCTCGAAACCGAAGGAATAGACACCCTCTTCCACCTCGGTGACGTCGGACACGTGGAATGAGTAGGCCCTGGCCATGGCATGAAATCCGCCGTAGTCCTCGATGGAGGAGTGCTCACTTTTGTCCACCACGTACTCGTTGAGATAGGCCACTATAGCCTGCACCTTGGCATCGGCGAGATCCTTGGCCAAGTCTAGGCGTTCTTCGGCAGAGAGAGACGAGTAATCACCCTCGAAGGACACCGTACTCGTACCTGTCACCCTGAATTCCTGTGCAGTGTCGGAATAGAAGTCATCGGCCTTTCCTGGTGGAACCAAGATGGCCTCGTCCTGGACGGAGGAATCGGACGGAGAGTCCGTACATCCGGTCAAAGCCAGTGTGCCTGTGTGGAGCATCAGTGTCACATGTATGTTCTTCATATCATCACCCCGGATGGTAGTAGCGATAAGATCACGTAACTACCTGAAATTGAACGATTATTCACGAATCATGGCTCTGGTACGATGATCCGTATCCTGACAGTGTAAAGGGATTAGAATCGAAATCAATGAATCATGGACGATTTTATTACGATATTTATATGAAAGGACGTATCGCCAGTAGGCAGTGGCAATCAGTCGGGGGCGCGGGGGATTCAACGTTTCTTCGTGTCCGGTTTGTCTGGGATCCTCCCAGGGACTATGGATGGCTGCTTGCCTTCCAGTTTTTGTAGAAGGAACTTCGGACGTGAGTCCAGGGGATGACGTTTCGAGAGACGTTTGAGCAGATTGCGGGCA
The DNA here is from genome assembly GCA_027013865.1 of Polyangiaceae bacterium. Taxonomy (GTDB): domain Bacteria; phylum Myxococcota_A; class Polyangia; order HGW-17; family JALWFW01; genus JALWFW01. The sequence continues at coordinate 5,245 of JALWFW010000375.1, read as the reverse complement.
CGTCTTCTTGCCTTACGGTCGCCGCGTTGGGCGCGATTTACCAGGATTTTGGCCTGTCCCAAGAGGGCCTCGTCGTGTTCGGGACTGTCTTTTGGAGTGGAGGTAGCGACCTGACGGTAGACGGCCATGGCATCTTCTGAACGGCCGGACTCGTCCAATAGAGCGGCGTAGCGTAGCTTTTCCCTAGAGGCCAGTACGTGTCCGAAGCGACGCTCCATCATGGCCAGGGTCTCGAGCTCACCCATGCGGTTGTGTGCCTGTGCTTGGGCATCTATGAGCATGCGGTAGGGCTCCATGTCGAAGGGAGCCGCCTTCACGGCTGCCTTCAAGTGTGAGATGGCATCGGTGAGGTTGCGGGTCCCCAGCTCTATACGGGCCATGAGTACCAGGGAGTCTGCGTCGTCTGGGCGGGCCATGAGTGCCTTGTTGAGGTGCACCACGGCGTGTGCTGTGTGTCCCTCTATGAGATCGGTGATAGCCAGCATGTACCAGGTATCGGGATACCAGGGGTATTTTTCCGACAGTTGTCGCAGTATCTGTCGTGCACCAGGATAAGCCTTGAGTCTCATGAGTCTTTTGACCCGTTCCATGCCAGCGGACAGGTCCGGGGGCAAAGGCTCCATGGTTCTAGCAAGTCTGTGCAGTACTGCGGCCTGTCTCACCTGGGCCTTGGTACCGAGGGGTGGCAGGCGTTCTAGGGTATCCAGGGCGTCTTTGGCCAGGCCGAGTTCCACCTGGCAGCGGGCCAGGGCCAGGAGTCGGCGACTAGTGGGGGGAATGGTCTTTATTATACGTGCTGCACGGCCGTAACGGTGGGCCATCATGTGAAAGAGGGCTAGACGCCATCGGTATTCGGGCTCTTCGGGATGGCGTCTCGCAAGGCTCTCCATGAGGTCTATGGAATGGCCCACGCTTTGACCTGGGACGATGGTCATGGCCCTGAGATATGTTTCCTGGTCATGGGTAAGGTGCAGTTTTGGGTGGGGAAGTCCAAGGGCCCGGCACCGTCCCACGAGACGTAGCACCCTGAACCGGGAGTCCGTATTATCCGGAAGTGAGGTGATGGCAGAAAGAACCTTGCAAGAGTGTGCATACCTACCCGAGTGCCATATCCTGCGTGCTTTTGCGGCTGTGGTGTCTGTCCGGGGCGCCGCCGATCGAGAGCAGGATGCTGCAAATATTCCCGCTGCCAGCAAGATGAATGGCATATGTTTTTTCATGCCCATTTTATCAGTCCAGTGGAGTGCAGATACGGAATCATGTCACTGAATGGCACGACCCTCAGAGCCATGCCCTGCTGTCCGCTGGTGGTGGCCTCGAGCTGCCCTGAATACAGCCAGACTCCATCCCCCAGGTCCTTTTCGGGTTTGAGTTCGAAGACGCCCGGGTTGACAAGTGATCCGTGGACGTCGACTGGACCGGACAGGGCCTGAACCTTCACGTCGTCCGGGGACAGTCCTGCAAGGTGCACATGACACCTGACTCCCACCTGCTGACCCACCACGACGTGGTCGGGATGATCCACCACCAGATCTGTGATGCGCACATGAGGCCATGCCGCTGCCAGTCTACCTTTCCATGCGTGCAGTCGCTTGGCCATGGAGAAGGAGTCTGCCGAGATCTCGTGCCATCGGGCAGAAGCTGGTCTGTAAAGTTTTTCCATGTATTCGAGGGCCATGCGGTTGATGTTGAACTGGGGTGCCAGCTTCTTTAGGGCCTGTTTCATCTTGTAGACCCAGCGGCGGGGGATGCCATCATGTCCGCGGTCGTAATACACGGGTACGATATCGCTCTCCAAAGTGTCGTAAAGTGCCTGAGCCTCAACGAGATCCTGATATTCCAGGTCTTCGTATTCCTCACCTTTGCCTATGGACCAGCCCACATCTGGTTCGAAACCTTCTGCCCACCAGCCATCTAAGGTGGAGAAGTTGAGGGCCCCGTTGGCAGCAGCCTTCATACCGCTGGTGCCACTAGCCTCCAGTGGTCTGCGTGGTGTGTTGAGCCAAACATCCACACCCTGGAGCATGTAGCGGGCCACGTTCATGTCGTAGTCCTCCAGGAATACCACGCGGAGCCTGAACCGTTCGTCTCGGGCGAACTGTACCAATCTGCGGATGAATTCCTTGCCCTCGTTGTCCCTGGGGTGGGCCTTGCCTGCGAAAATCATCTGAACCGGACGTTCGGGATCGCCGAGTATGCGTGCGAGTCTGTCAGGATCCCTAAATATTAGGATGGCCCGTTTGTAGGTGGCGAACCTGCGGGCAAAGCCTATGGTCAGCGCGTCGGGATCGAGAACTTCCTCGGCTATCTTTATCTCCTCTTCGGTGGCTCCCCGCTTGATGAGCTGGTTCTTGAGTCTGAGGCGTGCGAAGGCCACGAGGCGCTCACGGCGCCGTTCATGGGTACGCCATAGCTCTGCATTGGGGATTCGGTCCATGTAGTCCCATACCTGTGACTGCTCGCTGAACTCGCGCCACCTCGGCCCCAGGTAACGGTCGAGGAGTTGGCCCAGTTCAGGGGAGACCCATGAGTTGATGTGCACTCCGTTGGTTATGTGGGTGATGGGAATCTCGTCCTCGGGGACACCAGGCCATATGTGGCGCCACATATGGCGCGATACCCTACCGTGTAGGCGGCTTACACCGTTGTACCAGTTGGACAGTTTGATGGCTAGTACCGCCAGGGAGAAGGGCTCCTCGTGGTTCTCGGGATGTTCGCGTCCCAGTGCCAGGAAGTCGTCCCTGGATATGCCCACTTCCTCGCGGTACTTCCAAAAATACCTGTCCATGAGGGCAGGCGGGAACTTGTCGATGCCCGCGGGAACGGGGGTGTGGGTGGTAAACACGTTGCCTGCCGCACAGGCTTCACGGGCCTCTGAGAACGACATACCGGTCTCGGCCATGAGATCCTGGATACGTTTGAGGCCCAGGAACGCCGAATGACCCTCGTTCATGTGGTACACGGTGGGATGGATGTCCAGCTTCTTGAGGACTTCGACACCGCCGATGCCCAGCAGGTACTCCTGACGGATGCGCATCTCGAGGTCTCCGCCGTACAGTTGGGCCGTTATCTCACGGGCTTCCACGGAATTTTGTTCTATGTTGCAGTCGAGCAGTATGAGTGACGTGCGCCCCACCTGGACCTTCCATACCTTGGCGTAGACGGTGTGGTCCGGGAATTCCACGGGTATGACCAGGTCACTGCCGTCGGCGTCCTTCACCGGAAGGAGTGGCATGTTATAAAAGTCGTTGTCAGGGTAGGTCTCCTGCTGCCAGCCGTCGGACGTGAGGTACTGACGGAAGTAGCCTTCCCTGTAGAGCAGGCTGACGCCCACCAGGGGCAGGCCTATTTCGGATGCTGCCTTCAGGTAGTCGCCTGACAGGACGCCGAGGCCTCCGGAATAGACAGGCAGGGCCTCGTGAATTCCGAACTCCAGGGCGAAGTAGGCCACCATGAAGTCGTTGTCGTGTCCCAGGGAGCGGCCCCGGTCCATGGCTTCCCTGAACCGCTCCATGACGGAGCCTAAGGAATGCAGGTAAGCCTCGTCCTTTGCCAGTTCTTCTAGACGGTGCTGGGATACGCGCCCCAGCATGGCCACGGGATTGTGTCCGGTCTCTTCCCACAGGTCGCGGTCGAGGCGCAAGAAGAGTTGGATCGCATCAGGATTCCATGACCACCACAGATTGTAAGCAAGGGTTCCGAGATCTGCCAGTTCGGGGGGTAGGTATGGAGCAACAGAAAACCGGTAAACAGTTCTCATAATAAAAACCTCAATAATTTCAATATGTTATAAATTGATTTCCGAATGGATCTCTCTGACTGTGGCGCGTACGAGTTTTTCGAAAGTGTCCTTTACCCTGTCGGCCGTCTCCTTGACTTCCTCGTGGGAGAGCTTGCCTGCGGATACTCCGGCGGCCAGATTGGTGGCGCAGCTTATGCCGAGGACCTCGCATCCCATGTGGTTGAGGGCGATGACCTCGGGAACGGTGCTCATGCCCACCAGGTCGGCACCAATGGTCCTGAGCATGTGAATCTCGGCAGGTGTCTCGTATGAGGGCCCCATCATGGCGGCGTAAACGCCTTCCTTGAGGGGAAGGCCAGCACTGCATGCCGCCTTTTTGGCGATGCTGCGCAGTTTGCGGGAATAGGCCGCAGTCATGTCGGGGAATCGGGGACCCAGCTCGTCGATGTTGACCCCTGTAAGGGGATTGGCCCCCATCATATTTATGTGATCGGTTATCAGGCACAGGTCACCGGGAGCGTACCGGCTGGCATCAAGGGCTCCGGCGGCATTGGTGATGATCCAGGTGCGTACACCAAGGCGGGTGATGACCCTTGCCGGAAGGACCACCTCTTCCATGGTCCAGCCCTCGTAGTAGTGAACGCGGCCCTGCATGGCTGCCACGCATACGCCATCGAGGCGGCCTACCACCAGGTTCCCCTTGTGTCCCTCCACGCGGGACACGGGGAAACCGGGAATCTCACCGTAGGGGATTACTACGGCATCGGTGAGTGTGTCTGCCACGTATCCCAGTCCGGAACCGAGGATGAGTCCTATGGCCGGTGTGCGGTCTCCGATTCGTTCTTTTATGGATTTGACTGCCCTGTCTATCTGTGTCATGGACGTCATGGCGTCCTCCTTTCGCGGCACATGGTGCCTGGGAGCTGAGATTCTACCAGAACACGACTGATGCTTCAAGAACAGGTGCAGGCTCTCCCAGGGCTGTTAGGCTCTTTAGCAAGGACTGCCTGCAAATGGTGCCACACGAATCTGAAGTTTCAGGTGTCCTGTACTACGCGGGCATACCTTAGAACACCATCAACGGTTTTTGTCGGAGTTTCGAAAAATACAACCCGTATCACAAAGGCCCTCGAGCTGCCCTGCAAAGGTGCGCGGTAAGCCTTCCTGACCAGGCATGCTTTTTTTGGCCGTGCCGGTGACACTGATTCATTGCCCCAAGAATGTTATCCCTCGGGTGCTGCGGCCTTTGCGGCACGGTCCACCCTCTGCCACAGCGTTTTGCGTTACGCGGTAACTCCTTGACATTACAGCGCTTTACCGCAAGACCCAAAACCGACCCATTTAAAGAAGGGCCCACCCCCGCCGTCACACCGGCCAAAAATCCAAACCGCTGGATAAGCCCCTGCCTGTCCCGCCGCTCTTACGGTGGGATTTTCGGGGCAAGGTTCCTCCACCACCTGCCCGGCACGGTGCGAGCGCTCGGCACCCAGCCGGGGGATCCTC
>JALWFW010000374.1 GCA_027013865.1 Polyangiaceae bacterium | reverse complement strand
ACATAGAACACACACGCACACACACTGGGAGCCACACGCCCACAGCGAGCCACAGACATGGAACACAGACGGACACACACTGGAGCCACACGCCCACAGCGAGCCAGAGACATATAAAACACACACACACACACACACACACTGGGGGCCCACACGCTCACAGCTCGCTACATGACTAGAATACATACACACACACACACACACATACACACGCACACACACGCTGGGAGCCACACGCCCACAGCTGACCACAGCTGACACACACTGGGGGGACACGCCCACACTGACCCACACGACTAGTACCCATACACACACTGAGGGGCCACACGTTTAGAACTCACACATACAATGGAAGCCACAGCCCCACTGCAAGCAGCATGCCTAGAACCACACACACACACACACACACACACACACACATACATACTGGGAGCCACACGCCCGCAGTGAGCCACATACCTAGAATTCTAGGCCCACAGAATATCCTCAGTAAGCTGTAAATCCAGAATATCCCACAGGAAATATCGCTCACATTAATTTCATGCCCACTGTAGAGCGAGCCACAGGCCAGCCAGGAACGAGCCACAGGCCACCCACCAGCGGCAACATGCCACCCACCAGCGGCCACATGCCACCCACCAGCGGCCACATGCCGCCCACCAGCGGCCACATGCCGCCCACCAGCGGCCACATGCCACCCACCAGCGAGCCACATGCCACCCATCAGCGAGCCACATGCCACCCACCAGCGATCCACATGCCACCCACCAGCGATCCACATGCCACTCACCAGCGAGTCACTGCTCACTAACCAGCGAGACACAAATCACGCCACAGTGAGCTAGAAGCCTCGCAGTAGCGATCCACAGGCCACCCAGAAGCAATCCACATGCCACCTACGTGAACTGAAATCCAGAGCCCACAAGCCTCAATGCCTGGATCCATAGCCCCACAAACCTCAATGCCTGGATCCATAGCCCCACAAGCCTCAATGCCTGGATCCATAGCCCCACAAGCCACTGTGCCTGGATCCATAGCCCCACAAGCCTCAATGCCTGGATCCATAGCCCCACAAGCCTCAATGCCTGGATCCATAGCCCCACAAGCCACTGTGCCTGGATCCATAGCCCCACAAGCCAATGTGCTTGGACTGGTAGCCCCACAAACCACACAAGCGATTACCGTTTTAGCTACAGCCCCACAGGCCCACATTACAAGAGCGCATGGAGCCACAGCCCCACAGACAACTACACATAGCGCCACAGGCCCACAAACAACACCACAGGGAGCCACATGCTCACAGACCGCTCCACCCATCAATAGACATGTGAACGAATTCAATTCGTTTTCGGTTCGTCATGGAACCAGAAATAAAATGTTATGCGAAATAAAATCCGACAATTGTCCGTCTTTGAGATCTGATGAGGTTTGAGCGGGCCGCAGGCGTTCGGCACACGTCGTAACACTCCGGCAATTGTCGGCAACTGTCGGCAATTGTCGGGAAATCTCGTCAATAGCAGCCATTTTCAAAGGGCTCCGGGTGCGAGGTTTCGATCTGTGACGTCAGAGAAGGGCATCGCAGCTCGGAGCTATGACGCTTATACAGGAAGTCGAGATTTACCGGAAGTAATCTGATTTGTTCGGATGGAAAATGAGAATTGTGACACTTAGCCTCCGCCAGGCGGCGCGATGACGTCATAATTGTGAGGGAAAGAGAGGCCTGTCGACTTGTGAGCAAGATGGCTGCCAATTGACCGACGGACTGACTGACTTCACAGATTCAACTGGTATAATTAAGCTTTACGGCCTGTCTGTCTGTCTGTCTGTCTGTCTGTCTGTCTGTCTGTCAGGCTGCCTGTGTTATTATTATTATTATTATTATCTGTGTGTGTGTGTGTGTGTGTGTGTGTGATGCTTCTACATACCTCTATAGGTCTATATGTGCACGAATTTTAAATTATATATATATATATAT
>JALWFW010000373.1 GCA_027013865.1 Polyangiaceae bacterium | reverse complement strand
CTTCAACAGGGAGGCTTATCCTGCGGTTCGGATTTTTGGCCGGTGTGACGGCGGGGGTGGGCCCTTCTTTGAATGGGACAGTTTAGGTCTTGCGGTAAAGTGCTGTAATATCAATGAGTTACCGCGCAACACCAAACGCTGTGGCGGAGTGTGTGGAGCATGCCGCAAAGGCCGCAGCACCAGACAGGGGCTCTTCCTGCGGTTCGGATTTTGGCCGGTGTTACTTGGCAGATGGTCAAACAGATACAAGCTTCAACAGGGAGGCTTATCCAGCGGTTTGGTTTTTGGCCGGTGTGACGGCGGGGGAGGGCCCTTCTTTAGATGGGACGGTTTTGGGCTTTGCGGTAAAGTGCTGTAATATCAAGGAGTTACCGCGTAACCCCAAACACTATGGCGGGGCATGTGGACCGTGCCGCAAAGGCCCGGCACCGAGGGATAACCTTCTTAGGGCAATGAATCAGTGTCACCGGCACGGCCGAAAGCATGTCCAACCAGGACGCCATACCACGCACCCCTGCAGGAGAGCCTGATGGCCCTACGAGTGGCTGCACCTATTCTTAAAGCAAAAGTATGCCTGGTCAGGACGCCCTACCACGCACCCTTGCAGGACGCCGAGGGCCCTGGTGTTCAGTTGATATCCGTATCCTTGTAGGGCAGCTCGACAGCCTCTACGAGTGCCTGCACCTGTTCTTGAAGCAAAAGTAAGTCCAGCCAGGAAGGCTTACCACGCACCCTTGAAGGGCAGCTCGACGGCCCTGGTGATACGGGATGTATTTTTAGAAACTCCGGCAAAACCGTTGATGGACTTCTAAGATATCGCCGTGTAGTCTAGGGCACCTGAAACTTCAGATCCGTATACCACCATTCGCAGCCCGTCCTTGCAGAAGAAGCCGACAGCCCTGGAAGTGCCTGTACCTGTTCTTGAAGCAAAAGCATGCCCGGTCAGGATGCCATACCACGCACCTTTGCAGGACACCCGCCGGGCCTGGTTTTTCGATGGATCTGGCGCACTCTGGAACCTCGGCGGTCTTCGTATTGCGTATCCGGGAGCGGACAGAGCCTCGGTAGTGGCTGGAGTTTGCGTAAAAAACGTCAAAAACACCGCTTTGCCCTGTAGGCATCGACATTGCAGCCGATCCCGTCACCTGCTATACGGGTCAGATGGCCTCTAAACGCAATACACTTCAGCACATGGAGGACACACTTTGACTGCAATCAGACGATTCGCCAAAGCTTGGTTCCACAAGGCCCTTCCGGGACTGGACTTCAGATCGGTTTTCGTGACCGTCACCGGTGGTCTTCTGCTGGTGCTATATCTGTACCACTGCAAGCCCGGACATTTTGCCGCCACCATACCATCCGTGGCCGCCTCCGTGCCGCGCAGATGGCTTCCCATGGCCTCTTTCGTGTACTCACACCTTGCCTCGGTGCTGATTCTCATGGCTATTCCCCTGCTGCTCAATGCCATCGTACTCAGGGAGTCTCCGCGTCAGTGGGGATGGCGCATCACGGGCACACGCAAAGAATTCCTGGTAGTACTGGGCATTTACCTAGCCTTTGTCCCCCTACTCGTATATGTGGCACACACGCCAGCATTCCAGGCCAAGTATCCAAAACTCAAGATAATAAAGGACTCGGCCTCCCTTTTCTTGATGTACCAGGGATTTTATCTCCTCAAGTGGATCTCGTGGGAATTCTTCTTCCGCGGCTATCTCCTGTTCGGTCTGGAAAAACGTTACGGCAACGGCGCCATATTATTCTCCACCCTGCCTTTCGTGGTGGCGCATCTGGGCAAGCCCGAGGGCGAGGCCATGGGAGCCGTCATAGCCGGTCTGGTACTGGGGCGCATCGCCCTGTCTTCGCGGTCCATATTCCCTGGTGTTCTGCTTCACTTCATGGTGGCCGGCACCATGGACTTCCTTACCTCCACCTGGTGGCGCTGAGCCGCGTTAGATCAAATCACTGTCCAGTGAAACGACGACATTTCCGGGAGACTTACGGACATCCACGCATGGGGGATGCACGATTTATGATAAAATATCAATAATTTCAGTCGGTTATCTGGACAGTGTGAATATAAATCAAGGAGAGAGATAAGTGGGTATGAGGGATGGGATACGACTACTCGATGTCGTCGTAGCCGAGTTCCTTGGCCGTGGGCAATGCGTAAAGGACATCATCCTGCGGATGACGGTACAGGCCCTGACGCATACGCTTTTGATCGAAGTAATGGCCCACCATGCCGATGGCACGCCCCATCATGAACAGGCCGTCCAGCACGCCGAACTCGATGACCTCGGCCTTCTCCTCCTCGGAGAACAGCTCTCCGCAGGACTCCATGAGGTCCAAGAAGAGCACGCCGATGGTGCCGTCCACGTTGAGGATGAGATTGTTGCGCTTGGTCAGCGTGATCTTCTCCACCTCCAGGGCGTACTCGAGGTATTTGGTCACCGGGAAGTTACCAAACGCAAACTCCTTGAGGAGCTGCACACGCACGTCGGGATTGGTGGCACTCTTGATGCGGTGACCGATGCCCTGGATACGCTTGCCGCGGCGCTTCATCTCATTGACGAACTCCAGCGGGGAGAGGCCCTCCTGAACAGCCCAACTGAACATCTTGGCAGCGCCGGACACTGCACCACCGAAACGGGGTCCGATGGTGAGGATACCGGAGGCCACGGCACTCATGAGATCGCGCCCTGCCCTGGCGGTCACGATGGCGTTGTGGGCACCGGACACGCAGGGGCCGTGGTCGGCAGTGAGCTTGAGAACGATCTCGATGTACTTGCTGGCAAAGGCGGGGAGCTTCTTCTTGAACCACAGAAGGCCGATGACCTCGCCCAGGGGCAGATCGTTCTTGATGACGTAACTCATGGGCACGCCGGCATAAAGGGGCTCGTCCCCGGAGTCGTCGGTGATGGTGGTGACGAATCCCGTGGGCTTACGCACGAGACCCTTGGCCTTCAGAGCCTTGTAATCCTGCGGGATCGGGGGAACCTCGGGTTCGGCCTTCTCGGCGATCTCGCCCTTTGCACGGAGCTCCTCGTATACCTTCACAATGGCGTCACCAATGCCGTCGAAGGACTCGGGTACGATGGCTCCGGCCTGCCGCAGGGCCCTGTTCTTGGCCTCGGCCGTCTCCTTCGCGGAATCGGCCCTGGCACCGGCATGACCGAACTGCACTCCACCGGTGAGATGGGAGGCGATGGTACCCGTGACCCAGGCCACCAGCGGCTTGGTGATGCGGCCTTCCTTCATGGCCTCGACTATGCGGTACTCCTCTGTGCCGCCCACTTCGCCGAGGCACACCAGCATCTTGATGTCGGGGTTCTTCTCGTAGCGGAGCAGATGGTCGAGAAGCGTGGATCCTGGATAGGCGTCGCCGCCGATGGCGATACCCTCGAACAGGCCGTCGGCGTTGCGGGAGATGATGTTGTACATCTCGTTGGACATGCCGCCGCTCTTGGACACGAATCCCACTGAACCGGGACGGTGGAGCTTGGACTCGATGATATTCTCGATGGTACCGCCGGTGTTGCCTATCTTGAAGGCGCCGGCCTGGATGCCTCCCACGGTGGCAGGACCGATGATCCACTTGCCAAGGGCGCGGGCACGGGCGGCTATCTCGCGGGCGCGGCGCTCGGGCACGCCCTCGGCGATTATGACCACTGTGCGGATGGTCTCGGTCTCCAGAGCCTCCATGGTGGTGGGGTATGCCGAACGGAAGGACGCGAAGTTCACCATCACGTCGGCATCGGGATGGCGTTTCACTGCCTCGTCGATGGTCCTGTATATGGGGATGAGTATCTCGCGCTGTCCCCAGAAGGCCTTGTGACGGCCGCCATTGGCTGCGTTGGGGTTGACAATGGCTGCCACTGAGGGTTTCTCGCGCTTTATAACGTAGTCAAAGTCCAGCATACGCTGAACTGCATTGGCCTGGAGGTTGTATATGATAGCTCTGGTCTCCCTTGAAAAGAGATGATATTCAGGCTTGCTGGTCATCTGATATCTCCTTTCCGAACCTGTGCTGTTCAGGGTTCGGGATTTTTTTTACCTAACCTGTCACTCACCTTTCATAAGTCCGAGTGCCTCGAGTGCCATGGGCACGATACGGGTCATGTGCGTCTCGGGACCGTGGACGTGGATCGGAATACCGAGCTCCTCGCCGAGCTGGCGCATGCGCTCCAGTCCCACCTTGTAGTTGGGGCCGCCACGGCGCACGAAAATCTGCACCTTGCCCTCGCGCAGCTTGTCGGCGTACTCACGGATTGCCCTGATGATGCCCTTGAAGGTGGCTGCGACGTCGGTGAAGTTGGCGATACCGCCGCCGATGAGAAGAGCTTTACCCTCGGGATGGTGCTCACGGGTCATGAGATCGAGGATGGTCTTTGCATACTGGTAGGTGAGTTCCTCGTTGGGGTTGCCCGAGTACTCGCCGTAGTAGGCCAGCTCACTGGCAAAGCCCAGATCGGCCACGGTGTCGGCGTAGATGACTGAGGCACCACCACCGGCCACCATGGGCCATATACGTCCCTTGGGATTGAGGATGGTCAGTTTCAGGGAAGCTCCGGTCTTGGAGTCGAGCTCCTTGATGTAGGCCTCCTCATCGGAGAGTTTGCGGCCGAAACCAGCCGGGAAGGTAAGGGTACGTCCCCAGGTGTCCAGGTTCTCGAAGGCAGCCGTGTCGTCCAGCTTTGCCACGAGATCCAGCGGCACGATAACATCGCCCATGACTGCCATGGGGTTTATCTCGAGATATGCGAAACCGTGTTTCGCAAACACGCGGTAAAGAGCGTTCAGGAAGCGTCCGAGCTGGGCATCCGCGTCGCCAAGGCCGAGTTTGGCGGCCAGGTCCACGTCCTCGGGGTTCACGAGGGTGCCGTCCTCACCCTGCACCGGGATGTGCACTTCTGTCACGGAGTCCCAGTTCTCCTCGATGTTCACCCCGCCCTGGCGGGAGAAGTACACCCTGTCGCCGTCGCGGAACATGCGCATGGCGATGTAGTACTCCTGATCCTGGGTATGCTCAACGAAGGGTTCCACCAGAAACTCGGTAAGGGGACCTGTCACGCCGGAGATGGTGACCTCCTTGTTCATGTGCTCACGCAGCCACGCAGCCGTGTCCTTCCAGTCCTTGCCCACTGAAATGAGGCCGAGTTTGCCGCGCTTGCCGAAGAGCATGTCGGGCTTTGCCACCAGCTTCTTCTCCCCAAGCCAGGGATGCTCCTCCGGAAGCTTCTCGATGTCCGTCTCCGGGGTCACCAGGACGCCCTGGAACTCCCATTCCCACCCGTAGCGGGGCAAAAGCTCCGAAAGGAGTTTCTTGCCGTCATACTCGCGGATTCCTTTGATTGCCATGATTCACCTCTCTATCTTATTGAAATTATTAACCTTTTCCTTAGCCATGCAGCTGCTTGGTATAGGCTAAAAGTCCTCCGGCCCGGATTATGGCCACCTCACGCTCACTGAGATCGGTGGTACCCTCGTACTCAGTGCCGCGCGTCTTGTTGACTATGCGAACCTTGCCGCTGTCCAGGGTGGAGATGTCGAGTTCCATCTCGTCCCCCTGCTCCATGGGATCGGTGTCCACCATCACCGGGACGATGCCGGCATTGACCAGGTTGGCCCTGTGGATGCGTGCGAAGCTCTTGGCGAACACGGCCTTTACCCCAAGCTGCCACGGAGCAAAGGCAGCATGCTCACGTGACGACCCCTGACCGTAGTTCTCGCCGCCAGCGATGAAGCCGCCGCCCTTCTCCTCGGCGCGTTTAGCGAACTCCGTATCGATGTAGTAGAACGTGAACCTGGAGATTTCGGGCAGGTTGGAACGCAGGTGCTGGGTCAGGGAGCCTGCCGGCAGGATGTCGTCGGTGGAGATGTTGTCACCCACCTTTATGAGTACCTCGCCGCCCATGGTGTTCTCTGGGGGAACCTGCTTGCGCAGCGGCACGATGTTGGGGGAACGCTTGATTTCCACCCTCTGGGCGTCTGCGGGCGGTACTGGCGGGATTATCATGGAGTCGTCGGTAATGCTCATGACGTTGGTGGAGGTCACGAGCTCGCGGATTTCCTTCACTGCCTCGGCTATGCCGGGGATCTCCCGGGGATCGGCCAGATGTCCGGCCAGAGCCGATGCAACGGCCGTCTCCACGCTGGTGAGCATAAGACGGGCATGCTTGGAACCGCCACGGCCGAACCAGTTGCGGTTCACGGTACGCACGGAGTAGTGGCCGTATCCGGGCACGTATCCCATACCGATGCAGCCGTGGCAGCCGGGCTCCACCATGCGGACGCCGGCCTTGACCAGGTTGTAGGTGAGACCCTTGGCCAGGAGAAGTTCCTCCACCTGGCGGGAACCGGGGGACATGATGACCTCGATGTCCTTGGCTACCTCGCGGCCTCGCAGCAGGAGGGCTGCAAGACCCATGTCCTGGAAGGAACCGTTGGTGCACGATCCCATGTAGACCTGGTTTATCTCGTGCCCCTTGACCTCGCTGATGGGCTTTACGTTGTCGGGAGATCCGGGCATGGCCACCATGGGCTCAAGCTCGGACAGGTTTATCACCAGTTCATCGTCGTAGGTGGCATCGGGATCGGCCTTGAGCTCCATCCAGTCGCGCTCGCGCCCCTGAAGACGCAGAAACTCGCGGGTGATCTCGTCGGACGGGAATACCGAAGTGGTGGCTCCGGTCTCGGCGCCCATGTTGGTGATGGTAGCCCTCTGGGGGATGGTGAGGGACGCAACGCCAGGACCGGCATACTCGAGGATGTAGCCCACGCCGCCCTTGACACCGATGCGGCGGAGCACCTCCAGGATGACGTCCTTGGCTGCCACGCCGGGCTGGAGCTCGCCCTCAAGCCAGATGCGCATGACCTTGGGCACCTTCATGTAGAAGTAACCGCCTCCCATGGCCACTGCCACGTCAGCTCCGCCGGCTCCTATGGCAAGCATACCGAGGGACGACGACGTGGGGGTATGCGAATCCGAGCCCAGAAGGGTCTTTCCGGGCTTTGCGAAACGCTCGTAGTGCACCTGGTGGCACACGCCGTTACCGGCCTTGGAATAGTAGGCGCCGTACTTGCGGGCCATGGTGTACAGGAAGAGATGGTCGTCGGAGCTCTCTCCCTTGAAGGACAGCGATGTGTGATCCACGTAGGACACTGCCACCTCGCATTTCACCTGGGGCACACCGATGGCCTCGAACTCGAGCCATGCCATGGTACCCGTGGAGTCCTGGGTCAGGCACTGGTCTATCTTCAGACCGATGGTCTCCCCTTTCTCCAGCTTTCCGTCACCGATGTGAGTGCTTAGGATTTTCTCTGTTACACTGAGTCCCATAATCTTTTCCCTCCCTGGGTGTCAGACCGGCGGAACGGGAAATGCCTGTCTGTATGCATCATCCTGCGGTGCCAAGTCTGCCCCGTAATGGAATTTACTTTTGTTTCCCTTATGATTTTCGGTTTACCCATGAATTCGTTCTTGCAGGAACGGATAGGTGCATACCAAAACGAGCGCCACCCTCCCGGAACGGGAACAGGCGGAGGTGACAGCATCCCACGTACCGGCGCACCGATGCTCTTCGCCTCAAAGGTGAGGTCTGTCTCAAAAGAGTTGCGGGCGCCATCCGGTCTCGGGGGCCGGGCTGATGTATGATGCACCTGAGTGCAGGTCTTTGGTGGTTCGGCCTGCATCCTCCACACTCCGTGGTTGTCCGTTTAATATTCATTAATCAGGATCTTGGCAACCCCCTTTCGTATACGACCACCGGTTTTGGAGCGAACCGCAGGCAGTCCCGAAAACCGGGGGCAAGGACCCATCAGGGGCACGTCACGGACAGTTTTGACTACCCGTATGCCATCCATACACGGTTCCAGATACACACACAACGTCTAAAAAACTACATAACATATTGTAATCAAAGGACTTTTAAGGAACAGGTCAATTCAAAGAAGCCCTAGTGTCGCATCCGTCCAAAACCAGGTCTTCATCGATGCCTTACCGTCCTGCAATAGACGTCACGGTTGAGCTGCGTCTGTCCCTTGTAATTGTCCTTCATGCACTTATGATGCCACACACAGGGAAAAGCCGAATCATCCGTATTCCCAAGGACTACTGACCAGCAGGAACGGTAGCGGCTTCCCGGGAGGACGGACATGACAGCATATCAGGACATCACACAGGCACTCGAGAACGGGGCATCCCTGGAGGACATGAAAAAACTGGCCGGTGAAGAGTTCTCCTGGGACTCTCCTGACGACCAGACACCCCCGATGCTGGAACTCTTCTGCAGCACTGGGCGCTTCGATCTACTGCTGCAGGCTGCGGACGAAGGACTCCTCACTGCGGAAGACGCAGTGGGTCGTATAAGTTCCATTATGTTTCTAGCACGTTACGATGAAGCCGCCGGCGTCATAGCAAAACTGCTGGAGAAGGGAGCCGATCCCATGGCCGGCGGTGATACGGCTGCCACTCCACTTCATCAGGCAGCTGCCCTGGGAAATAGCAGTGTCCTCTCCGTGCTCTCCGAATACGTGGACGATGTAGATCCCGAAGACGAGATGGGACGCACTCCACTTCATTATGCTGCGCAGGCCGGAGCCACGGAGTGTGTGGACATCCTTCTGGAAAAAGGGGCGAATCCCCTCGTACCAGACATGGCCGGAACCCTTCCCGTATCCCAACTCCTCCTTTCACCAGACCCTGAAGACCGAAAACGTGCCGCCGACATCATCGGCGCCCTGGACGAATGGCCTTTCGAGATTCAGTCCCTCGTGGTTTCGGCTCCCACGGACGTGCTGCGCACTTACATCAGACGGATCACTCCAAAGTTACGTGGTCCTGAGGGGGAAACCCTGATGCACTCGGTGAAACGGCGCAAATCGGCCGAACTACTCGCTAATCACGGAGTCCCGGTGGACGAGCCCGACATCCACGGAGTAACCCCTCTCATGAGAGCCCTTGAGAGGGAGGCCTCCATGAAACTAATTCGCTGGTTTCTCGACAGGGGCGCCGATCTGAACGCCAGGGACGAGCTCGGGCGCACCCCCCTAATGTATGCAGCCGATGCCGGGACTCCAGAAGCCGTTAAACTGCTATTGGATCGTGGCGCAGACGTCACCAGGCGAGACGACTCCAGGGCTACAGTGCTCTTCCATGCGGCAGAGTCGGAGGCCGCAACCGCTCCAGAAATCATAAGGATGCTCGTGGATGCCGGCGCAGCGGTCAATGCCAGGGGAGAACGCAACGAAACGCCCCTCATGGCAGCCGTAAGAGCCCATAACCTGGAAAACGTGCGAACCCTCCTGGAGCTGGGAGCGGATCCCAGAGCCCGGGACTCTTACGGAACCACGGCCCTGGACATTGCACGGGAGGAGGAATTCGACGACATGATCGAACTTTTGGAAGAAGGCGGAGCCGATGCCACATATCCTGCCAACGTGCGTCAGGTGCTCAATTCCGTGGACGAGATGACCTCCCTGCTGGAAGACATAAACTATGAGACCGAGACATTCGTGCTCCTTTATCCTGCCCCCTTCGATCCTGCTGATCCCTCACGCATAGGCGGGGCCCCCATTGGCATGACCTCAGACGACTGGCCAAAGACTCAGCCCTGGGTACTGCGCTTCTACGAGCAGGCCCTGGGAGAGACCGACCCCACGAATCCGCACATGGAACACGTCCTTACCGTTGACATGCGTGACATCGAAGACCTGCCGGACGGTCTGGACGAGGATGTGGGCGCCCTCTCCTTTTTCGTGGCCCGTGCCGCTGGAGGCCTTCTCACAGGCCTGGTACCGGATCAGGGCAACTCTCCTGACAACCCGGTGTACCGCATAGTGCAGATATCCGAGGACACCCTGGAAGAGGGCGTAGTCCTGGCCGAGCAACCCGTTAGCTACCCGGGAGCAGTCAAACGGCGCGGACTGGCCATGCTCGCCATAGAAGTACCGGCTGCTCTCAGATGGGCAGTGACAGACGAGGAGACCATAAACGCCATCGCATCGGGCACTATCACGGATCTGGAGGCCCATGTAATGGAAAGATGTTTCCCCGGAGAGGAGGACGACGAGTTACGTGACGAGATCGTGAAGCCTTTCGTACAGGCCGTAACCTCCAGCCTGCCCCACCGTACGGTTGCCAACCTCATGGGAGTCATGTCCGACCTGAGGGTGGATCTTTCGGAATGCTCCTATATCGGGCCATACCCCACCTGGCTCGACGATCCACCTGAGGAATACGACGAGTACGCCTTCGTCTTCCAGTTCGGACGCGATCTGGTCCCGGAGATGGCCATGCCAGACGACGGTCTAGTTTTCGTGTTCTCATCAGGAGCCCTTCACCAGGCTCCAGGAGAGGACGACTGGGACCAGCAGTGACCTCATGGTACCGCCTTTTACTTACTAGCTGTTCTCCCATCTGCAATACTTCAATAATTTCAACTAGTTACATCAAAGATCAAAACAGGCCATGGGATATGGACCGACCCTACACCTGCTGACGCCCTACACACTTCTTTCATGCCAGGCACAGGATAAACATAATAGGACGATGCATGGATGCAGCCCCTCAGTGGCATGTCAAATAGTACATCCTGCACCAGACGCCCCTTCACGAGTCATGAAAAGGGACGACGTGGCAGATGGGACGGATCACACCCTGAACTTCGCGGTCTCCTCGTGGAGCTCGGCAGCAGACCTACGGGTATCCTCGGCGTATTTGTTGAGGTGCTCTATGTTGAAGGAGATGTGATCCATAAGATCGCGCAGTGTCGAGAAGGCGGACTGAAGCTCCTGCCCCTTGGCAGAAGAACGGTCCACCATCTCCAGTATGCCCTCGGTGGCGTTCTGGACTTCTGTGGCCACGTCCCGAAGTGCCTGAGCCACCTGGGTCATGTCCATGACCTCTCGTGCCACTGAACCCGCAGCTTCGGCAGTCTGGCTCATGGACATGGAAATCTCGGTGCTCGTGGTCTGAAGCTCATTCATGGACCGAGCCACGGTAACGTTGACGTCACTGGTATCCGTCAGCATGAGGGATATTTCTTTGACTGCCTCCATGGCACTGTATGCAGCCTTCTGCATCTCCTGGATCTTGGCATCGATCTCGTCGGTAGCCTTGACGGTCTGCCGGGCAAGCTCCTTGATCTCACTTGCCACCACTGCGAATCCCTTGCCTGCCTCGCCGGCACTCGCTGCCTCGATGGTGGCATTGAGGGCAAGAAGGTTCGTCTGGTCCGAGATGTCCTCGATGAGGCTCGTGATGTTGCCGATCTCGTCACTGTGACGCATGAGCTCGTCCATCTGTGACACGACATGCTCGGCCTGGGTGGTGGCGGTACCAATGGACTGTTCCACCTGCTGTATGGACTCGTTCACCGTCCTGACCGATACGTCCATCTCTTCCACCGCTGCAGCCACCGTACTCACCATGGAGCTCATCTCCTCGGCAGATGAGGCCACCACACTGATGGACTGCTCCATATTCGTCACAGAGTTTCTCAGGGAGTCCACGGTACCGCGGCCTGTTCTCGCGTGTTCCTCGGCCTCCTGATTGACCTCCATCATCTCGGAGACTACCCGACCGTAGCGCTGAATCTCTGAGATGAACCGTTCGCTGGTACGCTTGAGGGCATCTGACTCTTTTTTGAGGTCATCGGACTGGATGTCGAGCTGCTCGCCCACTTCCAGCATGGAACGGATACTGCTGCGCAGGAACCTGATAAACTCGTTCAAGGTGCTGGCCACCTCTCCAATCTCGTCATTGGACGATACAGTCAGCTCCATGGTGAGATCCCCCTCACCGCTGGCCAGCTGTTGGAGATTGTCCTCGAGTTCCTGAAGACGCACTATGAGAAGTCTGCGAACGACGAAGTAGAAGAGCACAGCCATGATGAATCCGAGCCCAAACAGTATGAGCAGGAACTTGTGCATGAACCCAATCCTTGCCTGCTGTATGTCAGATTCCATCTTCTTGACCATGCTGGCCACAACATCGATATAATCCCCCGAAGCCACGGCAAGCTGCCAGTAAGGATGGGTCTTTATGTAGCTCAACTTGAGGCTGGGCGCAGAACTTCCAGGCTTCACGCTCCAGTACTGTACATATCCCCCATCAGGATTCGATGCTGCTGCAGCAAGTTCCCTGAAAAAGAAGTGCCCCTTGAAATCCTTCGCGTCTGCCATGTCTTTGCCATTGAACTTGGCATTTACGGGATGCATGACGATGAGAGTACCCTTCTGAACCCACACATAACCCCGGCCGTCAGCATATCTGATCTTCGTCAGAGCGGAGAGCATCTCTTTTTCGGCTTGCTGCCTGGTCATAACCCCCTGTTCTACGCGATCCCGGTAATAGTCCATGATTCCCATGGCCGATTCCACCACGCTTCTGACCTCGAGTTTGGCCATCACGGTGGCGCTTTCCTCCATTCTTGCCGTCGTTCTGGAAGTGATATCCTCGAAACTGGAATCCACTGTCAGATATAGAGTCAGTAAGAACAGCAGGAACAGCCCCAGGATGAACCAGAAAAATTTGGCAGTAAGACTCGAATGCATTGGGGATCACTCCTTTCCAATGGCAGCACGTATGATCTTGAAATTACACATCATATGCATCTTGCCCTGCATCAGTTTTTATTCAACAGACAATATGATTCTCCAGTCAGTCATACTGCTTAGCCGTAAAAATCCGAACCATTTCCACAAGTGTCCGTACCTGCCGGAGGTTCAAAGGAGGCGTGTGTCCCCACATGGCCAGATGAGCAGCCAGGACCTCAGCTCTTTCTTGAGCCCTGGCTCTATTTTTGTCCAGGATCATCACCTGCCCTCCGTCACCCAGAGCCAGAGACGGAAAGATGCCCCACCGATCCCTGAAGCGTGTCACAGATGCCTCCGAGGCATCATCCGCCGGGGCTGGACCGCACGAGAACACGTAATCGCCTATCATGGGAGATGCCAGTATGTGTCTTAGCTCTTCCCGGTCGTATGGAAGAGACAGGGCCAAACCTTCGGGGTGAGGAACCAATTCCGGCAGGTTCAGTGCCCCGGCTCCGAACATCGAGTCGAGTGCATCGAACCGGTCCAGCACGTCCGAAGGGTCTGTCCCCTGAATGAGCACTCCATGATTGCGCAGGAGCATTAAGGGAGTGTCCATGGAATCCAGACTGCTTATGGTAAGGGCCAATTCTATGCCAATGGAGGCATAAGGAACTATCACCGCGCCATGACGCAACGTTATTTCCGGCCACTGTTTCTGTCGTCTCAGTGCCCCTATGTGGTGAGTATGGACGATTGTCCTGCCAGGTAAAAGTGCATGGAAAAATACCTCTGAACTGGGCCTGGGGCTGAAACGGGAGGAAAACTCCGCAACTCTCCTTATCTTGTCAAAAAACCGTAACCCCTTGATTTCACTAATGATTTTTAAGACTTGCTCGACAGGGATACAGGCTATGTCGTCATCCGTAACCTCACCCAGTCGAGTACCAGTAGCCGTGATATACAGAAAACCGTCTTTCTTGACGGACACGTTGCCCGAGGAGCCGTAGCCTCCATGCCATGGTTCTGTGCCAACGCGACGTGATATCTCTGAGACAAGACGTTCGGGATATGATTGACTGGTCAACTACACTGCCTTTCATGAAAATGGAGCGATCAGTTGAAAACCATGGTGAAGGAATAGACGTCGGTCTTCGTGCCCTGAGGAAACTTCCACTGTTTTATGGCCCTGCTGAAGCATTTTTTCGTCGTAATGGGCAGTTTGCCGGTAAAGGTCACCTTGCTGGGAACACCGCCAGGCGGAATAACGACGTGGAAAGTTATCTTGCTGTCCATGAAGGAAGTCATGCCCCGACGTTTTGCCAGACGGTAACAGCGTTTTATCCCCGACAGACTGTGCTGCCTGACCGAGTCCAGCATCTTTTTGGTGCGTCCGTGATTCTGTTTTACGGGTGCACTGTCCTTTACGGGGATGTCACTGGATGGAGACGGACCTGGAGAGTTACGGTGGATTTTGTGGGTGTGCTTCTTTACGGCAGATGAACCGGCTCCCTGGTCCTGACCATCGTCGAGGGCGATCTCGTACTCATCCTCGCTGTCGGGAATCCTGATCCGTGGAGAAGAAGGGGCAGCACCGGCCTGCTGGGGTGGCGGGGGCACGACCTTCTCCACCACCTTGACCTTCTCCACCACCTGGGGCTTCATGAAGGCCCGGGCAGCGAAGAAGGCAATGGCACCGATGACCATTCCTCCCACCAGGAAAGGTACGAGTTTGGTCTGCCATTCAGGCCTCATGTTTCTCTGGGTGATGATCTGAGACTCAGTTGCAGGGAATATCGGGCCACTCACAGCCGGCTGCTGGGCAGAGGGTACAGGTTGGGATCCGGGAGCTGCCACGTCAGCCACTGGCCCGGATTCTTCCTTCTTCTCCTTCCGTGGAGGAGGTGCAGGTTTGTAATGGGGCTTGAGCTCAGGGACTTCCTCGATGGGTCGCCAGTCTTCGAATCCCTCGCGCCACACCACGGCATCGGCTTCAGGCTCACCACGTTTGAGGCGGGCCACGAGTTCCTGGAAGGACATGGGCCCGAACTGTCCACGGGAATCCGCCAGATACCACTCGGCTTCCTGGGAGAAGTCCTCCAGTTTTGGCATCATGGCGATCTGAGTGCGCTCGGAATGCTCCATCTCCTCATCAGGAAATGCACCCGAGTCCTCTTCGAAGGCCTGGCGCAGTACGGCTCGGGCCCTGGATGAGGTTATGCGCTCCCTGTGCTCACGCTTCTTCTTCTCCAAGACATCTTTGGTGCCCCTGACGACTATGACATTGCCGCATTTCTTGCACCTAACCTTGAGAATCTTGCCTGCGACCTTTTCATCAGGCAAAGAGTATTTTGTATGACACTTGGGGCAGACTATCTGCATTTTTCCAGGCTTTCACTCACAGAGCCTTCACCACGAATGCGTGAAACTGCGATCCGGTCATGGCTCCCTCTTTTATCCGAAGTTCCCATCTGCCTGACACCAGGGTCCAGTACTCCATGATCCCCCCTGTGATCCATTGAGGGAAACCGTCTGTCATGTCCGAGATATCGTTGTAATCACGGTCAGATATGCCAAGGTTGTCGAGAGTCGGCCCCAAAACCCTGACGACGGCTGCCTGCGACTGGCTCTGATGCCACTGAAGAAAACGTGCAAGCACCTCTGACGATGGGAATTCATAAAATTCAGATGCCACGGGGATGGATGACTGCAGCACCGGTGCCATGGCCGATGACATGGAAGACGACAAAATGGAGCCCACACGTTCTACATCGAAGACCACCTTGCGGTAAAGCAGAGCAATGCCGTCAGGGAATGCTATGCCAAATACCGGAGTGGGAGTAGTGCGCATGGCAGAGGTGAGGGCCACAGCCAGGGAACGTCCGAAAAGGTGTATGGCCTCTCTCGGTTCTCCTGCCCTACGGGCGATGGCTACTGACATGAGTTCAGATGGCTGCATGAAATAGACACCGTAAGTGCCTTTCATTGGAGACAGCCATACGAATGTCCTGAACTTTCTGAAGACCTCAGCAGGTTCCCTGGTCTGATCCATGGCCTCAGCTTATCCGCAATCGGGTTTCATGTCAATATTGTGGTGTCAGTCATCCGGCATAGAGAAAACCTGAAATCCACGAAGACTCAGTATTAAGAAAAACTGACTTAACATTGGACCACGCAGGTGATATCAAAGAAGGTAGGTTTATAAAAAAGAAATAGTGTGCCCTTCAAACTGCAGAGATTTTTCTGCAGGAACGGAGTATTGCAATGAAAACAGCATCCATATACGGGATTGTCCTTTTCATGATCGCCGGGCTCCTCGCACTGCCGTCTTGTAACGACACCTGCTCGTCACAAGATTCGTATGCAAGTTCCTGCGGGGACGGCATCGTCTCACAGGGCGAGGAATGCGACGGCTCTCCTTTGAGCTCCTGTACCGACTACGGGTTTTATCAAGGCTCCCTCTCCTGCTCCGAATCATGCACCCTCGACTTCTCTCAGTGCTCGGGTTTCTGCGGCAACGGTCTTGTCGAAAGCCAGTTCGAACAGTGTGACGGAACCCTACAAAATCCCCTCACTTGTGCTGATTTCGGCTTTTATTCCTCAGATCTCATATCCTGCTCCTCTGACTGTCAGTACGACCTTTCGGTATGCCACCAGGCAGGACAGTGCGGTGACGGCATCATACAGCCCGAACGCGAACAGTGCGACGGCACACAGATGGGCGCCGTCCACTCATGTGCAGACCTCGGTTACTACGGCGGCGATGTCACATGTACCGACTCTTGTGTCTACGACGTGTCCCAGTGCGTTGGCGAAGGACGATGCGGTGATGGCGTCATCCAGAGTGCATCAGAGGAATGCGACGGCACCACCCTGGGAGGCGTAACATGCGTAAGTCTTGGATATCATGGAGGAAACGTGCAATGCACCGATGACTGCCACCTCGACATATCACAGTGCGAGGAGGCTGGTTTCTGCGGCGACGGCGTACGCCAGGACTCCTGGAGCAGTGTGACGGCTCTGATCTCGGTTACCTGTCATGCGTGGACCTCGGTTTTGAGGCCGGATTCCTGTCATGCGCCAACGACTGCACCTTCGACACCTCGGCCTGCTGTGAGGAGATCCTCCCCGAGATATGTAACGGCCGTGATGACGACTGCGACGGTGTGGTGGACCGGCAGTGCGGTGCCCACGGTCAGTGTGCCGAACTGTACGGCGAGATGACCTGCAGGTGTGACGCAGGATACCGCTGGGACGAGACTCAAAATGCATGCGTGCCTATTTCCCTGCAGAGTATACGCGCAGGATACGATTCCGTATGCGCCCTTGACTCGGACTCCACCCTGTACTGCTGGGGATACCTGCCGTGGAAGCATGGAAAGTGGTTCGAACCTCACACCACTGCCACCGATATCCTGAACGAGGCTGGCGGGGAGTCATTCAACTACTTCGTCTATACCAACGGCCACCTTGTGGTGAAAGGCAACTACCCCCAGAATACTCACGATGGAAGGCTATACATCAACAACAATTTCACCTTTGGTACACGCATCATGTCGGACAGGATGTGGATAAACGTATGGGCCGGCAAAGATCACGTATGTGCGCTCAGCCTCGACCACAACCTGTGGTGCTGGGGCAACAACGATCACGGCCAGGTGGGGCCGTCTCAGCACGACGTCATAGACTCTACGACCGGCGCCATACACCTGCAGTTAAGTGAGCCAGTGGCCACTGCCATGCTGGGGCGCTATCACTCCTGCGCGATCACGAGCTCTGGACACGTATGGTGCTGGGGCGAGGGAGCCCAGGGCCAGCTCGGAGATGGCTCGGGAACCTCAAGTGCCACACCCGTGCAGGTGCTCTCCACCGAAACCTTCGTGTCAGGATGCGCCGGACAGCGCCACACCTGCGCCCTCACAGACACCGGTAAGCTCTACTGCTGGGGGGACAACCAGTTCGGGCAGGTAACGGTTCCCCAGGGCAGCATATTCATCACCCCAAGGCAGGTCACGCCCAGCGAGACCTTCACATCCGTCACATGCGGCTCTAACCACACCTGCGCGGTGAAGTCCGACGGCTCCCTTTGGTGCTGGGGGGACAACCGCCAGGGACAGATTGGAACCGGAACCACCACCCTGTACGAAGCTCCCACACAGCCAGACGCCACCGCCTCCATCACATGGTCCCAGGTGTCCGCTGCCAATGATTACACCTGCGCCCTCGACTCCACGGGCATGGTATACTGCTGGGGCGACAATACCTACTACACGGTGCCCATGCCTCCACGCATCATCAGACCCAGGCCCATCACTGCCATGGGTTCCGATATCGTAGATTATGACTTCATACATTATGTTTACAACAATCAGGAAACCTCTGGCGGGTGCGCCATTCACCGCAACGGTGATCTGTACTGCTGGGGCAAAAACATCTATGGCGAGCTGGGCGTGGGAGATACTACCCCCCACTACTCCCCCGAGTTCGTGGGTGTGGGCTGGTCTCACATCGCCTTCGGCTATTCAGGCGCGATATGCGGCATAAAGCGCGACGGAACACTGTGGTGCTGGGGCAGGAATCAGAAACTTCCCCTGGGTGAGGCATACAGTTCCGTAGATCACTTCACCATTCCGCAGCAGGTGGGAGACGCCACCGACTGGAAGGATCTGCGCATGATGGATATAGGGGGATGCGCCATGAACGACGCCAGCGAACTTTACTGTTGGGGTAACTACCTGGGTAACGCCGGCATCGGCACCACTGATCCTGTATATGAGCCCACGCTGGTGCCCTTCCCCGCGGGTGTCACCGCCTGGCGCATGTTCGACACGGGCATAAACATGGTGTGTGCCATAGGTAACGACGGTGAAGCCTACTGCTGGGGCAGGAACGAGTGGTATCAGTGCGGAAATTCCACCAGTGGTTCCAGCCAGACCACTCCATACAAAATCACCAGACCTGCGGGTGTAAATTCCTGGCTCGACATCGCCCCGGCGTGGTATGCCACCTGCGGCCTTGGCGACGATCACGTGGTCTACTGCTGGGGATCAGGGGGTAACAGTGCAATCATGACCACAGGCAACCATGCCGACCCCAGGCCTGAGCCAATAAATACGGCCTACGGAAACATACTGAGTATAGCGACTGCTCTGTCAGGCGGACTGCTGGCCGTCACCGACAGCGGCTATCTCATAGCCTACGGAGGAGTCTCATCGTACGTGACCCCCATGGTGATAAGAGACCCCCACGCCGAACAGACAACCACCATAGTGCTGCGCTCCATTCCCGGATACGGGTTCTCGACGCTCCAGGTGAAAAGTGGCACTTCAGCCACCGCCTGTATACTTAGAGCCGGCACGCCCTACTGCTGGGGACGGCAGTGGGACGGGCAGCTGCCGGGTGAAGGCCACTGGACAGACACCCCTGTGACCTCACCACGCCCCATACAGGGCATAGTTTACGCACCAGTCCATCCTTACTGACGCCCATCACATGACCTTGAGTCCTACGGTTTGCAAGACCACCACTCGAAAACGATATTCTTCATAACATACTAAAATAATTACACTTTTTCACACAGCCAGTCTTTTCATCAAGAAATAACCGACTATCTTGTGAAATTAAAAAAAAGCAAAAAAACACCTGCTGTGAATATAAAGATGTGAAAGCCCATGGGCTTCTTGACCATACCGGTGTAGTGTCATATTCTCCCATGCTACAAGAGAAACACCATGGCTCTGGACAAACCGAGAAAGTTTGGAAAATACCTTCTGCTGGACAAGATAAGCATGGGCGGCATGGCCGAAGTCTACCGTGCCA
>JALWFW010000372.1 GCA_027013865.1 Polyangiaceae bacterium | reverse complement strand
GTGGTACACCTGGCCATCAAGCCACGCCCACTGGCCGCCGAGTGGGCGGGGCTTAGACCCGCCTCCTACCAGCGCCGACCAATAGCCGGCCAGGCTCCGGTGACGTCATTAGGCAGTCGTTTGCCAACAAGGAGGGCTTTGATTGACAACAAACATGGCGGAGCTTGCCGACTTTGGCCATGTTGTTAGTATTGGTATTTATTCATGGCGATTATAATTTGTTGTCAGACTGTGGCTACTGCTCGAGGCACGACAAACACGGACGGACAGACAGACGCACACACAGACACACACACACACACGTGCGCGCGCTCGGATAGCGGGCGGCAGACGACTTTGGGCGATAGAAATTGGAGTTTGATTATCAATTATCGTAGAATTTCTCTATATTTTCGGTACACAACAGGACGCCATGTTAGCCGTCTCTGTGCCAGGATTACAGCGAGCTCAGGGATCTGTGCTTGCCGGGACACATCCATTCAGTATCCGGAGAGTTCTCGGCGACAAACTGGACGACAAGGACTCATTGGATCCAGAGCCGTGTCTTATGGATACGACGTCGACGTCGTTGATCCGAGACGACGGCTGTCAGCGCTCTGACGTCACCGAGCACGACGTCGACATAGAAAACCTAGATCCGGAATGCGACACGTCTGACGTAGATGATCCACAACCGGTCACGTGTCCTCCTAGCGGCGATCCGGAGACCGCTGACGTCAGATCCGGAGTAGACAAACGATGGTACAAACCGGAAGAACTCGCCGCGCAATCGCTAAGACGACAGGCGGCCGATGGGAGCTCGGAGCACGTGACTGGTAAGGTCAAGGCCACGGAGAACGGCCAGGATGAGGACGAAGATGGCAGGAGCAAATCGGGACAGAATTCGCGCGGGGACAAACCGCCCTACAGCTATAACGCCCTCATCATGATGGCGATCAGGAGCAGTCCGGAGAAGCGACTGACCCTTAACGGGATCTACGAGTTTATTATGAAGAACTTCCCGTATTATCGCGAGAACAAACAGGGCTGGCAGAACTCCATACGTCATAACCTCAGCTTGAACAAGTGTTTCGTCAAAGTGCCACGTCATTACGACGATCCGGGCAAGGGCAACTATTGGATGCTGGATCCGTCGGCCGATGACGTATTCATCGGCGGCACGACGGGCAAACTGCGCAGGCGCACCACGACGACGTCGCGAAGCCGGCTGACGGCGTTCCGGAACGCCGGACTTCCGGTCGGCGGACTTCCGGTCGCCGCCTACCCACGTGACAAGCTCGGAGCCATGTTCTGGCCGGCCATGACGTCAGTGCTGATGATGCAGCAGTACGGCGGCGGGATGGTACACGGTTCCGGATACTATCCGGGTATCCAGACGGTCTGTGATCCGAGGAGCTTCTCCGCTTCGCAGAACCTCAGCACGCTCGCCAAATGGTCGCCATCTTGTCTCGGCGCGCCGCCTAGCGGATTCTCCATCGACCGGATATTGTCGAAGGACGGCGGCGGCAGACGATCGCCGCCGTCTTGCCCACTTCCGGTCGTCGTTCGGCCCACGGACGCCACCTATCGGAGCCCCGTTGTTCCCGATGGTTTGCCCAACTTGTATGGACTCAGCCCACTTGGCCTCGTATCCGCCATTAACAGTCTGAATGCTTCCGGCGCCCAGATTACCCACGATGCTCTGCGCGACGTCGTCCGGATCAGAACGGTGAGAAACGACGCCGGATTGGTCAATCCGCCAGTGGCGTCATCGGCAGTGCTTCCGGATATCGCTAATCTAAAAAGTAAACAATAATTAGTTATCGTCACGTGACTTTATTTCTATTTACCTATATTTATCTCTGCGCATTACAAATTAGACGCTGGCTCGTACCACGTGAACCGTGACGTCACTCCAGTCATCAGAAATCACGTGGCCATTACGTCATTGCTAAAATATCGGACAATGTGTATATACTCGTAATTTATTACATTACTTTGATG
>JALWFW010000371.1 GCA_027013865.1 Polyangiaceae bacterium | reverse complement strand
GAATACATCTCGAGTAATTTTCTTACAGATTATATAAAGTTATATGGAAATTCTCTAGGTGAATGAATATATATATATATATATATATATATTAAACTGTTTATGTAAAGATATTGTCTGAAAAGCACCCTACAGCTTCTGTAAGGACATACAGTAAAACCTGCCATACCAACCACCTCTACAGATTGACCCCTTCCCTATATCGACCGGCTTTTCACGTAACAGAAATATTTTCTGTATTTTGGGAAATTCTGTAAATCAACCACCTCCCTAAATGGACCACATAAGTTCACTCCCGTGAGTGATCGATATACAGAGAATTTACTGTTTACGCATATATTGATATTAAAAAGAAACATGCACAAACATAATGAGAGGGGCGGGGGGGGGGTACAGCACAAAAATTAGTTTAGTTAACATCGACGCATGTTCAAGCGTGTGCGTGCGTATGTGTGCATGTGTGTGTGTGTCTGTATGTGTGTGTGTGTGTGTGTGTGTCTGTCTGTAAGTGTGTGGGGGTGGAGGGGGACAGGGATACGGGATGAAATTATCATTCAGTAGAACATTCCAGGAGCTATCGCGTCCGGAGCCAACTGTCCGGATCAGTGAACAGTCAGATATGCCAAAGCTCCGGCCGTCCGTTTCTCTGTCAAAAAACCGGAGATTAATAATTCACTCTGGATAGAGATAGGTGAGTAAATAGCTAGACAGATATAGAGATAGATAGCAGGCTGGATAGATCGATAGTTAGATAGATAGCCGGCTGGATAGCCGGGTAGATGGATAGACAGAAGCGCCCAGGGCGAGAAGGCACACACACGAAAACGTCTTCTCACCATATAACAATGTATAAAATGGAAATCTACAACTGCTCTTGGCCAGTTGGTAATTTCCTGAAGAACGACTTCCCTTTGTCGCTATGTTCCCCGGCGTTCTCGTCAGGCCATTACTGGCTCCCCAAATCGCCTCCCCCCACTTCCCCTGCTGATTCCCCGTCTCCTGGCATCAGATCGGGGCCTCAAAGCCCTGCCTATTTCAAATGGATAGTTCTTTGTTTGCTGGCTGTCCTGGCTCGGTTAGTGGGGGGTTGGGGGGGGGGCGGTGTAGTGCTGGCATCACGAGCGATGGTCACCTATCACGCCATCGGGCCTGAAGCAGGAGGAGAAGGACAACGAGATGGAGGTTGTTGCGTGGTTTAGTTGACAGCCAGATTGACGGTGCCTGGCTGTTTGTTGGCTGTAGCCTTGCTGTTGGCCGGCTGTAGCATGGCTGTCGTCAGGCTGTAGGCTGTACGCCGGCTGTTCGCTGTAGCCCGTTGCGTGGCCATGGCCCAAGACGGATGACGCGAGTCAGTTTATTGGAAGCAATTGTTCGTGTAAATCTGGCGAGCATTCTGCTCGGCGAGCAGGCACCGAGCGCTGACCGCACAACACCGGCTTCCGGCTTTATCAATGTTTGATGAGTGTTTGATAATGGGCTGGGCAGGTGGATCGGAACATCAACGGGAACGCTCTCCGTGTCTGCTGCGACCAGGGAAGGAGGGGAGAGGGCGGATGGAACACGGGAGGCAGTGCAAGAGATAGGCGAAAGTAGTGGACACACACACACACACACACACACATTGACAATGGTAGAAATAGATGGACACACACACACACACACACACAGATACCTCTAGACAGAGATGGAGATAGATAGATATAGGCAGATAGATAGATAGAGAGATGAATAGATAGATAGATAGACTTATAGACACACACAAACAGGTAGATAAACAGACAGACAGACAGACAGACAGACAGACAGACAGACAGACAGACGTATAGGTAGATGGATAGATAGACAGGTAAATGTAGGGATTGATAGATAGTCAGGTAGATAAAGAGATAGATAGGTAGTCAGGTATATAGATAGATAGATAGATAGATAGATACACACATACAAACAGATAGATAATAGACGAATATATATACATACATATATA
>JALWFW010000370.1 GCA_027013865.1 Polyangiaceae bacterium | reverse complement strand
TTTGGTGCTTTTGATTTTTGATTTTGTACAGGAGTCCTTCCAGATTTTGAATTTTTTGGCGATTTTTTCTTCATCCCGCAGTTTTTTGGCCAGTTTTTCGGGATCGTCGGCCAGAGACTCCAGGTCTTTCGGGGCAGGGAAGAACTTCAGAATGTCGCTGGTCCTTGCGCTGCCGGAACGTGCCAGGTCAAACAGGGAACGGCCCATGGCTTGGAGTTTCGCAGGGTCGGCCTGTCCGTTTTTCGCTGCTGCATCCTTCGTCAGAGCCTTGGTGTCCAGTTTTTTCATGCCCGCTGCGTCAGGGGCTTTCTTTTCTTCTTTATGGGTGGATTTGTCTTTCTTGATGGCCTTTTCGGCTTTTTCTTTCTGGGCTGCGCTGTTTTTACGGTGATCTTTGGATGACCCCGAGCAGCCAGATGTCAGTAACGCAGGCACTACCACAATGGCAGCTGCCATGATGAATCCTCTTACCTTCATGCCAGACCTCCTTACGAGGGGTGATTATATAATGCCCACATTACAGGTGCAAGGAATTACGTCTGATATGAGGCATACTAGGGGGAGGGAGATAGACGGGATGGGATAGGCACACTGGAGTTCGGTTCAGGGCATGGGCATATTGCCCACGGGGGTACCGTCGGCAGTGTAACGCTGAGCGAAGACACCGTAACTGCTGTCAGGATCCTGTCCGTCACTTTGCCATACGATGATGAAACTGCCGTCTGAGGCTCTGGAGACTACGGGGAACTGCTGAGAGAGAGTGGTGTATATATTCGTTTGGAATTCTGAGGTAATTGGCGCGCCCGTGGCATCATAAAGCCGGGCATAGATGTCCGAACTGAAGTCTGCACTCAGACCCTCCCATGTGATGACGAAGCGTCCGTCGGGAGCCATGGCTACACTGGGATCGCTCTGATGGTTGGCTGTGGTGGTATTGACGAGGAATTCACCGCCGGTTGCCGTGCCAGAAGCATCGTAACGCTGAGCATATATACTGTAGCTACTGTCAGAATCCTGTCCGTTACTCTCCCATACCACGACGAATCGTCCGTCAGGAGTCATGGCCACAGCCGGATGAGTCTGGTTCCCAGAGGTATATGTATTTACCTGGAATTCGGAGCCGTTGGGCGAGCCGTCCGGGTTGTAGCGCTGGGCATAGATGCCCGTCCCTGATCCATCCTGGTTCTTGCTTTGCCAAACGATGACGAAGCGCCCGTCGGTTCCCATGGCTACCGCAGGATATGACTGGTCATCGTTGGTATATGTGTTTACCTGGAACTCGGTACCTTCCTGAAGGCCTGATGCGTCGTAGAGCTGGGCATATATACCTTTTCCGGAACCGTCCTGTCCGTTACTCTGCCAGGCTATGACGAACCGTCCGTCAGGCGCCATGGCCACGGCAGGGAAAGACTGACCACTCGATGTATGGGTGTTTACGCGGAACTCGACGATGCTGCACGAGTTGCATCCGTCCCAGTCGGTGTTGTTGGCATCGTCGCATTCCTCACCGAGTACGGCGTCTAGGTATCCGTTACCGCATGTCTCATCGGATTTGCAGTCAGCAGAGCAACCGTCACCGTCGGTGTTGTTTCCGTCGTCGCACACCTCGCCTGTCTCGACTACCCTGTTGCCACACACACTCGTGGAACTGCAGTCAGCGGAACATCCGTCGCCGTCGATATTATTTCCGTCGTCACATGCCTCACCGAGTTGGTCATCTACGATGCCGTCGCCACAAGAAGGGAGGTGGCAATTGGAGCGGCAAGCCGCGTTGGGTGAGTCGGAGTTTGCGGTACCGTCGTCGCACTCCTCGCCAGTGTTCGCGTCGAGAATGGCATCGCCACATACTGACGGTATGCATACCTCTTTGTCGCATACATATCCGGATTGTCCGTTGACGGTACATGCAGAGCCGTCTGATTTACCTATACACACGTCTCGAGCTGTGACGGATCCACGCACAAGTCATGGGATGTATCGCATACAAGTCCAGATTCACATATCTGATCCCCACACTGTACACCGCTTGATGAGCCGCTGTGGTCTGAGCACGCCGAAAGTAGGAGAGGAACGGACAACAGTGCTGCAGACAGGAAAGGTAATAGAGGTTTTAGGAAATGTCGTTTACCAAACATATATATCCTCCTTTCAGTAACAACTATAACATGAGTAAATAAAAAGGCATATTAAGGATTATCTATATGAAGTAATGCAAGATACGTGTGTGACATTACCGGAGAGAGCGAAAACCAGGAAGTGGTTGACAGATACTTTACGGTGCTTAAAAAGAGGCGAAGTACGGACAGAGGTCGGCCCTGTGTATCTCACCCGCAGATACACGGTTCCATGGAGGTGAATGCAATGCCCATATACGAGTACATATGCGATGGCTGCGGTTACGAGTTCGAGGAACTGCAGGGCATGAGCGAGCTGCCCGTGGAAGTCTGCCCCAAATGCGGAGCACGGCAGGTACGGCGCAAGATGTCTGTCAGTGGCTTCCATCTGAAGGGAACAGGATGGTATGTGACGGACTTCAAGAACTCCGGCAAGGGTTCAGGCGGTTCCGGAAGTTCCAAAGAGGGGTCCAAGTGATGGCTGAGAAAGTCACAGACATCAAGAGGAAGCGTTTTACCGAGGCCCTGGACAGTTTTTCGAAGGTTTATCTCCACTTCGTGACCACAGAAGAAGGCGTCCAGATACCCCATCACCTGTATGACCAGGAGGTGGTGGTCTTCGTGTATGGTCATGACCTTCCCATTCCCATAAGCGATCTGGACGTCGACGGTGAAGGTGTGGGCGGCACACTGTCCTTTGGAGGTTCGCCTTTCTACTGTTTCGTGCCTTGGAAGGCCGTTTTGATGATCTCCACTGACACGGGTGAAGCATGGCCCCTTCCGGACAAGGAGTATGTCGACGTGCTCCTTGGTTATCTCATGGACAGGCTTGACAGTCAGGGACACACCACCAGTACGAGACACCTCGACGACTCAAGTTCCAGGTCTGAACCACGCAGGTCTCACCTCTCCATTGCTGGGCAAGACAGTGAAGAAGGGGTGAAAGAGCATCTCTTGGAGATAATCGAGACGGAAGAGGACGGCAGCGGGCATGGTAGCAGTACCTCCGTAGATGAGGATGCCGCTTCAGCAGACGCCGGTCCGGACGATGACGACACACCAAAAGGTCCTCCCACCCTCAGGATAATCACTTGAAATGACACGTAAGTACTGGCCTTCCCTGCCTGTTAGGGCAGTGGACTGGGAACTAACCTCCATAGTGATGGCCCGGCCCCTGGCTGCATTGATACTGTATCCTGTACGGGATACGGTTCATCCCAATGCCGTGACCATCGCCTCTCTCGTCACCTACCTGCTTGGAGTGTGGCAGCTTTGGGCTGGCAATGGATGGGCTGCTGCCCTCCTGCTGCTTTTGGGCATGGTTCTGGATGACGGTGACGGTCTTTTGGCGAGATATCAGGGGCGCACGTCACTGCTTGGATCGTATCTGGACAAGACATCCGACGTCATCCGTTTCTGGGCACTATTCTCCGTGGTGGGATATCTTGCCTGGCGCAGCAGCATGAATCCGCTTCATTTGTATCTGGCTGGCATGGCATCCTTTGCGTTGATGGTACAGGGATACGTCAAATGGATCGTCGAACCGTTCGTCACAGCCCCGAAAAGTGAAGATTTATCTGCTAACCTGCCGAAATCATTGGACAAATCGGTATTTGTTCCTGGCATTCTGAAGGCACTGCTTTGGCCTTTTCATGAGTGCGATCTTACTGTGTGGGCAGCTGTTTTGGGGGTAATGTCCAACTTCGAGCTGCTCGACTGGGTGCTGGCCGGCTCTCAGTCGGTCGCGGCGGTCATCGCCCTTGTGAGCAGGCTCATCATGGTAGTGAGGTATGAGTCCCGGTCGGCATGAGGTCCGGACGTCTTTTTCATCCGCCACCCACGAAGGATACTATCTCCACGACGTCGCCGTCCTCGAGTACGTGCTTCGAGGGTTCGTAGACGATTTCGCCGTTGACC
Organism: Polyangiaceae bacterium; assembly: GCA_027013865.1. Taxonomy (GTDB): domain Bacteria; phylum Myxococcota_A; class Polyangia; order HGW-17; family JALWFW01; genus JALWFW01. Next base: position 15,604 of record JALWFW010000370.1, on the reverse strand, counting down.
TCTCCTACGATACGGTTGACGGCTTTGTACTTCGCGTAGAGGTCCGCAAGGGTGCTTCCTTCGGGAAGTTTCTCGTCTTTACCGTTTAGTTTTATGGTGATTTCCTTCATGGTTCCTCTCCCATGAGCATTCTGACGCCTGTGAGTACTTGCATGGACGCCGCCAGCATGACTCTTGATATGGTCACGCCTTCGGTGTCGGGGTGTGTCTCGTCACCCACTACTGCGATGTTGGCCGCCACTTGCCGGACTTTCATCTCCGATGCGGAGTGTGCTCCTCCCATGCCCGAGGCAAATACCCATGGAACCCGGGACATGGAGGTACGGGCCACTTCGAACAGCATAGCCTTGGTGTCCGCGTCGTCCACACATTCAAACATGAGATCGGCCTCTCCGAAGATCCCCACGACATTTTCAGCAGTTACCTTCTCCTCGTGGGAAGTGAACTCCAGATCGGGCAGCAGGAAGCGGAGCATGTATTCGAGGGCCATAGTCTTGGGAAGCCCCACCTGATCTATCATGTAGTACTGGCGTGCAAGGTTGGTAGCCGATACTTTGTCGAAATCGGCTGCTATGATTCTGGCCACGCCGCTTTTGGCCATCATGTAGGCGACGTGAGAGCCGAGGCCTCCCAAACCGATTATCCCAACTGTCCGGCCGGCAAGGGCTTGGTTGACTTCCTCCGGCTGTCGGGAGAACATCATTCCGGTCAGTTTGTCCATGGATGGTGGTCTGGGGGGATTTGTAGGGTCCATTTTTAAGCCTCGGTTACGGTCAGGAGTCTAAGTGACCTCTTTTCACGGTTACAGTAACGGGTGGAGTTGTTCAACAAAAAAATACATATTCAGGTGATGAATAGGAGAGTAGCAGAGAGGAGAGTAGCAGAGAGGGGGGGACTCACCGGATGGAGTAAATGGTGAGTTTGAGCGCACCAACCTTCCAGGTCTCGTGTAGTACCATCATGGCAACGGTCTTACCACCGATGTGCCACCTGGCGTATCCCTCGGTGAGTGGCACCTGGCCGAGATCCCTGGCTGTGGCGTCTTTCATGGATACCGAGAAGAAGTGCACTGCTCTGGGCTCGGTCTTCTTCTGTTTGAGAATGACCGGATTTTGTGGGTCGATGGCAAGGGAGAAGAATATATTGCCTCCAGAAGCCCGGCGCTGCTGCCTGAGGGAATCAAAACTGAACCTGCTGATGTTCCAACCACTGGGTTTGATGTCCTGCCAGGAGTCCACTCCCGTTCCCAGGAGGAATTTACCCCTGATACCAGAGGCTGTTGGTATGCCGGTGAGTTTTACCACTGCATCCCAACCAGGATGACGGCGGAAGAATGCTGCTTCACGATCCCACAGTGCCGACCGTGCAATGATGCCGCCTTTGTGAAGCTTTCCGCTGAAGACATCGTAGACTCCCTTTACATCGGGCTGTTTGCGGTCTAGTTTCTTGTCATATCTTCCGATGATTTTGACTGCTATCTTGCTGTAATTATTAAAGAAATAACCCACCTCGAACTCTTCGGGTTTCTGTAGACGACCGCGGATGTCGGTTCTTATGACCTTGCGTACCTTGGGCTTTTTAGGGGAAGCCGGGTCATACAGAGCGACGGTGTAACGCGTGCCACCGCGCAAGACCTCTTCGGTAAAGGCCACAAGCATGAGTTTGCCGTCTTTTCTCGTCCAGGTCAGATCCGTGATCTTACGGAATTTCCCCTTTACCGTTCCGGCTGGATCCAGCAGGGCTCCATCCATGGCCTTGGCGGAGGATTTCCATGTCATAAGGAGATATTTGCCATCGGGTGTGTAATCCAGGGTCTGGGGATTGTCGGTAAGAGCCGTGATTTCCACTGACTTGCCTGACGGATGGAAGGTGAGATAGGCGCGTCCGTTCTCGTGTACCACCACGTAGGCCACTTTACTGCCGTCAGGTGATACAGCGAAAGCGTCGTCTATATAGGCATCTTTCGGGGCCGTTATCAGAGCCTCGCTTTTCAGTGACGGGGAATCGGCCCATCCTGCCGTAGGAATGAGCACCAGCAGGAGCAACGCTGTAGCCGCTCTTTTCATGATATCCTCCTTGAAGATAGGGAAGTGTATTTCATGAATCCGTGAAATTCAAGGATTGAGTGGACCTGTGACCCGGGAAAGCACATCATCGTTTTGCCGTTTCGCTGTCTGTGTCTTGTCCCATGGCCTTTGTGAGTATACGGTCGAGGGATCTTTTGACGATGAACAGACGCAACATGGCTCCGCCCACCGTGGAGGCGAAGGCGATGCTGGCGAGAAGGGGCCAGGTCGTATCGAATCCCCAATTGTCCAGTTTGGTGTAGAGGTACAGCAGGCCAGCGACGACTCCTACCAGGAGGGCCATGAACAGTGAATACGGGCCGTTGCGTCTTATGTCGAAACGGGCTGCCAGGTTCACGCCAAGGGCAGAGACTAGGAGGAATCCCATGGCTCCCCACATGAAAACTAGCTTGTCCACGGCCCGGGTGATCATGAAGTAGCCCACCATGCCCAGGGTTGCGGAAGCCATGAGACCCGAGAAGGCCAGAAATAGAAGGAACATGCGGGCAGCGGCCCATTCTCTGGCAAGCAGTCTGGGATCGTCCATCATTACCTCCGGGGAGAAAGGATAATGGATTACGTCCGGGTTGGCGACAGGAAAAGGAAGCAGTTGCGACGGAGCGGGTCAGATCGTGGAGAATTCGTATTCACAGCTGCCGATGCGCAGCACGGTGGGCAGAGCAATTCGACCGGATTCCGAGATGCGGATCCATACTTCGCCTGACAGCGGCTCGAGAACTACGGTCCCGGCCTGGATGGAGATTCGAAGATGTCTTTCCGACAGTGAGGGGATGCGTGGCAGTCCGTTGCCCCTACCCAGTTCCTCGGAGGATGACCACAGGGGGTATATACCCATGACATGTCCGTTTGCGGCGATGTGTCGCAGGTATCCCCATGGTGAAGGTTCCGAGCTTCCAATGAGCGTGATTCCTCCCTGGGTGTTGTGCTCCGATATCTGCGAGTGGGATCTCATATAGACGAAAACACTGTTTCCGGCCATGAACCAGTCGCCGGAAGACAGGAGAACTCTGGAGTCCACCAGCCTGAACATGGGATTCACCGGGGAGATCTCCTCTATGTGCAGAGCATCGGAAGTCACTGTGATGATGGCGTCCCGTTCCGTGAGGAATGGATCGTCCTGCCACGGCATCCCGCCGTGTCCCCTTCCTACTGTCAGTGGTCCGCTTAATACCCAGGATGTATTTTTTTCCCGGCATATTATGCGTACATGGGTTGAAGTAGACTGCGAAGCTGCCGAAGAGGAGACGGCATGGACAGGAGGAGCAGAAGGTGGCTGGGCCGAACCAGGGTGCGGGGTCTGCACCGCGTCGTTCTTGTTTTCTTCGTGATTACCGGCAGGTGCAGGTTGTCGTTTTGGGACTCGTCCAGGAGGCATGGTTATGTCTCCTGCCCCTGCTGGAGCCAGTATGGTCTTTTGGGACATGACGGATCCGGACGTCCTGCCTGGAACCGGAGACATGGGGCCCGACTGGCGAGACGGCATGTCTGGGGCAGCAGAAGGGAGTCGTCCAGGAGGCATGGTCGTGTCTCCTGCCCCTGCTGGAGCCAGTATGGTCTTTTGGGATGCCCGGGGATGGTTTGCCGGGATGCTGTCTCGTCCGCCTGCTAGTGTAGAGGACCGTGGAGGAGCAGGTATAGGACCTGAAGGTTCCGGAGCTGGTGGAGGTGGTACGTCTGAAGCAGGCATGGGAGCCGGAACTCCCATTATGGTCTTTGCAGGACTGCTTCCCGGGCTGGTATCATGCCGTGGGGCCGCAGAAGCGACGTCTGCCGGGACGGTTATGCCTGCAGGAGGCGTTATGTGCGGCTCCCGCAGTTTAGACCCGCAGTACATACAAAAGAACTCGTCGCCCTGAACTGGTTTGCCGCAGGACGGACAGACTCCGGGTTTACTCCCGTCATCCAGTGCGTAGCCACACATCACGCAAAATTTACTCTCCGGGGGATTGGCTGTACCGCATTCGGGACAGTAAACGGTTTCTTCCGGCATTTCTGGCTCAGAAGGAGCCGGTTGGGGCAGGGTCATTTTCGCACCGCATTCTATGCAGAACAGGGCGTCTTCTTCATTGAGGGCTCCACATTCAGGACATTTCTTCATGGCTTGATTCCCACGGCCCAATAGCATAAAAGCATGGAGCCTGCAGGTCAACCAGGAGCTTGAAGCCCAATGAACCGAAATTTTATGAAGATATTGCCTTTTGTAGCGATGCTTGGTGCCTGTGGCGGAATGTCCGGCGGTCTGAACTGGAAGGATTCCGTCAGTGGTGAAAGGGTTGGGGTCTATGCCGGTGTCCGGCGTTTTACGGGCAGGGTAATGCTTTCTGGAATACCCATGCGTGGAGTCAAAGTGGCTCTTTACTGTCAGAGGGCGCAAGACACACGGTCCCCCTGGCGGCAGGTCCTCACCGACGATCAGGGACGTTATTCCCTCGATCGGTGTCCGGAAGCCTCATCGGTGCCTCTCGTGGTCGCTTTCAGGCCCGGAGCCGTGCCGTATCGTTCCGACGTGGATCCTTCCTTCTCTCCTGAAAACGGAGTGATCTCTCTTAGACCCGTATCCACACTTTGGGATTCCTGGACAGCCTACCTGTATTCGTGGTTCTTCCCCGAACTGTCGGAAACACCTCCTGCTCCTCCGACTCTTGGGGCAAGCAGTTTGTGTGCCGTTAGCGCCTGCGGGCATACGTGGACCGGCATGTCGTCGGCCCGCTTTACCGACACTGTACGTGCGGTGGACTCGGCAGGCTGTTCCTATGATTATTCTCACGTGAGATACGTGGGCAATAACGTCAGCATCCTGCGCAGATGCGGCAGTGAAAGCAGCTGGCTCACCATGTCTTCCGCAGACGACAGATCTGCGGTGATCGTCATGCTGGCCGCCAGGATGGTGCTCTCCAGGGAGTTTTTGGGCCTCGAGTCACGGAAGGGCTCTGATACGGCTGGGTGTCATCTGACCTCTCTGTCTCCGGTCATGCTCAGGTATCTGACCACTCCGGTGAAACTGAACCACCGCTGGACTCGTTTCCTGGAGACTCGATTCGCGGCAGGTCTGGGTGCGAGGCCGGTGAAAGGTGGCATCCCTCCGCTGGTTCTCGCCATGGATGGCATCATAGCCGCAGCATCTGGGATGAAGCCTCCGCCGTGTCCCAAGGGTAAGGCATGTGCCCCGTTTATGGCAGGAATGAAATTCTATCAAAAATTTCCTTTTGATTTCAGGTAGTTACAGTTGGTTTATTTGGGCGATCACGACAGGGAGTTGACCAGTTCTATGAGTGTCAGCACACCGAATCCAGTGGCTCCCTTGGAGTAGGGGCCATGGGACGAGGACAGGAAGGCCGGGCCGGCAATGTCCATGTGGGCAAAGGATGCGTCACCGGCGAAGGCTTCGAGGAACAGAGCAGCGGTTATAGCTCCTCCGTAACTTCCGCCTACGTTCTTCATGTCGGCTATGGGACTCTTCAGGGCAGAGCGCAGGTTCTCGGACAGGGGCATTCTCCAGAAGCTCTCTCCGGAAGAGTTGATGGCTCCTGATATGGTTCTGGCCCAGCGGTCTCCCCTGGCAAACCATCCGGCAGTGTAGGGCCCCAGAGCCACCATGCACGCTCCGGTGAGTGTCGCCAGGGTCAAGACCCTGTCTGCTCCGAGATCCCTGACGGCATACGATATGGAATCCGCCAGCACCAGGCGTCCTTCTGCATCCGTGTTGAGTATCTCCACACTCTTGCCTGCATGACCTGTAATCACGTCCCCCGGTTTGATACTCGCAGCGTCTGGCATGTTGTCCGTGGCTGCGGCTATGCCGTGGATGGTCATGTCTTTTGGAGGCTCCATGCCGCGCAAGTAATCGAACAGACCCAGGACGGCTGCGGCGCCTGCCATGTCGGATTTCATGTCTTCCATGTATTTGTTTGGGTGCTTTATGGATAGTCCGCCGGAGTCGAAGGTCACTCCCTTGCCTATGACTGCCACGTGACGGGGACCGGACCCCCAGGTGAGATGAATGAGCCGCGGGGGGCGTTCACTTCCGGAGGAGACAGCCAGATGGAGGTTGAATCCGTTGTCCCTGAGCCATTTCTCGTCGCGGATGCGTACGCTGATCTCAGTCCCTGAAAAGCGGTCGCGGACGTAGGTTGCAAGATCTTCCGGACCCATGTCCACTGGTGGAGTGTCCACGAGGATTCTTGCTGTCTTGACCGCCTCCATGCGGCGTTCGAACTCACTGAGCATGGCTTGAGCCTCACTCCGTACAGAGGGGCTTCTGGTGCCGGTATGCAGTACGACTTCCAGTATGCGGGGTTTCTTCGGATCCTTTTTGTATCCTAGATGTTTCTGGTCGTACAGAGCAAGCTCCATACCCTCCAAAACGGGGAGGAGATCTTTCCACGAGGAGGGCGGAACGGCTTCGATGTCTATCCTGTTTATCCCCGACGGAATTTTTCGCACGATCTTGGCGCCGATGGTACGTGAATCTTCCGCGTTCATGCGCGCGTCTTTGGTACGTACGGCCATGGCCCATCTGTGGCTCGTACCCTCCGGGATGATCTCTGAAACCATCTCGTCCGGTGATCCTAGCAACTGATGCCGTTTTTTGGCTGCCTGACCCAGTGGTCCGGAAGCAGTGAAGATACGCCAGGACTTCTGTCCGAAGGCTACCGAGATTACGTTGCGATGCCTGGTTTTTTCCAGTGCAGCAGGTGAAATGGACAATTTCATGATGAACACCTCCCTTAAAACGGTTGATTCATAACACATGGCGTGTTATGGTCCAGCTGATACAGACTACGGTCGCATTCGATCCAGTATCCTCAGAGAGGTCGCCGATGCGGATTTGGACGCTATTTTTGGCAGCAACATTGTTTATCTCGTCTAATGTCTGGGCCCAGGAGGCAGACGAGCCTCCTCCAGAGGAACCTGCGGCAGAAGAGGCCGCCCCACCTGCAGAAGAACCACCTGCAGCAGAGGAAGGCGCTCCTGCCACGGAAGAGGGCGCCCCGCCCGCAGAAGATGGAGCTCCGCCTGCATCAGGAAGCGCATCCAAGGGCAGCGCGGCAAAATCCATCAACATAGCCGAGGGTGAAGAGCTTTCATACTGGCGTGACATCAAGGTCGTGCCCCGCAAACTCATCCTCAAGGTCCGTCGTTTCGAGCTCGTTCCTTATTTTGGAGTGACCCTCAACGACAACCTGATTCGCCACTACATGTTCGGTGGAGAGTTTTCCTATCATATGTCGGACGTACTGAGTTTCGGTATCGGCGGTCACTGGTATCAGTTCCAGATGACGGATCGCGCATACCTCACTGGTCTGCAGCAGAGGGTGCTTCCCACTCTCAACAAATACCTGTACACAGCCACTCTCAACGCAAACTATGAGGCTGCATACGGTAAGATGGCCGTCCACAACAAGAAAATCCTTCAGTGGGGAGTCTTCCTCTCCGGAGGTCTTGGTGTGACTGGTACAGAGGTCATACCCCGTAACGCGGCACATGAGTCATGGACGAATACCGATATCACCATTCAGTTCGGTATTGGTGTCCGGGTGTTCCTTACCAAGTGGCTCACCCTTTACACTGGTGTGCGTAACTACATGTTCCTGGATAAGTTCGAGAATCCGGATCGTGACGAGCCTGATGGTGCCGAGGCGTCCAGGAATGCTTCCACCAGATTCATCAACGACATAACATTCCAGCTCGGTCTGTCTGTGTTCTATCCCACAGATTTCGAGTACACGACATTTAAGTGATAGCGTGGAAAGGAGCTGATCATGAAGACCCTTCTCCATATAACGGCGCTCGCTTTGGCGATGGCTATTTCCGTTCCCGTATTCGCCCAGGAATCCGATGCTTCCGGAGAAAAAGCGGAGCAATCTTCTGGTGATTCCGCCAGTTCCGAAGATTCTGGTGACGTTCAGGTTGCAACGGGAGACGTTCTCTCCCAGCTCGAGTATCACGATCCCCTGTCCGGTCAACCTGCGGTTCGTCGCAGGGTTCTGTATCTTCCCAAGAGGATCGAACTTACTCCGTCCCTGGGTGTCACGTTCCTTCAGGACTTCAGGCACACCATGACCATCGGTCTCAAGACTGAGTATCATTTCAACGATTATCTCTCCCTCGGAGTGGCTGGTCATTTTCGTATTTATTCCATGGAGAGTGGTCTTACGGATGAGATGTTGGGTACTTTGCCTTCTACGATGAGTACCAACACATGGGTTGATCCCACTCCTTCCAAGGCTGCCATGAAGGCCGCGCTGGATGACGTTGGCTGGTATGCCAATCTTTACCTGGCCTATACTCCTGCCTTCGGAAAGATGGGTATCTTTGCCACCTACTTCTTCAATTTCGATGTTTACTTCATGGGAGGCGGTGCCGCTGTATACCTCAATCCGGGTAATCTGAGTGGTTATGCTGATACTCCTGATGCTCCCGCCTCTGGCAAACTCCACATCATATACAAAGACGGATACGAGAATGGCGGCCTGAAGTATGGTCCCATGGCTGGTCTTGGCATCCGTGTGTACATCAACCGCTGGATCGCCTTCAATACCGAGTTTCGCTGGATGTACATCAAACGCAACGATGCCGGATTCGATCGTACGGGCGATTACGTTGTGTCACAAGTCAATGGTAAGCCCTGGCTCATAGTTGATGAGAACGATGAGGCCTGGGAGAGCCTGATGTTCTTCCACTTCGGTGCTTCTCTGTTCTATCCCCGCTGGGCACCCCGTTCAGAGTAATACCGCTCGCATTTCCTTCCTTTCCTTCTTCCTTTTCTATCATCTCACGTTCCCTGAAGTACACAGACGGAAGCCGCTTTACCTGACGGGCATGAAACTCGAAGTGTATGGCATCGGTAATTTGTGTCTGCGTAACTACCTGTAATCAAAGGAAAATTTTATAGAATTGGATTTCTTGCGGGGTTATGGACGACTGTGTGCGTTCGGATTTCCTAAAAAAACTGATCAGGACAACACTGGTTGACTTTTCTTAATCGATGTCTAATCGTTTGGTACAGGAGGTGAAAAAATGCCGTTTGGAGATGGAACAGGACCCTTTGGATACGGACCAGGTTTAGGACGTCGTGGACGCTGGTGCGGTGGCTTTGCCGGACCGGGATATGCCAACGCTGCAGTGCCCAGGATGGGCATGGGTTACGGACGTGGTATGGGTTACGGACGTGGTATGGGCTATGGCCGAGGTATGGGTTACGGACGCGGCACGGGTTACGGACGCAGCACGGGTTACGGACGTGGTATGGGTTACGGACGTGGTATGGGCTATGGCCGAGGTATGGGTTACGGACGCGGCACGGGCTACGGACGCGGTTCCGGATGGTGGGGGCCTGCTGCCGGTCCTGTGGTGATCGCACCCCAGGGACAAAATCCGGCCTCATATCATTATCGTCCCTCCGAGCCGGTGCAGGCTGAGGTAAACGCCCCGGAGTCCTACTATCCACCCGAGGATGGAAACGGTTGATCATGCTACTGCCCGAGATCTTGTGAATCCTCCCGTCCTACCTGCTGTCTAGTGTGCCCCATATGTCTGACTTTTTCCCACGTTGCATTTGAGACACGTTCAAAAAATCGTATAACCCCTACCCATGACTGATGCCAGAAAACGTATAGGTCCCATAGTACCGTTTTCCATACTCCTTTTTATATCCGGTGGAGCATCGCTCTCGTACCAGGTGGTGTGGACCCGGATCCTGCATTATTCTTTCGGTAACACCGAACTGGCTGCTGCCATCGTGCTGGCGGTTTTCATGGGCGGTTTGGCCCTTGGTGGCTGGCTGGGGGGCATTGTTGCCCCAAAACTCTCCAAACCACTGATATTCTATGGCATTCTGGAGGGTTTGGTGGCTCTGTATGCGTTTGTAGCCACTCCTGCACTGTATCATCTTGATGTGCTTTACACCCTCACCGGGCCGGATCCCTCCCCTTGGCTGATGGGGCTCTTGCGTTTCGCCGTCGGGCTCATGGTCATGCTGGTTCCGGCCACAGCCATGGGAATGACACTGCCTGTGCTGGTGCGGGGAGTGGTACGTCCAGGAACCGAAGGTCGGGGAATTTCGCTTTTGTACTTTATAAACACGCTGGGAGCAGTGACGGGTACTTTTTTGAGTGGATTCGTGACGATTCCGGCTCTGGGGCTCGATGGCACGGTGTATGCCGCTGCTACTGCCGGGCTCGTGGTGCTCGTGGCAGCTGCCTTCCTCCAGAGGTATTATCCGAAACCTGCGGAGGAGTATGACCCTTCTGAAGCGACCGAGCACGATGATGCCGCCTCAGTGGAATCGGTGGCCTCGGAATCTGATGAAAGGCGTATATCTCCGTCTGATGTGGCCCTCTTTCTTGCGTGGGCAGGGGGGCTGATCTCTCTTGTGCATGAGATTCTGTGGTTCAGGCTTTTCTCCATACTCCTGGACGGCACCATATACGGGTTCTCCGGTATGCTGGCAGCGTATCTGCTCGGTCTGGCCCTCGGATCCCTGTGGATTGCTCCCAGATTGGACAGCGTCCGCGACAGATGGGACCTTTATACCAAACTTCAGACAGGGGCTTCCGTGGGTGCTCTTCTCACCATGATTCTGCTGCCCATGATTCCGTGGGTGGTGACGGGTCTACTCGAAAGTGGACTTAGGGGGGCTCATGCCGTGTTTCCCGTCAAGGTGGCTCTTGCTTTCCTCACTCTTCTTGCCCCCACATTCTTCTATGGGGCAGCATTTCCCGTGGTGGTGCGTCTCTTCCAGGGCAGCCGCCGGGCCAGCAGTTCCGTGGGCGAGGTTTATGCCTGGAACACGGTGGGTTGCATAATCGGGGCCATATTCACGGCCATGTACCTCATCCCAGTGGTGCGCGACACCAACACGCTTCTACTTGGAGCAGCTGCATCCTCGGCCATACTCGCCCTGGTTGCGGCGATGATGGCGTCCGATTCCCTGGCTGGCAGACTGAAGTCCGTGGCATATCCCGTTATTGCCCTACTTCTCATAGCTGCAGGACGACCCAGTGTGAACGTGCTGAGACTGGTAGAGAGCCGTTATGCCATGGAAGACTACGGGCAAACCATTAATTCACGGGTGCGCGGCATTCGTTCAAACCCTGATGAGCGTAAGGATCTCGTGTTCTACGGAGAGGGCCGCAGCACCATCGTAACGGTTCATGAGAAGGATTCCGGCGGCCTCAGGCTGCGCAACAATGGTCTCAACGAGTCCTACCAGTCTCCCTCCGAGCCCCGTTATGCAGAGGAACTCGTCTATCTGGCTGCCATTCCTTACGCCCTTGCCGGCAGTCCTCGAAGGGCCATGCTCATAGGCCTTGGTGGCGGAGGTACCTTAGATTCCCTGGCACACCTGGACTCACTTCAGGACATTCAGGTGTGCGAACTCGAAGAGGAGGTGGTGCGAGCCTCGCGTTTCATGTTTGGCTCCAGGCCCCATCCTCTTGATGATCCAAGGGTCCACCTGCGCGTGGACGACGGCCGCAATGCTCTTTTGCGGTATGCCGTGGCAAAGCCCCACTCCTTCGATCTCATCGTGTCCCAGCCCAGTCATCCATGGCTCAGTGGAGCTGCAAATCTCTATACTTACGAGCATTTTTCCATTGTGGCCCGAAACCTGACTCCCACGGGTGTGTTTTGCCAGTGGGTGAACTTGTTCAGGATGGACGGGCGTGCAGCCAGCTCCATGATGGCTGCATTCGTCAGGGCATTTCCACATGTTCAGATCTACCAGGTGGATGAAAATTCCCTTTTCATGGTAGGCAGCCCGTCAGAGCTCGAGATCGATCCAGAGCGCATACGGAAGCGTTTCTCCGGCTCCCGGAGCAGTGAACTTGCCCGTCTGTATGGAATATCTCCCGAGAGATTCATGGACATGTACGCTCTGGGCACTTCCCAGGTGCGCCGTCTCTCCGGGGATGCTCCTGTCAACTCGGATCACATGCCCATCGTGGAGACAGTGCTTCCCTGGGTCACCCATCATCACATGTTCAGGGTACACAAGTGGGTATCTGAGCATGGTGTTCATTACGGCATAACCCCAGACGTCATAAAGGGTGATGCCATGGCCGCCCTGGAAGGGTATGTGAAGTGGCTGGCGTCCTCGGTCAATCCGGCCACAGATGACGAGGACAGCCTCAAAAGGGTGATGGCCCGCATCTCGGCCCTGGAGGAGGTTATGGGGACGCCGACGGACGGACTTTTGAGGGCCATAGCCGCTCTTCACGTGAAGTACTGGAATTTGAACAGTGCCCTCGACCGCATGAGCCGTATACGCCGCCTCCAGCCCTCTGACGAGGACCTCATGGCGTCCGTGCTTTACCGCCTCGACTGTCCGGCAGTGTTGGCAGCGCTTCTTTCTTCCTCCTCCCGTGCCCGGAGCGCTGCCCTGGCCTATATGGTTTCCCATCTCCCATTCAGTGTGTTCCCGGCTACTGCGTGGTGCGATCTTGGCCATGATGACACCATGAAAAGCTCAGAACCGTACCTGAGGGTGAAGCTGGCTCTGATGATTCACGGTATATTGCCAGTGACCAGGGGTACGGTACCGGAGGTCCTCGCATCTATGTGCAGTGTGGGGGCCATAGACAAATCCCTGTCCCTGAAGGCTCTCATGCGTTCCGCGGCAGTGGAGGACGTTGCCGGATTCAAAAAGGCGCTGTCCTCGTATCGCTGTGTGGAGGAATCCTGTTCGGGCATGGGTATTCTGGTGCAGCGTCTCGCCCAGGCCGGCATACGGGAGGGAGCTCTGGTTTCTGCTGCCTGGGGAGTGAGGTTCGGATGTGATGTTCACGACGGACTCATGCGTATCATTCAGGATGGCGCCGAGTCCGGGCAGTGGGATACGGTGCGCCAGGCTCTTATGCTGTATACTCCACTTGAAAACTGCGATCAGGGGTGGCTGGACAGGGTACTGGCACATGCCCCAGATGCCGCCAATCTTGCAACTAGATGTAACCCACTGAAATAAAAGGACTTTTCATGACAGAACGCGGCGGGGACCCCACTCATGCGCCCACGGCACGACGCCTGCGCAGGGCCAGGGAGCGTGGTGAGATTCCGTCATCGGCTATCTTTTTGGCAGCTGCATCCCTTCTGTCGCTTCCGGTACTGACCCTGCTATATGTTCCGCTGCTTCGGGGCCTCATCCGCGAGTTCATGCCATGGCTTCATCCTGTTGGAAGACTGGATTTGTACCGGATTCCATGGACCGCGGCCCTGAAGATGGTCGTTCTGGCTGCATTGGTGCCATGGCTCTTTTCGCTGGCTGCTGCTCTGATCCTAAATCCGCGTCTCACCGTGCGGGGCCGTATGCTCAGGATTCCCTTCTCCCTGCCTCGTCCCGTACGTAGCTTCGGGCGCGTCCTTGCGGGAGCCCTTTTCATGGCAGTGGGTGGTCTGTGTCTGTATTATCAGGTACTGTCAGTGCTTGGTCATCCTCCTTCATCCTGGAGTGCTGCCGGACGGTACGTCACCAGCACGGTGAGGTGCATCTGGGCGGTATCCCTTGTGCTGGGAGCCGGGGCGCTGATTTTGGCGTGGCACAGGTTTCGCCGTTCCCTGATGATGACCTCCAGGGAGGTGCACGACGAGGCACGCATGGAGGAGGGCTCCCCTGAGATGAAGTCCGCCAGGCGACGAAGAGCACGTGAGTGAATGAATGCCAGAACGGATGGAGAATTTTAACTGGCCTGGTTTGAAAAGTTTAATAATTTCAATAAGTTATATAAGCAGCAGGGTTAAGCTCCAAAGAGCTCTTTGCGTATGAAGGCGGCTATCTGAAGCACCTTCTCCTTGAACGGGGGATGCTCGAGGGGATTGTGCCCTTCGGTCAGAAGGCGGGGAATGGTCTCGTCATAGGGAATCTCTGCCACCAGGGGCACGTCGGAGCCGGCGCAGAAGTCGCGTACCTCCTGGGCCGCTTCCGGAGAGAGATCAGCCTTGTTGAGCACCACTGCGGGTTTTAGACCAAAATGCCTGATGGTCTCGATGACACGTCTCAGATCGTGCACCGCACTGACGGTTGGCTCAGTGACGACCATGACCAGATCCACGCGGCCGATGGCTGCATGCACTGGACAGCCGATTCCAGGAGGCCCGTCGATGAGGATGAGATCGAGGTTTTCCTTTTCTGCCAGCTCGCCGGCTTTCTCGCGGATCTTTGCCACCAGTTTGCCAGAATTGTCCTCTCCTATGCCCAGCTGGGCATCCACTAGATAACGCCCGTCGGGAAGTCTGCGCATACGCCATGAGCCTGCGTGGTTTTCCTCTATCTCAATGGCATCCACGCCACAGAACAGGGTGCACACCTTGCAGCCCTCACAGGCTAGCTCGTTGACCATGAAGCGGCCCATGTCGTCCTCGTAGATGGCGTCGAAGGGGCACGCGGGCATGCAGGCCCCGCAGTCCACGCACAGGTCGCGATCGATGTAGGCCGTCAGGCCCGAGTAGAAGTCATCGCGTTCGAGGACGTTGCCGCCGGAATTGACCAGGGCGAGATTCGCAGCGTCCACGTCCGCATCCACCATCACCAGGGAAACGTGCTCGCGCAGTACCTGCCCCAGGGCCGCGGTTATGGACGTCTTTCCTGTGCCGCCCTTGCCGCTGACAATGGTAAGCTGCTTCATGGCTCCACCTCCCCTAAGATGGTGTCCAGAATTTCATCAATGATTTCAGTGAATTGCGGCACGGTTTCATAAGGACGGCTTCCCCGAGCATAACTTTCGGCCACTTCCCGCATCACGGGGATCCAGCCGATGGCCCTGACGCTATGCTTCTTCAGAAACTTCTCCATGGTGTCGCGGTCACCGAGATCCCAGCGATTCACCACCACCACAGGCTCCAGCTCGAGGTGACGGGTCATGCCAATGGCCAGCTCCAGATCGTGTATGCCAAAGGGAGTGGGCTCGGCCACCAGAAGCACCATGTCGGCACGACCCACCGAAAGCATCACGGAGCACGACGTACCTGGCGGAGAATCCACCACCTGAAACTCGCCTGCCTGGCGGTCGATGATTTTTATGACATCCCGGATGAGGGGGGTGGGCATGGCCTCTGATACGTTTAGATGGCCATCCATGAATTTTAGATCCCCGACATGTCCGTGCCTCATGTGTCCGATGGGGCGTTTTTTCATGTACAGGGCCTCCTCGGGACACACGTGCACGCATCCGGGACAGGCATGACACAGCTCGTCGAAAACCATGACCCGGTTTCCGATGGCCACGATGGCATTGAATGCACAAAAATTCTGGCACTTTGCGCAGGTAGAACCGGAGCAGGCGTCCACCTTCATGGCCGGCACTTCAGTGTACATCTCACTCTCTTCGGTGATCTCGGGACCAAGAAGGAGGTGGCCGTTGGGCTCCTCCACGTCGAGGTCCACGTACACGGTATCACGGCCCCTGCGCGAGAGGGCCAGTGCCAGGCTGGTGGATATGAGGGTCTTTCCGGTCCCTCCCTTGCCGCTGGCCACGGAAATCCTTATGGGATACCGGCCTTCCTTGAATCTTTCACCAGTGATT
>JALWFW010000369.1 GCA_027013865.1 Polyangiaceae bacterium | reverse complement strand
AAGACATGCTCTGCACCGGCAGGGCCCAATTCGTAAACGGAAAAGACACTGATCCAAGCGACATTCCATCCCCTGAAAAACTCATGGAAGAAGCCCTCGAAAATCTGAACGGACAGGACGCTCCAGTCAAAGAAAAGTAAAAAATGAATAAAATCAAGAGGTTACAGCTACTTCTGGTTTTCGTATACATCGCGGCAGCGTGTTCCCCAAAAACCCGCACAACCAAAAACACTAATCCGTCGGAAATAATCACCCTTCTGGCCATAGGAGACGCCTCGGCTGCAGACAGACTGTCCGAGATCCTGCCACAATCCTTCTATGCCCGCATAGACGGTGCCAGGTATGACAAAAACATAATGATACAGTCCATGAAACAGGGCCAATGGCACCATTTCAAGGGTGAGCGTTTCTACACGGGCATCACCGACCGATATCCCAGCGCCACGGTGACACCTTTGACAGTGCAGCACTTCGTGGGCAAAAACTCCATCACCGGTGAGAGATACGAGATTGTCATCACCTGGGACGGTAATGAGCCCATACATCTCGAGGCCGAAAAGAAAGAGTCCTTCGGACCCGTGGCAAAGACCCCCATAGTGTTTTGGAACGGCTCCATCAGGCGGTCCGTGGGTTATTCCTACACCACCCCCGGCATCGTAATCGTGGCAGAGGGGCGCGTCATCGGTGCCATACGTCAGTTGGACTCCATAAAAACCGAAAAGGACGTGCGCGAGGTGGTGAACCGGCGCAGGACCGTGCCCATGTGGGTCAAGAGCGACGCCCGGTACATCGATCTGAAGGGCAGATACCTGGTGCCCGGCTGGGTGGACGCATGGGTGGAGCCCGACACCGTGGAAGGGTTCACGCGCCTTTTAAGGTCAGGGGTCACTTCGGTGGTCATTCCGTTCGATCAACAACGATGCCTGCAACTCAAGGCATTGTTCACCACCAGTCCAAGGCTCGGTCCGCGGGTGTTTTGCCCTGCCCATCTGGACGTCGGTTACATCAGAGCCGCAAAGGCCTCCATGTTCTCTGGATGGCAGACCTCCACGAGACCACTGGTGGTGCTCGACGGCGTGCCAGACTACGAATCCCTCGACCCGCTGTGCGAGGACACCCCTATCATATGCTCCGTGCGGGATGTGGCGGACAGGGTCATATTCCATGCCCGTCACGGTGTCCGCATGGTCTGGGGCATTGACACCATCATGCAGGAATTCGCCGGCTCACCGCCCTGGAAGGCCGACGAGTTCATCTCCATGCTAGATTCACAGAGCGAACTGATGCATAACCTATACCAGCGCTACGGACGCTACCGCTTTTTCGTGGCTACTGGGCTTTCTAGGCTCTACGACACACTGGACAGGTCGGTGGGACCTGAGGAGAGGCGGCGCATACAGGCCCGCATCATTCCCGAACTCAGGAAGATGCGCGATACCTTCGTGTTCATCATGATAGGCTCAGGTGTGAAGGCCGGAAGGCTCGGTTTCTGGCGCGATTTCTCCGACGTGTTCACAGCCAAGTCCCACCACGTGTTCGACTCAGCTGGCGTGATGATGCCATGGGCCTTTGGTGTGAAGAACCAGACCTCCTACATAGGTCAGGGCGGACCCGCCGACATGCTTGTCTACGACGAGGATCCCTTTGACAAATCACGCAGCGAGATGCCCCGTCCGGTACACGTATACAAGGCCGGATATCTCATCAGATAACCAACCTACTCATATAACCAACTGTTTTAATTGATGTTTTTCCAAACTCACTCTATTGAACCATGGTGCAGAATCGCAGCCGTCCGGAAGGTGGCAGGGCAATGAAATTCTAATTTTCAGTCAATGGCTTCCAACTGTCCGTGGGGTGTCCAACTTGAATGAAAACCCCGGTTCTCAAAACCGACCATAAAATTCATATCTATCAAAAATCATTTTATTACAATATGTTATAACTAAATCTTGACCGACACGAGGCGGTGGTACGTTTTTTGCGTTCTGCGCCTCATGAC
>JALWFW010000368.1 GCA_027013865.1 Polyangiaceae bacterium | reverse complement strand
GAGAGAGAGAGAGACCCAAACCGGGTTACTAAATAAAAATAATAAAAAAGATAAAGAAAAAATAAAAACATCCAGAATTAGATACAATTCTCTTTGCTCGTGTCACGCGGTACTTTTGCCGGAGTGGCACCAGCAAAAACCGACAGACGGACATTTTACGGCGTAGATTCGTATCTTCTCACTAACCAAAGACAGATGACAGCTCGACACAAAGCTACAAAATGCCATCAATCATCCCCCGCTGATGTATCATCATTTGTTATCCCGCCTGCACTTATTACAGGCAGCAGAGAGCGAGCCAACGAGAGAAAAAACATCACCAACACATGGCCACTGGCTGCTGCACCAACCGGCTGGACTGTGTGAAATGCACCTCGACTCGTCAATGGTGTTGCTGTCGTCGTTGTCAGTATTATTATTATTATTATTATTACAGTTCGTGTTATTGACTTGATATTTGTCATCTGATGCCAGCCAATGGGATCCGACAAACTACTGGTAAGAAGCTGCAAGACCAATTTCACTGGGCAACAGGAACTGGTAGCCCTTAAATCAGAAACAAAACCACTCTCACCTCAACCATCCTCTCTCTCTCCGTCCCTCTCTCATGCTGGCCCTCTTAACCCCTCTCACCAGCCCCCCAACACAATCACACCTATGCCACTGCCAACTTTAACCAACAACAGCTAACCAGCGCGCCAACAGAAGCTATGCCATCCGTTATGCCGAAGTCTCACCTTCATTTGCCCTTGTTAGCCAATTCATTAGCCATTTCGTAATACTTATTAAACTTAGCCATATGATCTAAAGGCAGGTAGATATAGGGACTGGTATTGATCGCCTCCTTGATGCGGAATTTCTTCACCGTTGACCAGTGACACCTGCTCAGGTGGTAGCGATATGAGCCCTTCGAGGCGAAGTTCCTGTTGCACGCCGAGCACCGATAGTCCGAGTTCTGGTCAGCGTCCGCCTCCGGCGTCGGGCTCTTCTCCCGACTGGAGCAGTCGGCGTGCGGGGAATGCAAATCCTTGGAATCCGGCGAGCTCGGGCCGCCCGGCGGCATGCTGATCTGGAGCGAGGGACTGCTGCTCTTGTGGTTGGCGATGACGGTCACAATGGGATTGACCAGGATCACGGTGCCAGGCAGCGTTGACGACGTCAGACCAGCGCTGTCGCTGCAGCAGCTGATCAGTGGCGGCGAGAACGGGCTCTGGCTGGTGGTGAGAGTCTGCGAGCTAGACGTGCTACTCGTGGTGTGGATCAGTTTCTGGAGACTGTCCAGCGGATGCTCGGTGTTGAAGCTTTTCCCGTAGACGAGACCCTGCAGCGATTGGAGCGCCGAATTCGAGGACGACCTCTCCAGCCGACTAGCGTCCGCCTCGTCCGTACACTGTCCCTGAAGGTACTGATCCTTGAAGTTTTTTTTTCCCGGAGACATCTTCTCCGCTGGCTCGCGCGACTCGTCGCTTGCCTCGTCGCGACTTCGCTTCCGTGACGGCGTGCCCGGACTGATGACGGTGTTGTCGTTTTTGTCCGGTATCGTGACGTCACCGTTTTCGTCATGTTTCGGCGAGGTGAGTTCCTCCTTTTTCGGTGTGACGCAAGCCGGTGACGTCTGCCGGCTGTCTCGATCGCTAGCTGCGCCGACCGCGTGGCCGCAAGTCTCGTAGAAGGGCGGCAAGTATTTGTTCTGATAGAGGTGACTAGTGTTCTTCTGGGGACTAGGTGTCTCCCGTCTGGTGTACGGGCTCAGACCGCTGACGTGTTTGCCGCTCTCTGCCGGCAGGGAAGTCACCTGCGGCTGGTGGGCGAAGAAGTTCCTGCCGAACAAAGACGAGGCAAACAGACTAGTGGATTGGACTGGTTTACGGGCCGTCTTGTGAGCAAAACTCCTCTCGATGAAACTTTCCATTGCCTTCAGAGCCGAGGCACCGTCGCTGCTGTCATCTGCCGGGTTGAGGAGTTCAGTGCTACTGTGTACCGTACAGTAATCCCTCGGAGTGCTGCGACTGTTCTCAGCCTCAGCACTAAGCTCCCGAGACCCAATTTTCCTCCGCTTGTCTTTCTCGTCGCTAAAACACATGTATTCTTGATAGTACTTATAGCCTTCCTCGGCATAGCTTGCTGTCTTTGAGTTCTTTTCGGGCGACTTAACGTCCAAGTCGCAGGGTTCCTTTTTCAGATGGAATTCACCGTTCAGGTACTCCTTGTATTCGACCGGCGAATGATTAGAGCTGCGACTGTGGCGCGGACTGTGCAAGTTCTTCACACACTGTCTGACGTGCTCGACGAACTGCTCCGTCCGGATCTTATCGCTGCAGTTCTCACACCGGATCCGACTGGACTCGGTGCCGGAATGCGACGAGAACGTGCTGTCGCGGCTGTCGTCATCCATGACGTCCCCAGCGCCGCCCAGGCTCTCCAACAAGCGCCGCTTGAAGTGCATTATCGAGCCATTGCTACTGCTGTGCGTCATGCCAGATCCGGTGGTCTCCCTATCGCTCTGGGCGCTAGTCGGTCTTGGCGGCGTGAACTCGGCTTTCGGTGTGCCCGGTTCGCATTTCGGTGTCATGTGGCCGGACTTCTCCTGGTGCTGGGACAAGCTCTCGGCGTCGTCAAACTGCTCCTTGCACTTCTGACATCGGTGGTGCGTCGTCGAATCGGTGTCGCTGTAGTCACTCGCCGACATCGACGATTTCGTCGACTTCAGCACTTTGCCTTGCGGCTCCGTTCCGACGATGTTCGTGTAGTGCTTCGTCTGGATCATGTGCACGGTCAGCTCGGGCAGCGACTTGAACGACTCGCCGCACTGCATACAGCGCAGAATCTGTTTCGTCTGCTCGGAGCCGTGGTTCAGCCACATGTCTTGGCCGCGTACCAACTTCGGGTAGTCGTGATGCGCGCCGTTCTTGGTGGCGTTGGCCGGATGGCCAGTCTCCTGGAGGTGCAGCGTCAGCTGATAGAGCGTCTCGAACTCTGCACCGCAGCTACACTGGAGGTTGGTGTGCTTCTTCAGGTCGGACTTGCTGTCTTTGATCGCCTGTTCCAAAAACTTGGACGGCACGTAAGACTTGTTGGACTCTTCGCCGTGCGCCGTCGATGTTCCACCTGCGCTGGACGACTTCCGGAGAGGAGATTCGTTCCGCGCCAGGGAACACCTGCTGCTCGTGCTGTTGCTGCTGGCCTGCAAGGTCTGTGTCTGCGAGGGCGGTGCCACCGACATCGGATGCGAGGTCGGGAACGGGTATGAGTTGTTCAGCGCCGTGCTGTAGATACCCATGCCAAAAGCAGACATGTAGAACTGGCGTATCGGCGTGTTGAACTGCTTGCTGCCGATCCGCTCGAACATGAACGAATCTTCACCAAACTTCTTTTCCAGGCTGGCTAGCGTCGACGAAGAAGACGACGACGTCGACGGCAGTTCCGAGTGAGGGCTCAGATATGGCACGTAGGCAGCGTCCTGTTTCTTATTCGAAGCCGAAGCTGCAGAATCGTTCTTGTCTTTGTTTTTTATGGACAGATCCAGTGGTTTATCGGGATCGTTATCGGCCGGGCATGGCGTAGTGGGCTTGCACTGAGTTGCAGAGAGCGGTAGATACTTCTGGTACGCATTGCTCATGCTCTGTACGACAGAAGGACGACACTCGCTGCTCGACCGCTCCTTGTCTACTATCCTGTGCAGCGCATCCAGCGAAGAAGGTGACCCGGAAACGGGCTTCGCGTAACCAAACTTGGAGTGGTAGGCGGCATGCGGCGTGGTAGGAGACCTGTGTTCGGCAGCCTTCACCATATCGGCGATGCCGCGGAGTGGCTCGTACGAGGTACAGACGGGACTAGACAACTTCTCTTCTTTGACCGGAGTTTTGCGACTTTCTGGCCTTGCCACGTTCGAGAACAGATCGGCGTACTTCTTGGCCAGAGAGGTAGGACTGAAGTGATCCAGATCATGATGAAGATACTTGTAGGTATCGCTATGCTGCTTATGACGGGACTCGTTGTCACGATGGTGGTTATGAAGGTGTTCCTTCTGGTGACGAGTTCTGTCGTGGTGGTCTCGATGACTGCGCATTCGGTGTTCGGGATACATTCTGTGTACGAACGCGTCCTTAGATTTGCCGCCCTCACGATGGCCACCGGTCACCTTGCCGCCGTTCTCGGCTGTAGTTTGTTCGCCCGCCGCCGCCGACGGTGGACATTCACCGACTGGATAAAGTCTTGGCATATCTTTGGTCTCCTCTTCATCGTCTTTTGAGCTGGCCGACGATTTCTCGGAGGCTGACGGCAACCCGAGTACTTCGGCTGCAGTCTGTGTGAGATGCGGCGGTGAGCAATCCGCCTTGCTGTGCTCACTGTTTGACGAACTGGCCACCTCCTTGCTGCTGGATTCCGACGAATGACAGTTCTGTGAAGTTAGCTTTCGCTCTCCTCCATCACCGTCGGCATCTGATGACTTCGCACGTTCTCTTGCATTGTTTTCGTCCGCAATCTCGGCCAGATCCTTCACGATGCCGTTTATCGACTCTCCACGTCCATGTGATGGCTTACCTTCTGGCTGGTTCGCTATGATTACCGGCTCTCTCGCTTTCTCTCCCCTTTCGTTTAGACTGGTGGCCAGCGTTTCTGGTTCGGCTGGCATCTCAAGTTTGTCGCACTCGTCTTGTTTGTGGTTTATTGTGTTTCCCTCAAGAGCTGGACCTCCTGGATCGGGGCTGCCACCCGCTGAATCTGAATCAGCCAGGGCTGCTTCCCTGATATCCAGGTTTTGATCTTCAACTTCTTCTCCTTTACCATCATCTGTAATTAAAAAGTAAGGCTTTATTCCAAAGTTTCATTACATTCACTTGCACTTATAAGCGTCACGGTATTTGGGAATGTGTACGTAAGTAAACATTGTGCGAGTATGTGTGTGTGTGTGTGTGTGTGTGTGAGTGTAAATGCATTTGTTTGTGGCAGTATTTCAGCTCGTAACTGTGTTGATAAACATGAAATTCCGTGTTTATTTGTGCTTAATTAGGTACAGGATAACGACAAGTAACGCAAACACACACGCACGGATGCACGAGCGTTCATCATGAATAACGAACAGCTACAGTTCGTGCATCGGATCCTTCGAATGTTACTTAATTGTTAATAACCACATCGGATTATACCACTGCCCCAAGTCAAGTACGCCAGTGTCAGCGTTCCTTCCGACACCCAATGATCTACCTAATTTAAAAACAGCAGCCTTCAACACTGCATTAGACCGTAGATCTTCCTACCAGAACAAATGATGCTACGCCGACAAAAAACCAACTAACTAATATAAGCATTATGCAAATTTGCCTGGTCGGTCGACAGTAGCAATACGGCACGACACTCCGCCTGCAAGTATCTTTCTTACGGAACGACGCCTAGCTCTTAGTGAGCGCTCGGTCGGCACCAGCGAGGGGCTGGCCGTATCCGTACGCACGTATTTACGCAAAACTTCTATTCTATTTAGTTTAATGCCGTTACGTACGCCAGATGGCCGCGAGGCAGAAAAACATGATTAAGTGGCTCGGAGAAAGGACAGCGAGCATCATTATTGATGAGTTCAGTATTTTGAATGATAACAGTGATAATGTATCACCTGTCAGTGGGGCCACAGTTTCACGTTCGAACTGGAAGCGTATTCGATTTTGAGCCGGCGCACGCCCGGCACGCCATTTTTCTATATAAGCAGGGCCCGGTTCGATGAGCCATCAGAGCCGCCTGTAAATCACTTGTCGGACAGGTGTAGAGGTGGAAACAAAAAGCGAATCTAAATGTTAATGTCACACGTCCGCTTATTGTCACTGACGCTATTGTCTGTCGGTTACATATGTGCGCTGTCAGTCTCAGCCGCCGACTGCTGCCGTGTGTGTGTGTGTGTGTGTGTGTCGGTGTGTGTCGGTGTGTGTCTGGTGTGTTTCAGTTTGTTTACGAACGTGTAAGACATCTGGCAGCTTGTACGTTTTGCGTAACCACCAATAGGTACAGTCCTACATATAAGTATCGTTGTATAATCACCAAATTCGTCATAGGTCTGCCTATCCGTCCGCCTGACTACCCAGCCCTGTCATATTATCTGTATTTACGGCACCCAGAGCAGAGTCGATAGTGTGACGTCCTGCCACCATCGCAGAACCGGGTTCTAAACCAAGTGTTACCTGA
>JALWFW010000367.1 GCA_027013865.1 Polyangiaceae bacterium | reverse complement strand
ATAATATGCCCTTCAACAGCTCGAACAGCAGTCCGCTAGGTGGTACTTCAATGACGGCGGCGGAGGGCAGCAGCGGTGCCAGTGTGGGCAGCAGCAGGCCTCCGAGCTGCGCGCCGAGCGACAATACGAGCGAAAGAAGTCTGATGGACGCGCCTCACATGCTGATGTTGAAGATGCAGAACAAGCCGAGCGAGTTTCCCCTCAACATGTCCGTCCAGATCGAGGACCTGTCGCCAAAGGAGGAGATGGTGGGCGCCGACGGCAAAATATCGACGAAGGCAGCCGACGATTCGGACAGACTGAGCGAGAGGCTCACCATCGATGTCTCGCCGGAACGGGATTACGGCTCGGCCAATGGGACTCGCAGTCCAAGCTACGAACCATCGACGGTATCGTCCAGTGTCTCCTCTTGCGAGACGCCATCCGCCGTCAGCTCGGAAGGCCGGACGCTGGTCATGACTCCCGTCGCGATGGCCAACCTCGGCCAGGGCTCCGACCACCAGGCGTCCATGATGAAATTCAAGCTCAAGTACCTCGTCGCGCCGAAGTTCTTCCCGTGCAAGGTGTGCAACGAGAACTTCGACAGCGCCACCAAGATGTGGGAGCACCGGATTCGCGAGCACAAACAGATGACGCAGTTCTACTGCGACAGCTGCAGCTTCTTCACCGACAAGATGAACGAGCTCCAGGGCCACATGCTGTCGACACACGGCAAGGAGATGGGCGGCCTGAAGGACCACGTCTGCTTCATCTGCGGCAAGGGCTACGCGACGAGGACGGGCCTGAACCAGCACCTGCTCCGGCACAGCGAGGAGGGACCGCCGCACTACGAGTGCCCGTACGAGAACTGCGCGTCGAAGGTGCACAGCAAGTGCGCGCTGAAGAACCACATCCGGCGCGTACACCTCAAGGTGCCGGCCAAGTACCAGTGTCCGGAGGAGGGCTGCCGGCGCCGCTTCGACAGCTCGTCGGCGCTGCGCAACCACCAGATCCTGCACACCGAGCACCGGCCGCTGGTCTGCAACTTCAACGGCTGCGACAAGAGCTTCCGCGAGAGCAAGCACCTCAAGGTGCACCGGATGCAGCACACCGACGAGAAGCCGATCAAGTGCGAGCTCTGCGACTACTCGTGCCGCCAGCGGAACTCGATGAACTGGCACATGAAGTCGAAACACAACTGCGAGAAGAGCGTCTCGGCCGACGGCAGAACCGTGTATGTACCACTTAAGTCTTAGTCGATGTCGGTGTTTCTTGTCTTGGCATCCGTAGTTCTAGTGGTCGGTGTGGTCATTATGTGGCTGGCATGTCGGTGGTATATGTATCTTTCTTCGTACATATACACACACATATATACATATACGTAAGCGTAGTTGTTGTATATTTATAGCTGTTTCGTTGCGATTGGATGGTATGAAGAGCTGTCTTCGTCTAGTATCGAGTCGCTTCGTGTAACTGTACTAGGCTGTGTACATTTATAGTAAATATCTGTCTAGATTTGTTCTCGTTGTCCAGTTTCTGTCAGCTTCAGTCGTAGCTTTTGTCATTCACGCGTACGTTTCAAACTAACGTTCACTAGCCAATGTTGTAGTTGGTCTGCATCGCCGTTATGCGTTCGGTGCACAGTTGATAGACTTCTGAAATTTCGAAGTATTTACTTGCTTGGAGTCCGCCTTGATGGCATCGTTTGTAACTGCAAGTCGTAATTGCTCTGCTCAGTTTGTCGGTAGTGTACGCGTTCTAGCATGGATCATTACGATCGCAGTACATCAGCGTCGATAGTGAATGGGATGGCCTTGTTCCGGATCCGGTATATTTAAGCATGGATATTGTTAGGACACTAACGGTATGCAGTAATCAGTACTAATCACCTATACGCGTGCCAGTTAAGTGATCGTCTAAAGCTGATACACGTATCGCTGTTGTTGTTGTTGTTGTTGTTGCTGATAATGCTGCTACTGCTGCTGTTGTTGTTGTTGTTTAGGTAGTTTGGACATCTAGTTATTATTTG
>JALWFW010000366.1 GCA_027013865.1 Polyangiaceae bacterium | reverse complement strand
GTATGTATTCGTTCTTCGAGTGTACCATCAGCGCTACTAGTAGCTTGATGCCACGTGACTGAGCCACCGTGGTCTGGTTACGAGGCTGAGGCACGAATCCGGTGGCAACGCACAGATTGCTGATCGTCCTGATGACGCTGAGTACAATGTGTTCCTTGTCGGCGCGCAGCAGCCGTACACAAGGGTGTACCCCGTTGGCCTGCGCTATGGCGTCCTGCTTGCCGAGCGGACCCGATGCCAGCACGGCCATCGCCTCCGACCCGATGTAGTGCAGGATGTCGGACAGCGAGCTGAGGAATTCGATCACCAACTGGACTCCCATCATCGAGGCCATGGAGCGCTTCTCCTCGACGTCGCCCCCAGCGAGCGCCCACAGCGCCCCGGCCGTCAGCTCCTGGACGTTGGCCTGGCGCGACTTCTTCAACAGCTGCATCATCGGGTGGACGACGCCGACCTGTACGACGATGCGCTGCGTGTGCGGATTGCCGTCGACGAGCCGGTGCACGCAGGCGACTCCCGACAGCTGCAGGTCCATGCTCTTGCTCCGGATCAGGTTGATGATCGGATTGGCGACGCCCTCGTTGACGAACGCGTTCTGGTTGGTCTCGCTGCCCGCCGCGATCTTGGCGATGCAGTCGGTCAGGGCGATGAGCAGCTGCTTGTGGGTCTGGTCCTCGTACAGGCCGACGACCGCCTGCACGGCACCCGGATACGAGTTCACGGTCTGCTGGTGCGACGGGTTGTCGCTGACGATCGTACCGAGAGCGATCATCACCTGCGTCATGCAGTCCGCGTCTCGCACGTTCTGTACGACGCGTATCAGCGCCGGAATGACGCCGTCTCTGACGGCCAGTTCGGCGTACTGCGGATCTGTGGCCAGTGCGTGTATGGCCTCGGTGGCGTATTTGATGACCTGCGTGGCG
This sequence comes from Polyangiaceae bacterium, assembly GCA_027013865.1. Lineage (GTDB taxonomy): Bacteria > Myxococcota_A > Polyangia > HGW-17 > JALWFW01 > JALWFW01. The sequence continues at coordinate 1,088 of JALWFW010000366.1, read as the reverse complement.
CTCGCCTTCAGCAGTCGGACCAACGCCGCCATCCCTCCCAAACCGATGAACTGCTCCTTCACCTCGGCCGCCGGCAGCAAGTTCAGCAGCAGCTGGATGGTGGCGACTCGGGCCTGATCTCCGACGCCTCCTTTGATGATCTTGGCGATCGCCGGAACGACGCCGTTCTCGAACAGCGGCCTCCAGTTCGGATTCATGCCGTCCGGAGTCGGTTCGGTCATGATCCGGAGACACTTGGCCGCCTCCTCGCATTCCTTGTCCAGCTCGGAGGCCAGGAAGCGGATCAGGTTCTTCCAGACGGGCAGCTTCTCGTCGTTCAACTCGATGAAGTACTCCAAGATCGGGATCGACTGCCGGAAGGCGCACAGCTCGACCACGCCGTGGTTCTGCGAGTTGGTCGCGTGTACTCGGGCCCCTAGCTCGACGAGACACTTGACCGTATCCAGATTGCCGCTCATCACCGCCAGCAGAAGCGGCGTCGAATGGAGATCATCGGTCGTCTCCAACTCAAGCTGGTCCGGATCGGTGCTGACGAATCGGCCCAGAGACTTTACGTACCCCTGGTAGGCCGCCTGGTGGATGTGGGCCCAGCCCTTTTCGTCGAATTCGTTCATCTCGGCGTTCGTGTAGTCCTCCTTATCCGGATTGAAGGTATTCTGGTGGTTCTCCTGACGAGAGCGGCTACTGTTTCGCCAGTCCGCTAGTCGGCTGCTCGGACCTAGTAATCTGTCTACTGTCGCGTTCCAGTTTGCTCCCAGCTGATCTCCAGAGTCGCCGTCGTGAAATTTTTGTTTGGCTTTTTGTACTTGTACCACGTCATTCACTCTGCGGCGAAATAAAACAATTGATTGGTTATATCACCAATACCATCACTGGTCTGACACACACACACACACACACACACACACGCTAAACACACACAAACACGTGCACATAGATTTTTATATTTCAGAACTGTGTAAATTTTTGAATATTTTAATTTTCGGTTTAACTTGCTAATGGTAAATAATATTCAGCAACAAAATGAACCTGTCGGAACACTCTGTCAACACGTACATGCAGGAGAAGAAGCAAAACAAAAAACAGAT
>JALWFW010000365.1 GCA_027013865.1 Polyangiaceae bacterium | reverse complement strand
CCAGAAGGTTAGCAGTCTATGTGTTATATTCAGTAAGTAAGAATTCAGCATTGCTGTAATGTGAACAACAGTTTGGCAAAATATTTTTTGGGGGGGTTGGGTGCATGGCAGATGTTTATTTAATGCACAGCTCATTCAGTGGTATTATGACTATCATCAGGTGTCACAGCTGTAGCATTATTTAACAGTTCCGAGGTCTGCAAATCTTCATTCCATCCTGCTCCCATTTACCACCACTCTACTGAAGACATCTGCATGCAGTGTCTTGGACAAATGGGGCAGCATTGTAGTTTGTTCCATTATAATTGTGCACTGGTTGCATAACTTTATTTGTAATGCATACGCAGTTCTCTAACACAAGCCGTCGTGTGAGGTGTAAATACTGAATGCAAACATGGACACACAGCACCTTTGTGACGTAGTGGTGTGTCTCTGTGCTTCGCTACAAACCACTGGTCTGGAAATGATTTGGATTGTGTATAGACCCCATTTTATATATTACTTACTTTCATCACGTTCCGAAACGTCATACATGCTAGGATAGATTTTACTTATGATATGGAGCAGAGCTCTTGGATACGTCATTAGGTTATAGCATAGATACTGAGGTTAAATGTTGGGGAAAGCTGGTATTCCTGTAAATATATGTATTAATTAAAACTAAGTATGAATGTTCTGCTTGATCCAGAAATTATCCTTGAATGTTTTTGACATGAGATTTTTGCTAAGGCTGTAAACACTGATCAGTTCACAGCAGGTTTAGGCTATTATGCAAGCCCAAAGCAAGCTGTGTATATAGCCACGTGTGTGTGTGTGTGTGTGTGTGTGTGGTGATTGAAGCAGTCATTCATTAGCAGAGCACCTCCTGGCTAGCTGTGTAGTAATATGTCATCAGTCTGTTTGCAGGTTGTATGTGTTGGGTATGCTATTTATATCTAGATGGACTAAATGTAGATCTATACAAGCATGTTTCACTCCTCGGGTCTCTGTGTGAAGCTGTGTTCTAACGCCAACAGCCCATCCCCGACAGGTGTTGGATGGGGATAAGTAATTGTGTGGGTAGTTGCTAAGAGAGTCGATCAGAAATCACTAAGACGGTGGTAAGTTCACACTGGACGATTGTCGTTGCTGTCGTTCCCTCACGCACGCACACACCTCCACACGTATAGGTGTTTCTGTTTACACTTGTTCAAGTACCGGTTCAGAAACAGGTTGCAGGGCGTCAGTACTTCCAAGAATAGTGCAGCACGTCCGCGACAAGCTGCCCCCGCAGTACCGCGTTATAATAGGAGTCGGTCGGTGGCGGCCCAGCAGAACTGAATGCCATTTTATCTCTCACCTCTGCTGCCTGGGTATCGGTTAATCCACGGCTGAGCAGCAGCAGCAGCAGCCACCACCAGCCAGACAGCGTGGGTGTCGGAGCCGCCTCGCCTCTGCACGGCCTCCTCGATGGCCCGGTAGTGTTTTTAGGGCCAAGTTCGGCTCCGTGTATAAATCCTGTCCATGATGATGATGCAGCCCGGTAGAGAGTAACACTATCCGTTACTCGGATGAGTCTTCCATGACCGGTTTCCTTCTTTCCCTACCAACCGCAGCCAGGATCGCTCCAGTCTGGCTGCCGTCCCTTTTTTTCCAGCTAGGTCAGCCGGCTGCTGGGGCTCCAGATGCTGCTGCTTGTTGAGCTGGGTCGGTGGTCAGTGCAGGAGGAGGAATATGATGGTGATGATGATGATGGTGGTGATGGAGTTTTAATGTTCAGATGCAGTGATGGGGCTGCTGGTGTTGTGCCATCAGGATTGCTGTGGATTCGTATTGTCGCGTGCCTGGAGGATGGCCATTTTATCCTGCCTCAGATTGCAATCGGATTAGGCAAGGCGGACGGACCACTCAGCAAGCACTTTCGGAACGCTGGTTGCACTTTTGTTGGATCCTTGTAAGTGGTGACTGCCGTGCGCGCGCCCGCGTGTGTGTGTGTGTGTGTATGCGTGTGTGTGTGTGTGTGTGTGTCAACA
>JALWFW010000364.1 GCA_027013865.1 Polyangiaceae bacterium | reverse complement strand
CCCATCAAAGATGGGCCCGCCCCCGCCGCCACCACCGGCAGCCACCGGACTCGCGGACAAGCCTCTCACGTCCCCACGAGCATCCCGGGTGAAAAAAACGTCAGTCGCCCTGCACACACGATGTCGGCGGCCAGACCGAAAAGCCTGACGGACTAGCACAAAACCAGGCATAGCCAGACAGCCCAACGCCCATCTGGCGGGCTAGCGCTGGCGGGGCCCAAAAGCCCAGCGGGTCATCTGAAGCCGAACCACTCCAGACGGTCTGAAGCCTAACAGCGCCAGCCACCCCATCCGGCAGGCCAAGCCCGAAGCCGGGCAGAGCGCCGGCGTCCGGCAAGCAACACCACAGTATGTGCAAAGCGAGCGTTCTCACCCCGGGTGCGGGTGAGGTGTTATGTGAATTTCGGCGGATCTTCCACCACCCCCACTAGATGCGCGCGCGACACACCCAGCGGGCGGATCCCTGTGTCTCCTACGGTCCAGTCATAAACCCACCATATGCATGATGCATGCCAAAGCATTCAAGAGCGCCTATAAGACTTATAACATGCTGATATTAAAAGACTTTTGCGTACCATCTCGCAGGCGCTCCGTCGTGCGAATCTGCACCTTTCATCTAAGTTGGACACCCCGCAGAAGGGCGCAAGCCCGCTAACATCCTGAAATAAAGGAGAAATATCAAAAAAGTGGCTGATTTTAGCCGTGGCCACCTGTGGCCACCCAGGCAACACACCTGAAATCCGCCAGTATCAAGGGTTTGCGCGCGTACTTAGGAACTTCCTGGTGTCCAACTTGGATCGAGTCAGTAGGAGAGCAGAAGATCTATTTGAAATAGTGCTGTGATTACAAGTGGTTACGCATGCATCTAATCTTGGCACGCAGTGTGCATAAATGGCAAGGACAAAGGAAGTGAGCAGGGGGAATTGGGCTGTGTACGTGGCCTGTACAGCACAAAGGAGCTCGTGGAAGATGCCATCTGAGTCTCACAGTACGCGTCATCAGTATATGTGAGGCTCATAGGTGTCTTATGAAGGGTCTTTTGGGGTGCAGGGCGCCACTTTAGGTCAGGGATTAACTGGCTATTAAGTTGGTTGTGGTGAGACTGACTCATCAGGACCTTGGGTGTGGAGTCTATCCAGTTGAGTCAAGATGGAGATCCGCCGCTTCCATCACCCAAAACGGAGACTACTGAGCTTTGTACCCGATTACTCAGTTTCAAGTTTTAGATGAGGCCACCTGTGGCCACCAAGGCGACACGTCTGAAATTCGCCAGCATCAAGGATTTGAGCGTTTTTGAAAAAACCTTGAGTCCGATTGGAATCATCTCTTTGGTAGACGGCTGGTTCCGGTTTGAGAGCCCTTACGGAGCAGCAGGCAATAAGATCCAGACAGACAAAAATTAAAAGCCTGACTCTCCCGGCGAAACCTACCCTCAACCCAAACGAGCAGGCTGAAGAACGGTCGATCAGGAAAGCAAGATCAGCACCGAAAAAAACATGTTTCTTTGAAACAAGGAGATCTATCTACTTGCAGCCGCCTTCACTTACAAATCCACCGCCTCTCATCCAAGTTGAAGCCCCCACGGATACCTGGAACCGGAATTCTCGAAATTGCAGAATTCAATTACCTGACTCGCAGTCTCGGCTTAGATGTAAGATACAGGCCATGCACCTACCTCGAAAATACGTGACAGCTGGCCTCAGTAGTCATACCTGTGGTGTCACTACGGCACATTTTAAGACTGACTTTAACCCCATGAAGTTATCAAAAAAAAAGGGCCACCCCAAAAAGGATGGCCCTTACGGATAAGCTTATGACGCCCTAACGAATGGATTACTCTTCTTCGAAGTCGGCGTCGATGACGTCTTCGGAATCCTTGGAAGCACCCTGCTCCTGGGAAGCTCCCTGCTGAGCCTCGCCTGCGGCTGCCTCATAAAGATATTTGGAGACCTCGTTGACCTCTTGGGTCAGTTTGTCGAACTGTTTGTCCAGCTCGTCCTTCTCTGCTGATTCGAGCATATCCTTGGATTCCTTGACTACCTCTTCCAGTTTGCCCTTCTGGTCTTCCGGAATCTTGTCACCGCTGTCCTTGAGGAGTTTTTCAACGGTGTAGATCAACTGATCGAGTCTGTTACGCGCCTCGATACGCTCCTTGCGTTTACGATCCTCCTCGGCGTTGCGCTCGGCTTCTTCCACCATCTTCTGGATCTCAGCCTCGCTGAGTCCGGACGAAGACGTGATGGTGATGTGCTGTTTGCGACCGGTCGCCTTGTCCATAGCCGAAACGTTGAGAATACCGTTGGCGTCTATGTCGAAGGTAACCTCGATCTGCGGTATGCCGCGCGGTGCTGGAGGTATGCCGTCCAGCAGGAACCTGCCAAGTGTACGGTTGTCCCGCGCCATGGGACGCTCGCCCTGAAGTACGTGGATCTCCACTTGGGTCTGATTGTCGGCTGCAGTGGAGAAAACCTTAGACTCTTTCGCCGGAATCGTGGTGTTGCGCGGAATAAGAACGGTCATGACACCACCTTCCGTCTCGATTCCCAGGGAGAGCGGGGTCACGTCGAGAAGGAGGATGTCCTTGGCATCTCCTGACAGCACGGCACCCTGGACGGCAGCTCCCATGGCCACCACTTCGTCGGGGTTAACGGACTTACCGGGCTCCTTGCCGAAGAAGTCCTTCACCATCTCCTGAACCAAAGGAATACGCGTAGAACCGCCAACCAGGATGACCTCATCGATGTCTCCGACGGACTTCTTGGCATCCTTCAATGCCAGTTTGCAGGGCTCAATAGTCCGCTGCACAATGGGTTTGATCATCTCTTCGAACCTGGCACGGGTCAGTTTTTTCTGCAGGTTTTTGGGACCAGAGGCATCTGCATAGAGGAATGGCAGATGAATCTCGGTCTCAAGACGGCTGGAAAGCTCTATTTTGGCTTTCTCGGCAGCCTCTTTGAGACGCTGAATAGCCATTTTTACCTGCTGATCGCTGGAGTCCATGTTCTTGAAGTCGATGCCTGTATCGTTCTTGAACTCCTCCATCAGCCAATCCATGATGGCATTGTCCACGTCATCACCACCCAGATGGGTGTCACCGTTGGTAGAGAGCACTTCCACCACGCCTTCGGAAATCTCGAGTATGGAGATATCGAACGTACCGCCACCGAAGTCATACACTGCCACCAGCATGTCCTGACCCTTCTTAGTCAGTCCATAGGCTAGGGCGGCTGCCGTGGGCTCGTTGATGATGCGCCGTACATTGAGACCGGCTATCCTGCCGGCATCCTTGGTTGCCTGACGCTGTGAATCGTTGAAATACGCGGGTACGGTTATCACGGCATCAGTGACTTCCTCTCCCAGGTAATCCTCTGCTGCTTTCTTGAGCTTACGCAGTATCTGGGCTGAAATCTCCGGAGGAGCATATTCCTTACCCCTGATGTCTACACGGGCGTCGTTGTGGGGCCCTTTTACAACCTTATATGGCATGCGTTTGGCCTCTTCCATGACCTCGTCATAGCGCATACCCATGAAACGTTTTATGGAATAAACGGTATTCTCGGGGTTTGTTATGGCCTGACGTTTGGCCGGTGTACCCACGAGAATCTCGCCGTTCTCGTCAAAAGCCACCACTGATGGTGTAGTGCGTCCACCTTCTTCATTGGGAAGTACTTTCGGGCTGTCACCCTCCATTACTGCCACAACAGAGTTGGTGGTTCCCAGATCTATGCCGATGATTTTTCCCATGATTCGCCTCCTAACTTTAATTTTTGGTGTTGCATTTTTGCTACACCTAACGTAATCACCCACACGCGACTGTCAACCCCGACATGAAGTCTCAGCCCCGCGGGCGGTTTTCTCTATAATTACGATTGGTACGATGGCAAGGGGTTGACCCTGAAAAAGATACCAGGGAACGCCCTCAGGCCATGACGATATGATGCAACACGGCTATGTGGTAGATGTGGAATTCTTACCGGATGTGAGGCGACTGGAGAAATCCTCTATGAGCCTGACGAATTCATCTATGTTCTTGAATTCCTTGTAAACCGAAGCAAAACGCACGTAAGCGACTTCGTCCACCTTCATGAGTTCATCTAGCACTAAGTTACCGATACGGCTCGAGTCTATCTCCTTGACTTCGAGTGCATCCATGCGCGCTTCAACCCCTGAAACTATGTCTTCCATCACCTCAGGGAGAACGGGCCTTTTGGTGCATGCAATCTTTATGGCTCTAAGGAGTTTTTCGCGATCGAACGGTTCCCGCCTGCCATCTTTTTTGCGGATCATGGGAGGGGTACGCTCCACATATTCATATGTCGTGAAGCGGTGGCTACATTTGAGGCACTCCCGCCTGCGTCTGATGGAGTGGCCGTCACGACTAGGACGGGAATCAACGACTTTAGTATCTTTACAGCCACAACTGGGGCACTTCATGCATTACTTGTGCTCCAGTGCCATGATTTTGTCAACCCTGCGCTGATGTCGTCCTCCCTCAAAGGGAGTGTCCAGATAGGCCTTGAGAATGGACTTCGCCAGTTCCGGGCCCACCACACGGCCACCCATGGCCAATACATTGGCGTTGTTGTGAGCGGCTGCCATGGCTGCGCTGTAGGGATCTGACACGTGTGCTGCGCGAATACCGTCTACCTTGTTGGCGGCAATCGAAACTCCTATACCCGTTCCGCACAGGAGCAAACCGCGTGATCCCTCAACCTCCAGGACTCTGCGGGCCAGTTTATCGGCGATGTCAGGATAGTCTACTGAGTCTTCGGAAAATACCCCGACATCTTCTACTTCATAGCCCCACTCCCGCAGTACGTCCACAAGGTACTGCTTGAGACGGAAGCCGCCGTGATCGGCTCCTGCTATGATCTTACCCGGCATGGCACTAGATTATCGGCCCATCTTCAGGCTATCATATTCACGGGTCTTGTAATAACCGCAGGAAGGGCATGCCCTGTGGGGCAGCATGGGCTCTCCACACTCGGGGCACTTCACTAGGTTGGGTGCACTCATCTTATCGTGCTGGGCACGTCTCTTATCCCGTCTCATCTTGGACTGACGCTGCTTGGGTACCGCCATCTTCTCACCTCACCAAATCAAAACTATTCGTTCTTGCTGTTACCTGCCTGGTCACTGCGCCAGACATCCTTCAATCCCGCGAAAGGCGAATTTTTACGCGCCTCCTCGCGTTTGATCTCTTCAAATTCCTCAAGCCCGGAACGGTCGTACTGTAGTCCGGGACATGAAGGAGAGCACAGCGGCTGCATGGGAATCTCCAAAAGAATCTGATCCCATATGTGCTGCTCCAGATTAACAACTCCACCGGAATAGAAGGCTGTATCGAGATCATCGGGTTCAAGTTCGATCTCGTCGTCTTCGGACTCCTCCGGCAGCTCATGCTGGGGAAGGAGCACCAAATGGAAGCGGGAAGTCACATCTATGGGAACAGGCCCAAGACATCTGGAGCATACCGCTGTAACGTGACCAGAGATCTCACCGTTTACGGAGATCATCTCGCCGCTTCGTTCAGCACGTAGACGGACATGAATCTCGTGTCCGGCGCCCTCATGGCCCTGAGACCCCAGCCGTTCACTCACGAGAGTTTCAGCAGGATCGTACATTATATCCAGCCCGCGACCTGCGAGCTCGTCTATGGAAAATCTTATACCGGCCATGGGGGTCCCCACATTAGGGGCGTTATCATATGAAGAAATTCCTGCAAGTCAATGGACGAAGTGACAACAATTCCATAGTTTACCGGCTTGTATTCATCTTTACATCACATGTTTCCCGAATCATGATTTACCGGCGTCTAACTAGCTGTTTTAATTGAACTTTTTGCAAGAATAGCTACCTATCCATCCTAAGGAAACGAGGCTAAGGCTGTTAGTACAGGGAAATAAATCCGAATCTAAGCCATGCTAGAAGATCGGCAGGGCATTGCCGGACAAAGCAAAACCCAACATCCCGAGATGCCAGCCCTGACGTTTCTTTCGAAAGGCATGGTGTAACGTCGACTTCTAAAAGCCTGTCACTATTCCAAGGCGCCACCTATAACAGAGCTCCCGGCTGCCACCCCTAACGTTTACCCCTCGATATCCTGCCACCATTCCAAGGCGCCGACCCTGACGTGTTCTCCGAAGAGCGTACTACCACCTGTTTTACTGAGCGTCTACGTAAGCGGAAAATCCC
>JALWFW010000363.1 GCA_027013865.1 Polyangiaceae bacterium | reverse complement strand
CCGAGAGCACACTCGAAGACCCGGCAGGCACTGCGTGAAAGTTCAGTGGTAGCGACAACTCGGTACCGGTATCCGGATCCACCCACAGGATGTCGTCGGGAGTCTCTCCTGCGGCTTTGTGCCCGTACAAGTGAATGATGGCCCGGTAGCGAACGGAGGTGTCGCAGTCGGGGTTCTGAAACGACAAACGCCAGGTACGGTACGCATTGTCGTTGGGAAACTGCGCCGCGCAAGGATACCGCCACAGATCGAAGGGAATCTCGCCGTCGTTGTAGTAGTCACCACAGCCGGAGAAGTTGGCCGCCTCCCAGGTGCCGTCGATCCCGTTCGTCGTATCGTTAGACCCCTCGATCGTGCGTACCGGATTCCAGGCGTAACAATTGCAGCACCGCGTAAAACCGTACCCGTAGGCAAAGACGCCGCGGAGGTGGCGCTTCTCCGGAAAGTGAAAGACGATGTAGGAGTCTGGATACGACCCGCCCGGGTCAAACCCCCAGTCGTCGTAGTCATAATCGTTGATCTCGGCCATCTCCACATCGGTGAAGGCATGAATCACACCGGCGCCTACGCGCACCAGTTTAACAACTGTGCCGTCTTCGTGGTACGGCATCGCACGTCCGGGAAGTTCGGGGTAACTCATGACAACACCTCTCTAAAACGGGGGCTGCTGAATGATCGTCACGGCTGCTGGCTCGACCCCGGAGCCGCCGTAGCGCAGTACGTTGTCGCCATTGGCCAGGACAAACCAGTACTTATCTCCAGAGTGGACAATACGCGTTGCGTCGGCCTCGTTGCCGTTTTTCCACCGTGCGGTGCGGCTGCCTACGGCAAACTCGATATAGTCATTCTCGGGAATGCTCCCCTGGTATCCAAAATACAATTCTCCATCCGGGCCCAGCGTAAAGTTCCACAGTGTTGGATCGGTAACAGGGCCGCGAAACCGGATGACCATGCCGCGGTCGGTAAGGCCCGGATTGTGATGTACGAAGTCGACGGTGCTCTCGTCTTCCGCAACTTGCGCATCGGTAGCGGCTTCTGGCGTCACGCGCCGGAAAAACGGCTCCTCCACACTGATGAACTCCAGAGAAACCTTCGCAACCAGGTCACTCTCTGTACGCAAGTCCCAGTTGTTCAGGCGTGCCTGCATCTCCAAAACCCAACCGTTTTTGAGTTCGTGTCGCAGAACACCCACATCGGAGCCTACCAGCGCACGAAGCGTCATAAGACGCGTTTCAAAAGTGCCCACGTTATCGGCAGCGACGACAAGCCCCAACCCCACCTTCCGCTGGTCCGGCCAATGCGTAACGCGCGGTCTCCCTACTCGGGAGATAATCCGCGGAGGGCGGCCAGCCCACGTGAACCAGCCATCGTCATAAAGATCCTCGACCTCGTACAGGCCGCCGTTGGCCACCGTTGCTAAGTGTTGCCCGCGAAAATACCACATAACCCACCTCAAGCCGTTGAGGCCGCGGCAGGCCCCAGGTAGGCCAATCGCCGCATCGTGTTGCGCAGACTGGTCTCGGCCGGTTCGCCTACGGGATTGTTGATCGTGATGTTATACACCGGAGCAGCCGCGGCGGCTGCGGTGTCGCCACCTCGCATCCCAGACGCCACCCGCGACGCAATACCGCTGAACAGGGATGGCACCGCGCGCAGCCGCTGCTCAGCACCGCGGAGGAATCCCTCGCCGCTCTGTATACCGATGTACTCGAAGGCGGCGCTCGGCGAGTGAATACCGAGCACCCCCTTTACGGCGCTGAGCGCGTTTGCGGCCAGGTTCTTGAGTGCGCCCCAAAGCATACTCGCCGCACCGGTAACGCCCCGCACAATACCGTTGATGATGTCGCGACCGATACCACCCCAGTCAATGTGAAAGATGCTGCGGATACGTTCCACAATGGCATGGAACTTTTGTGCTACAGTGGCGCGCATTCGCTCAATGATGCCGCCGAGGGTTGCCAGGGCGTTGTTCCATTTGGCACGCAAGTCGTTGACGAACATCTGCCAGTGCGCCG
>JALWFW010000362.1 GCA_027013865.1 Polyangiaceae bacterium | reverse complement strand
CCACGATATGCCTGGCTCCATTAGATTATCGAATGATATTCCGGAGATATGGACAGATTCTATTTCGATTCCCTTGTCTGTGTCCAGAACCTTGGCCATGGCCGACATGAGACGGATGGCAGTGTCTAGGGCACGGGTACGGCCCTTCAGTCTTTTGAATTCACTGGAGAGGTTCAGAATTCTTCCACCCATGTCCGTATCAGCCTGTCTGCGGTTGTGAGTCGGTCCAAGACATCATGACCTTCGGTGAGTATGGCGAATACCGTGAACAGAGGATCCAGATGGGGCATGGGCATGGTGCATATGAAAAACTGCGCCCCGTATCTGCGAAATCCTGCCCTTGCCATGGATACGGCACCGCGCACGTGTGAACGGGTAGGTGGATCTTCGTATGGCTCGGCAGGGGGGATGAAACCGGTGCCGTCACCGCGCCAGCAGCCTGTCTGAACTATGCCGTCTCCGGCTGCAACGATGGGCATATCCCTGTAGAACGGGTCGGAATGCATCCGTCCATCTCCGGGATGAAGCCATGGGGGGGCACCCGTGGCCAGCTGCAGAAAATGCCTTACTACGGCCGGAACCTCGTCCCTGAGTAGTCTTGCCACCATCTCACCCTGGGTCGTATCGAGATGCACGTACAGTTCCATGTTCATACCATTACTGAAAGTGCCTCTGACGGTTCCACAGCAGAGGCAGCCCTGGCAGGCAGGTAGGCCGCTATCACAGCGGCTATCACCGAAAAGGAGAAAGCCAGCACGACGAGCCATCCGGGGTATGAGAACACGGTATCCGGTTTGAAGGGGAAGTCGGGCACTGCACTGGCGAGAATCCAGTCGACCCCAGTTGAAGTGAGCAAGGCGAGTGTGATACCCAGAAGACCGGAAAGAGCGCCGAGTATCGTTCCTTCGAGAACGAATAGTGCAGCAATGTCTCTGCGAGAGGCTCCAATGGCCCGCAGAACTCCAATTTCGCGCCTGCGCTGGGCCACGATGGTATAGAAGGTATGGGCTATGTTGATGGCGGCGATGAGTATCATAACTATTGATATGAAAAGAAGTATGGCAGTTATTATGGTGACCGCCAGTCCTGCCGTCTCTGCCTTGGATTCCTCGTAGGACAGTCCCATACTTTTGATGAAAGCCAGAAACTGGGAGATGGAGCGCTTGTCTTTGACCCTTACCACGAGGGACGAGTAGGTGTGTGCCGGTGTGCCACCAGGGCGGGCGTTGCCAGAATCCTTAAATATGCGACTCCACCGTTTTATGTAACCCATGGGTATGGTTACTCCGAGATCCAGTGCCTTGTCAGAGACTCCCACCAGCTGGAAACGCCGCATGATGGGATGGCCGGATCCTTTCATCGTGGAGAATACCGACGAGCCCAGGTAAACACGTACCGTGAGACCGAGGAAGTTGCCCAGAGAGGAGGGATCTATGCGCGGGTAACCGTGGGCCGGGGCAACGGAACCATTCCAAATTTCGAGTAGGTACGGAGATATGATTGCCGGAATAGGATGATAGCAATGCCCCGTGGAGGTGCCAGGTCTGGCATTGATGGCACAGAAGGTGCCTTTTGGACAGTCGGTGTCGGTACGACACGAGGGGAGGGAGCTGTCTTCTTTCCCGAAATCCTTGAAACTGTAAGGAGCTTTCACTTCGCAGCGTCTCTTGCTGGATGGCAATGCCATGTCTTGACGTGCCTCTTCGGAAGAGCAGTGTACCACTTCGTCTGCCGGGATGCCGTCTATGAAGAGCACTGTCTTGAGCTCGTAGGGTAGGCTAAGTGCATGACGTCCACCCACCAGCGTGGCAGGGAAGGAGGCCTTCATTTTAGGATATGCCTCCCTGACCTCGGGTCGCTGTTTGATGATATTTACCACCTCATCAGTGATGACAGAAAATTTTCGTGTCTTCGGGGCAAATGGCAAAAGAGTTCCGAATGTGCCTGAATCGTCTAGGTAATCGTCATCCGGACATGTGTCCATGCTGGCTCTGGCAGGAACGACAACTATTTTGTCCCATGGGAACACCTGTCCTTCCAGGAACCTATCCAGGCCGATACCGAATGCGAAGAACAGCGTGAAGGCCCAGATTCCGATGATGACGCCGATGGACGACACTGCAAGGCGTTTCCAGTTCCTGCGTGTGTCTGCAAGCACGAAGGCCAGGTAACGTCTAGTCACCGGTCACCTCCTCGAGAAGTCCGTCCTTCATCTCGAGCACACGATCGGCAGCCCTAGCAGCTATTGTGTCATGGGTGACGATGAGAATAGAGACGCCTTCCTCGTCGTTGATGCGCCTGAAGAGGGATACCGTGTCGCCGGCTGTGGCAGAGTCCAGGTTGCCGGTGGGCTCGTCGCATAGCAGCAGCTTCGGACCGTTGAACAGGGCCCTTGCTATGGCAACACGCTGTTTCTGTCCGGCAGACAGTACGGCAGGATGGGAGTCCGCGAATTCGGGGAGTCCCACTGCCTCCAGGAGCTCGAGTGCCCGGCTCGTGGGATCCTGTCCGAAATCTGTGAAGAAGGCCGGCAGAGCAATGTTCTCCAGAACGTTCAGATGGGGGAGGAGCTGGAAGTTCTGAAACACGAAACCAATGGTTTCCGAACGGAATGAGGCCAGTCGTACATCCGGGAGGTCGCGCAGGAGCAGACCGTCTATCATGACCTTGCCTTTGAACCGGCAGTCCAGTCCGCCCAGCACGTTGAGGAAGGTGGTCTTGCCGGAACCGCTGCGGCCCATGACGGCGACGATCTCACCTTCTTTCATGGAAAAGTCGATTCCCCTGAGGACTTCGGTATCGCCATAGCTCTTGCGCAGGTTTTCCGTGACGATGAGAGGTTCGGACATCTCTTCCATGGGGGCGAACCATAGCATATTCATCGCCATCACTGAAGCACAACTGTCTTGTTTGGTTACTCACGGTATAGCGGGATGATGTGAACTGAACTTTACATGTCGTTTTTCTGCAACCTGTGGCAATATCGAAAGTTTTGCACTATAGGTACAAGATACAGGTCAGGCAGTCTGCGGTGTCTTGAGTCAGTGTACAATTCTGACCGCAGATGGGAGGAAATCATGCTTCATTTCATCGTTGGTATCCTTATGCTCGTGCAGACCCAGGTAGGACAGGCATATATCCCGCAGACAGTCGAGGACGGCCAGGATTACGGTAAGGACTGCGATGACTGCAGTTCGAGTTGCAGTGATTCGCAGGACTGTGAGGCCTCCATACAGCCTAAACGAAAGCCAGACCATGGACGTCCGTACATGAGTGACACGCTTTTGCCCATGGGATTTACGGCAAGGACCATGCCCCAGGGGAAAAGCGGTATGACTCTGGGAGCCATCACGACTACCATGGCATGGGGTCATGACGGTTATGAGTTAGGTTTTCAAAATTTCCTCATTCCTGCTGGATTTTTCTCGTTTCTCTTCATGGGGGTCGAGGATGAGGGTGGACTGGTTCCGGCTGTCCTTGCACTGATGGCTATCGTCGCCATGGTCCCCCAGCCCTATATCAAGTATAGCCTCTATGAAAACCTCAACTCAGGGGAATATCTGTCCATCATGCTGCATCTGGGGGTGTTTGGTGGGGCCTATCTCACTTACAGTAGTTTTGGGAGATACCTTGATTTTCATGCCAGTACAGGAGTGTCCGTAGTGACTCCAGGTATACTGTATGGAATATTCGGATCACTGTCGGCGATGGTGCATCTGGGGGATACTGTCCACATATTTGCCCAAGTCAGAACGGATGCCGGCACTCTGACCGGAGACAATGAATCTGGCAGGGGCAGGGGTAAGGGAATTCAGGGAGCTGGATTTGTGGGCATGAGATTGTCATGGAAGTCCTTTTACATGGACATCATGGCCGGGGGCATGTACGTGTTTGAGAGACCTGACCCTTCGGACAGTGAGGAGAACACCGAGGACGATTCATCGTCCAGTGGGGGCAATGAAGGTCTGCCTTGGGCTCAAATTGCAATAGGATGGGATTTCTGAGTCTTGCAGACATTTTTCCGTTCGAGGGTAGTACTGACGGTGACACATTAAATTCGGTAATGTGCAGGGCGATTGTAACTTGCTGAAATTACGTGTGTTTATCAGATATGATTAACCTCTGGCTTGACTTTGTACCAGTAATGACATTAAGACATGGAGTTTAATACAAGGGGAGATATCCATGGTGAACTTCACCGAGACCAAAAGTTACGAACCTCTCAAATTCGAACATGAAATATACAGATGGTGGGAAGAGTCCGGTTTCTTCCGGGCAGAGGACAAATCCGAACGGCCTCCGTACTGCATAGTCATTCCACCGCCCAATGTCACCGGTGTCCTGCACATGGGACACGCTCTGACCAACACCATTCAGGACATACTTACCCGCTGGAGACGGATGCAGGGGTACAATGCACTGTGGCTTCCCGGTACTGACCATGCGGGGATAGCCACCCAGGCCGTGGTCGAGAGGAATCTGAAGAAACAGGGCATCTCCAGGCATGAACTAGGTCGTGAGAAATTCCTGGAGAAAGTTTGGGAGTGGAAGGAACAGTACGGTAGCCGTATCACGAATCAGTTGCGCAGGCTGGGCTCGTCCCTTGACTGGGAGCGTGAGCGTTTCACCATGGACGAGGGCTATGCCCGGGCCGTGCGTGAGGTTTTCGTACGCCTGTACGAGGAGGGACTCATATACAGGGACAACAGACTCATAAACTGGTGTCCGTCCTGCCGTACGGCCCTGTCCAATCTAGAGGTGGAACACGAGCCCCACGATGGCCACCTGTGGCACATAAGATATCCCCTGGTCGACGTCGATGGCCGCGAGACCTCTGAATACGTGGTGGTGGCCACCACCAGACCCGAGACAATGCTCGGTGATACCGCGGTGGCAGTAAACCCAGATCCAGAGAAGGTCCTGCGTTCCAGGCTGAGCCACCTCGAGGCAGAACTTGAGAAACTCTCCGGTCAGGAGGCCGAGGACAAGAAGGCTGAAATAGAACGCGTTCGGGAACGTCTTTCCGAAGATAGCCTCAACCGTCTCAGACAGCTTGCCGGCTATATAGGCCGCAGGGTGCTACTTCCCCTTACCGGACGCACCATACCGGTCGTGGGGGACGAGCATGCAGACCCCGCCTTTGGCACGGGTGCCGTGAAGATTACCCCAGGACACGACTTCAACGACTTCGAAGTGGGGCGTCGTCATGATCTGGAGATAATTAGCATCCTCAGTGAGGACGGCACTCTCAACGAGCACGCAGGCGAGAGATATGCCGGTATGCCGGTGGTAGAAGCCCGTAAGGTAGTGGTGGAGGATCTGAGGGCCGGAGGTTATCTCCTGGAGATACAGGAACATCACCATGAGGTTGGACATTGTTCCCGCTGCGGTACCGTGGTGGAACCCATGCTTTCCCTGCAGTGGTTCGTAAGTACTAAACCACTGGCTGAGCCGGCCATAAAGGCAGTAAGGGAGGGTGACACCCGAATCATTCCGAAGATGTGGGAGAAAACGTACTTCCACTGGATGGAGAACATAGAGGACTGGTGCATATCCCGCCAGATATGGTGGGGACATCAGATCCCAGCGTGGTACTGCCCCGAGGGACACGTCACCGTCTCCCGCGAGACTCCGGACAAATGCGCTACCTGCGGTTCCTCCCACCTGCACCAGGACGAGGACGTACTTGACACATGGTTCTCGTCTGCTCTGTGGCCCTTCGCGACCCTTGGCTGGCCCGAGGATACCGACGCCCTAGGTACGTTTTATCCCAACTCCGTCATGGAGACCGGATTCGACATACTTTTCTTCTGGGTGGCCCGCATGATGATGATGGGTATCCACTTCATGGGTGAGGTGCCGTTCAAAACGGTATATCTGCATACACTGGTGCGTGATGCAGAGGGCAACAAGATGTCCAAGTCCAAGGGCAACACCATAGATCCCCTGGATGTCATAGAGGGCATATCCCTGGACGACCTGGTGCGCAAAATAGAAGAGGCCCTGCCTCCAGAGTCGGAGAACCGTGAACTTAGAAAGCGTATAGTGGAGGATCTCAAGAAGAGATACCCAAACGGCATAGAGTCCCACGGCACCGATGCGCTGCGTTTCTCACTGGCTGCCATGGCTGCCCAGGGTCGCGACATCAAGCTGGACATCCATCGCATCACCGGTTACCGCGCCTTTGCCAACAAGATCTGGCAGGCACTGAACGGCGTGGTCCTTCCCAACATGCCCGAGAAGACCC
>JALWFW010000361.1 GCA_027013865.1 Polyangiaceae bacterium | reverse complement strand
GAGACACAGGGATCCGCCCGCTGGGTGTGTCGCGCGCGCATCTGGCGGGGGTGGTGGAAGATCCGCCGAAACTCACATAACACCTCACCCGCACCCGGGATGAGAACGCGCGCTTTGCACATACTGCAGTGTTGCATGCCACGCTTTTCGGCCTTGCTGGTACTGTCCTGCCAGGCTTTAGGTGGAACGCCGACACCGTATGTGCAGAGCGCTCGACGTTTTTTTTCACCCGGGATGCTCGTGGGGACGTGAGAGGCTTGTCCGCGGGTCCGGTGACTGCCGGTGGTGGCGGCGGGGGCGGGCCCATCTTTGATGGGTGTAAACCACACCTTGCAATAAATCCAATAAAATCAATTAGTTATACGCCTGAATGCCAGTGCTTAATTTGAGGAAGAATCATTGTCCTGCATAATAAAGATCTTGAATGTGCGCATTGCCTCGGATACCTGAGCACGTATATGAAGGAGAGTAACTGCTTCAAATTCAGAGTGCCCTGTTTTCAGCTTGACAAGTCTGTAATAACTCATAAATATTCTCCTCGCCGACCGGCAGTGGGGCGGTAGCTCAGCTGGGAGAGCACATGACTGGCAGTCATGAGGCCGTGGGTTCGAGTCCCATCCGCTCCACCACGTCAACCGTCAGGTTCCAACCTGGCGGTTTTTTTGTTTTCCTCATCCATCTCTGTCAATCATCCATTATGGCCTCCTACTTTTAAGATCAACTATAGCACCCAAACGGGGCATACAGGCTTCTTTTGCCTTGTGAATAAAAGGTATTTTTAACTTCGTTCAAAATATGGCAGATTACATTGACGCAACAAGAGCGCTGTGCCTGGCGGCGCCGGTTTGCAGGAGGACAGGATGTTCGAGAGTGTTCAGGATCTGCGTACCTATGTAGAACAGGAAGGTTACATAAACAAACTTGAACTGAGATATTCTGATCTGGAAGGACACTGGCGTTCTTTGTCAGTGCCTCTCACCGACTCCACGTGGGAAACACTTGCTGGGCGGGGTTTTGGTTTCGATGCATCGAGCGTAGGCCTCGGTGTTCTGGAGAAGTCAGACATGGTACTGCGCCCCGTACCGGAAGCCTCCTTTGCAGATCCGGTGGATCCTTCAGTCATGGTAGTCATATGCCGTGCTCATACTGTGGATGGGGAGCCCTCTCCAATGGATCCGCGCTCCATCGCCGAAAAGGTGGAAGAGATCTACCGGAGCCAGGGTATAGATGCCGTGCTTTTTGCACCGGAATACGAGTTCTATCTGTTCCAGGATGCCGCTTTCTCCCATGACATGTTTGGGTCCAGCGTTGAACTGATTCCCTTTTATGACAGTTCAGAGCTCCCACCTCCACGTGCTGGTTACCACCACACGTTTCACAATGAGCTCCTCAGAGGATTCTGGAATGATGTTTTGCGTCACCTCACCGAACTGAACGTGCCGGTACGCTATTTCCATCACGAGGTGGGACGTCAGGGACAGATGGAGATAGAGGTAATCCCCACACCACTGGTCAGGGCAGCTGATCACGCCATGCTTATCAAGTACGTGGTGAAGTCCGTGGCGTCCAGATATGGACTTCGTGCCACATTCATGCCCAAACCCGTTAGTGGTGTAGCAGGTACAGGCCTTCACTGCCATCAGACACTATTTTCGGAGGGAACCAACCTGTTCTATTCTGAAAGCGGATACAGTGAACTCAGTGATACAGCCCTTTCATATATCGCCGGCCTCCTAGCTCACGGAAGGGCCCTTGCTGCCATAACCAACCCTTCCACGAACTCGTACAGACGTCTGGTACCTGGATACGAAGCCCCGACAAAACTCATTTTCAGCAGATCCAACAGGTCTGCCGCCATACGAATTCCTGCATATGCCAACAGCGCGACAGATCAGCGCATTGAGTACAGACCACCGGATCCGACAGCCAATCCGTATCTGCTTCTTGCAGCTCAGGCTCTTGCCGGGCTTGATGGGATCAAAAACAAATTGGATCCCAGGGAAATGGGTTTTGGTCCTATCGAGGAAGACATATTCAGG
>JALWFW010000360.1 GCA_027013865.1 Polyangiaceae bacterium | reverse complement strand
TTTTCCTTCATCTCCCCACTCTTCTCCCTCCACCCCCCCCATAAAATCCCTGACCTTGCTTCGCTCGCCGCCGTCTGATTATATCACCCATACTTGTGCACCCTTCTTGCGTGTGGATATGAAGAGGAATTCTTTGCCGTCGGGAGACCAGCGTGGCTGAAAATCGGCTCCCTCGAAACGGGTCATCTGACGCAGATTCTTGCCATCAGCATCTATCATGTAGATATTGGAATCACTCTTGCCTTTGTGGAGTTTGAAGGATGTCACCCTGAAGAGGATTCTCATACCGTCGGGTGACCACTGGGGATCTCCCACATATTTTACTTTGTACAGGGCTTCGATGGTGAATGGCTTCTTCTTCGAATCCGCCGGGTCCATAGGATCCTTGCGGGAGAACTTCCAGCCTTCCTTGTTGCGTGGATCCTTGCTGGGATCGTAGGTGTAGGGGCTTTCCTTCACCTTGCCGGCCGGAGAGACGGTGGTTGGCTGTTCCTGGGAATTCTTGGCAGTATTTTTGCCCTTATCGTTTTTATTTCTTGCGGATTTCTTGGCAGGCTCTTGTTTTGCGGTTGCCTTGCCGCTGGCGGAGCTGTCGCCGGTTCCCTTGCCTCCTTGTGGGGCTGGAATACAGGCTGTGAGCACGGATGAAAGTATGACAACGGGGAATAACCTCTTCATGACGGCATCTCTCCTCGATGGTTCATTATGATGTTGCCTAGGGCTCTGAAATATACACCATGATTTTTCTCGATGGAACACCTTTTCCTTTTCTTGCAATCCTGTGAAACTATCCCAAAATAGAGCCATGACAGACAAAATCATATGGTTGAGTTTTCTTGTACTCTTCGCAGGATGCAATTCGGCATCAGACACTGGTGTATATTTCAAAATCAATGGGTATCAAGGTGATGGGGCATCCCACCTAGCCATACACGTTTACCGTTCGGAGACGGCCGAGGGCACGCCACAGGAGGTAACGTTGGAAGGTCCGGTGGTGAGGGCACTTAGTACCGACGGTTACAGACTACTCCTCACGCTTCAGGGTTCACAGTCAGGTATGTGGTATTCGCTGTCCGTCGTGACCATGAACAACATGGGAGAAGTGCTTTCCTTGGGTACCTCCTCACCTGTACAGGTACAAAGCGGCCATATACGGGGTGTGGAGGTGCAGACCGAACCAGTGCCGCCTCAAGCTATCATCCTTCCTTCGGGAAGTCTCTATCCGAACGATCGTCCTGACTGTCTGGCAATGCCGTGGGATTTGGACTGTGACGGTTATCCTGCGTCGGATTCACCATACTTGGACCAGGCACCCGAGATCATCCGGGCTCTTCCGAGCGACTGCGACGACACGAACAGGGAGGTCAACCCTGCCAGGGTGGACTTGAATATGCACTCGGACATGGACTGTACCATGGTCACTGAAAGGTGGTGCTGGACATATGAACCGTACACCGGGCAGTGTCATTACGGCGGATTTTCCGATACCCGAGGCTGTATGGTTAGTGATGCTTCATCTACTTTTGCGCCAAACAACTTTTGCATTGGCTGGGGAAACTTGGGAACCGTGCAAGAAGAGTCTGTCGCCGTGCTGTGTTACTTGCCGAAGGACAGTGAGATTCAGATAGTCCCATCAGACCAGCTCCTTCAGGCATACAATAACAATGACTCGGAATGTGAGAGCCAGGTTCTTGGAATACAGAACATGTCGGCCTGGTTCGGTTACGAATATGAGCAGCGCTCTTGGGGGGCTTGTGACTCGCCTCTGTCACTGCGCCTGAATGGCGACGGATGGGGTATGGCAACCGTAATGTTCATGATGAAACAAGCAAATGAAAATATCAAAGATAGGGGCCAAACGCCTACAAATCTCAGAGCGTTGAAGGTCCTTTTGGTACCGCGTAGGGGCCTGCCGGAGTGCATGTCCGTCGATGTGGTGCCTTCCTACGATGTTCCAACGACAATTTGAAATAGCGGGTCATGTTTCTGACAATTTTTTTGCTTCTTGCCCTTCCGTCTCCGCAACAGCTGCTGCGCCTTTGGGAATCCACCCGGGGTCCAGAGTTTTACACTGCACTAGATCCAACCCTGTCCTCCTATCACTCATCCACGGTGGTGCGTGTATATGACCGTCCCAGGGCCAAGACTTTCCACACCGTCCCCGTTGGAACAAAGGTGAAAGTGGTTGCCGGTCAGGGCAGATGGAAAAGGGTTGT
Source organism: Polyangiaceae bacterium (assembly GCA_027013865.1). Lineage (GTDB taxonomy): Bacteria > Myxococcota_A > Polyangia > HGW-17 > JALWFW01 > JALWFW01. The sequence continues at coordinate 4,076 of JALWFW010000360.1, read as the reverse complement.
CTCTAAAAGTCCAATAATATTCAGCGGTTGGGTGCGTGATTCAAATTTGGTACGAGTCGTCGCCCGAAAGACGGCGGCGTTTTGTTCTCCTGAGGCCACTTCCCGTTGTGCTGTGCTCACGGAAGGCATGCCAGTAAGGGTGTCGGGCAAGGCAAAAGGCCGGATCGCAGTGATTCCCTGGGGACTCGGTCTTCCGGCCCTGCGCCTTTATGTGCCGCCCCGGGCACTCACTTCTTCCTCCAGGTCATCCGGGCACAGTAATATAAGTTGCCTGAAGCGGCCGTTTATGTTTTGGAGGGGACATGTATCCATTATCCGCAAAGGACGTGTGCGTCTCTTCGATTCCCTCGGACACGAGGTCCGTACGACTCTCGTGGCTGACTCCGTGTTCATCGTAGGTCCCAGGTACATGCCTCATACCTTCAGAATAATGTGGGGTAGGCCGGGATGTATCATGTTCTCTGGCCTGGTTTCCGAGTCGGACATAAATTCCAAGGCCCGTGCTTTTGTGCTGAAATACTCTCTTATGAAGTATGCCCGTTTTGCCTACACTCCGGTGAAGGTAATCCGGGTGATGCATCACCTGCCTCTTTTTGATACCTGGGATTCCGTCAGACCATGGGCCTATGTTGCGTCAGGGGCTTTCGTGTCCTGGCTCGAAGGGTACAGCCCGATGCTTCAGAGGGCTCGTCTGGTAATCATGATGAAGAACCGATCCAGCAGTTATTCCATGATTTATACGGTTATTCCGTCTGTCATGTCCATGGCTGCGATGTTCCTGCCAGATGCTGTCCGTGCCTTGTCGTATTTTTCCCTGGGGTCCGTGTCACGGCGTAAAAGAAGGCGGTATGTATTTCGCGGAGGATGGAACAGTCCGGTATGGAGTGGTTATGTACGTCTGTCACTCGGAGACATGCGCGTAAGGTACGGCAAGACCAACAGAACTCGCTGATATCGGTTGTTGGCAAGAATTTCATACAGTTATTGGGCAGCAGGGAGGTGACGTAATATCTTCCCATGAATCAGTGTGCCCCGCACGCGTATGGACTGCCGTGTTCCTGAGGGAGGTTCCGGATGTGGCTTTTAGCGCTGGCTATTCTCAGTATTAATCCCTTCTCCAAGGTTCTCAACATAGACGACAAGGGCCGACCCCTGGTGAGGATAGGCCTTGCCACTGGTGTAGGCGAGGTGCTGGTCTCTGGCAGTGGGCTCGTTCTTCGGGATCCGGACGGTTCCATGAAGGTCGCAGGAGCAGGAGAGTGGAAGGTGAGGCTCGTATCTTCGGAACCGGGCACTGCACGCTGGTGGGTGGGGGTCTCGTACACGGACAGGGACCAGGTGGACGGTTACGTGGTCAATGAACGCGGATTCGTCATGAATCTGGGGGGCATGATGCTGGATTTGCGGCGGCGTATAGTCTCTTTGGGGCCCTACTCATCGCGCAGGGAGGCGCTCAGGGTGCTTGGGCAGCAAAAGAAGCTGAACGAGTATGCATTCCTGTATTCTGACGTGGTGCAAAGGCCTGAGGGCATCTTTGAGGCCCGTAGCAGTTCATCTACGGTTAGGGGAAGGGCTCTGGCATTTACTGCCCTAAGGGGGGTCACGGTGAAGGGCAAGGGATTCTCCGGCACCTATCCGGGGACCGTTTATGTGCTACTGGACATCAGAGGGCGTCTCGTAGTGGTCAATGAACTCCCCCTGGAGACGTACGTGCGGGGAATCCTGCCCGGAGAACTGTTCCCGTCGGCACCCATGGAGGCGCTGAAGGCTCAGGCCATAGCTGCCCGCGGTCAGGTGCTGTCCAAGATAGGGGCGCGCCATCTCGGTGATCCCTATCACCTGTGTGCATCCGTGCACTGCCAGGTGTACAAGGGACTGGCCTCGGTGCATTCCAGGACCTCCAGTGCGGTGAAGAAGACAACCGGGCTCGTTCTCGTGGATTCTCACGGTCATCCCGTGGACACGGTTTACAGTGCTGCATGCGGAGGGCATACCGAGGCTGCACATCGTGTGTGGGACGGTCCTGTGGTCCCCTATCTCACAGGTCGGTTCGATCTCACAGGACGCCGTCCTGCCTTGAATCTTACCCGTGAAAGGGACATCAGGACATTCATAATGAGTCCGCGTTACCGTGGGGCTTGTTCGAGAAAGGGTGTTTACCGCTGGACGGTGAGGATTCCTTTGAGTTTCATGGATGCCCTGGTGCGTAAACTTGGCGCGGGTCGGAAATTCCGCAGGATGCGGGTGCTTTCTAGGGGCAATTCAGGCCGTATCATGGAGCTTTTGATCACAGGAGACGGTGGAGATACCGTGCTACACGGGGAACTGACCATCAGGCGACGGCTTGGGGGCCTCAAGTCCTCCATGTTCGTATGGGACCGCACGAGAGATGCCCTGATTCTCCATGGCGGAGGTTACGGGCATGGTGTGGGCATGTGTCAGTGGGGAGCCATCGGCCGGGCCCGGGCAGGCTGGGACTACCGTAGGATCCTGAAGTTCTACTATCCCGGATCCAGGCTGGTGCGTATCTACTGAACCGTGCATCCCGTCGTGTTGATGTGTAGTGTAACTATATGATATTATTGTATTTTTGAAGCAAAAATAAAAGTGGCGAGGGGCCTATTGCCGGTCAAGGAGTCTCAGGGCATTACTGAACGTTGCCTCGGCTAGTTCCTCGAAGGATATGCCCCGAAGATCGCTTATGAACCGGGCAGTGTGGACCACGTAGGCAGGTTCGCATACCTTGCCCCGGTGGGGAACGGGGGCAAGGAAAGGTGAGTCTGTCTCCACGAGCATTTTATTCAGGGGAACCAGGTGGGCGGCTTCCTGGATGTCCGTGGCCTTCTTGAAGGTGACGATACCCGAGAAGGAGATATGAAATCCGAGGTCCAAAAACCGCTCGGCCTCGGCAGGCCCTGCCGTGAAACAGTGCACTATGCCGGTTCGGAACACGTGCCTGAAGTCCTCTAGGATAGAAAAGGCGTCGTCGTATGCATCCCGGATGTGCATCATGGGAGCCAGTCCCAGCTCGTGGGCTAGTTCAAGCTGGCGTATGAACACTTTACGCTGCACATGTCTGGGTGAGCGGTCGTAGTGGTAATCTAGGCCGATTTCCCCCAGCACACTGAGCTTTTGCGCGTGGGCACGCAGTGCATCGTAGAAGGTTTCACTCTCACGTGCCGCATCGTGGGGATGGAGCCCGGCGGCAACGTAAAGATTGTCGCGGGTGGCTGCCAGTTGCAGGGATTCCATGAGTTCCGCCGGTGACGGACCTAGGGCCACGGTCATTACGTGGGTGACTCCTGCCTGGAGTGCCCGTTCGAGAACTTCGTCTGGCTGCCCCATTCGTTCGAAAAGAAGGTGTGCGTGGGAATCGAACAACTGAACCATGACTGCCTCCATACACGGTGCACAGTGCCACAGGAGGTTTTTCCGTCAACCGTGATCAGAGGGCGGAAGGTTGGCCCTGGCCTAGGTAGTTGCCGCGGCCAGTGGGCCATACGAGGCAGTTCATGGAGGCTCCGGGAAGGTCCCAGATCTGGACGCCGCCATCGCCGCCCCCCAGGGTGTCCTTGAGGGATATGATGAGCTCGGGCTGACCGTCGCCATCCACGTCGTCTATGGTGGGTGCTGCCATGGATCCGCGTCCGGGTATCTCGATTTTGTGGAGCAGTACGCCGTTGTCGTTGAGGATTATGAGATGTGCGGGGATGTCGGGCTGCTTTGGCTTGCCGGATACGTAGGTGGTGAATATTATCTCTGGAACGCCGTCACCGCCGAGATCGGCGATGAGTGCCTCGCTGGCGCCTGTGAAGGGGGTTTCAGTGGTGGAGAATGTGTACTTCCACAGCTCCTCTCCGTCGGCTCCGTAGCAGTGGAGTGCGCCGTCGTATCCGGGTACCAGTATCTCGGGTGCATGGTCGGCGTTGATGTTGCCCACGGATACCGATGGCATGGTGTGGACTATGTTGGGGCCGAAGTCCCCGGAGTAGTTGAGGGGGGCACCGAGATCCTTGGGCCACTGCCAGCCGGGAGGACGGGAGGCATCGGGGTTGAGGACCCACAGGGTCACTCCC
>JALWFW010000359.1 GCA_027013865.1 Polyangiaceae bacterium | reverse complement strand
GGGTGGGGGGGTGTGTGGGGGGGGGGGGCGTGGGGGGGGGGGGCGGGGGGGGCGCGGGGGGGGCTGCGCGTTCGGGGAGGTGGGCGGCGGGTGGGTGGGGGCGGCGGGCTGGGCCGGCGGCGGCGGTGGGTTTTGGGCATAGGCTCCGGTGGGCTGGCCCTGCTGAGCAGGTGGCTGACTCATGGGAATACATCCTATCATCATGACTGCAGATACACTGGCACCCAAAAATCTCTTTAGTCTGTGTCTGTGTGATTTCATGTAATTCTCCTTTTGATTTATTCCACCGCTTTATTAACCTTTATCCTGTGAAATTCCAGCAAAAAATAATGGATGCCTAAGTTGGAATAACCGCCTAACCGGCTCTAGGCACAGCACCACATGCAAGAGCCGAAATGCAGACGAGAGCAGCCGTCATCAGTCAAGAGAATGGACCACCATGCCCGAGAGGAGTTTGGGCTCGAACCAGGTGGATTTGGGAGGCATTGTGCGGCCGGCATCGGCTATGGCCATGAGCTCGTCCATGGAAGTGGGATACATGGTGAAGGCAACTGCCCAGCCACCGTCCACACGGCGTTCCAGCTCCTCGGGTCCGCGTATGCCACCCACGAAGTCTATGCGGCTGTCACGGCGGGGATCGGAGATTCCCAGCACCGGGGAGAGAAGATTGTTCTGCAGAATCGCCACGTCCAGGGAGTCCACGGGATCGTCCTCGGGGAAGGTGCCGGGCTTCACCGTCAGTGTGTACCACTCACCGTCCAGGTACATACCTATTTCGCGGCGTTTTGAGGGTTTCTTACGGCCGGTCTTCTCCACTTCGAACTTTTCGGCCACCTTTGCCAGGAACTCCTCCTTGGAAAGGCCGGCCAAGTCCTTTACGACACGGTTGTAATCGAAAATGCGCAACTGGTTGTCAGGGAATATGACCGACAGCCAGTAGTTGTACTCCTCGTCTCCGGTATGGCACGGATTTTTAGCGGCACGCTCCTTCGCTGCCCTAGTGCCTGCAGCCGAACGGTGATGTCCGTCAGCCACATAAAGATAGTCGACGCCATCGAAGGCACGCTCTATTTCCTGTACCTCCGCGGGATCGTCCACCACCCACAGGGTGTGCTGCACACCTGACTCTGCCATAAAATCGTACTCCGGCGTGCGCTCGGTGACCCTCATTATGAGAGAGTCGATGTCCTCCCGTGAACGGTAGGCCAGAAATACCGGTCCTGTGTTGGCATTGAGGGTCATGATGTGACGCAAACGGTCGTCCTCCTTCTGGGGACGCGTGAACTCGTGCTTCTTGATGACGTCCTTCTCGTAATCATCGGCATGGGCACCAGCCACCAGACCCACCTGAGCATTGCCGTCCATGACGAGCCTGTACACGTAGAACGCAGGGCGTCTCTCACGTATCAGCCAGCCTTCACGCACCATGTGAGCCAGTCTGTCGGCGGCTGCCTGATAAACCCTGTCATCGTACAGGTCGACGCCAGGCTCCAGATTCACCTCGGGACGTACCACCTGGATGAAGGACTTCGGCTGCCTGCCGAATATCTCACGCGCTTCATCACTTGAAAGCACGTCATATGGGGGCGAGGCTATCTCCCTGACCAAATCGGGACGCGGACGCAAACCTTTGAAAGGATGTACTCTTGCCATGTGTGTCTCCTCCTTGGGGAGCCATTATATAACCATGGCGCAGCATAAACGGAAGAGAAGAGTGTTTATTACTTCCCCATTGACTCACCTTTCTAACTTTATTTGAAAAAAATGCTGTTATATCAAATAGTTACATATCACCAATCATCATACATCCTGACTTTTCCACTGATTGGCATGACAACGAGCCTGTACTTTATGTTGGCATCCCTCTTATGCTGCAGATATATGGTGATGCCACTTGGGAATATAGAGGACCCCCAGCGTCCCACCGAACCATCCCTGAAAAAAAACATATGATGCCACCCCGTACTTACCGAAGTGGCCCCATACTCCGGGGCGCCTCCTACCTCGGGATAGTAAACGTACTTCACCACCTTTATATTGTTCAGAGTATACTGAATACTCTTGGGGAAAGTCACGTTGCCAGCTGAAACGGAGCATGAATTCACACACCACTGATAGGCATCGCTCTTGAATCTGAACACAGCGTTGTTCGGTCTCCAGTACACGGAATGTGTGAACCCCTGACGGTGTGCCTCCTCTATGACAGCGGCCATCTGAGTAGCCTCCCTAATCATCTCGTCCTCTGCGCTGGATCCGGCATATGAAATGGCCACGGCCGACAGCACTCCTATGATGGTAAGCACTACCATGGCTTCTATCAGGGTGAAGCCCCGCATCCTTTCAGCAGAAGCGCTCCTTGTACTGGCCTCTCTGACGTAGCATGCCGGAGATTTCATAACTGACCTCCTGACTGGGGCTTGGTCTGAAGTTTCACCACCATGGTCATGGTTCTACGAACATACCTGTCGAGCGAGCCTTGGGGTCTGTCCTCGAGAGCAGGCCGGCGGGATGGCACTCTGGCCGTTGGATTGGCGGACCGGATCACGAATGACAACCTGATGGCAACGACGCGGCCATATTCGGATGGCTTCAGGTCCCTCGTATTGATCCATAGATCTCCGCGCCCATCCATTGGAGTCGACAAATCTAGGTGAAAGGCCAGCTGCATATCCTCCACTCCTTCCACCGCAGGATACCATCTATACTTGCCACTGGTCCTGAACATGGGTTTGTAACCAAACACCAACATGGGCCTGGAATACGTGGAAGTATCAACTTTGAGTGCCCTGATGGGATACCTGCCCAAAAACGTAACCAGGAACGGTTGTGAGGGAGTCACTGATGTCCCGGCTCCGGGAAAACAAGTAGTCCACACCGTGTTTGTATTCATACATCCCCAGGCACCCGAACTGTTGTAATAAGCCCAGAAACTATAGGGGGCCGAAGAATTCGCCGCTTTTGCCGACGTCACCCTGAACAGGCACGAATGGCCGTTATAGGTGTATGCCAGCACCGAATAACGGGTTCCATGCCTGAATTTGTTGTAATCCCCGTTCAGTTCGACCCTGTTGCTGTACACCACATTCTTAGTACTGCTAGAAGAACTGTCATTCAGACGGTAACCCGTCATCTCTATGAATTCCAGCCAGTCCGGATCACTGTCCAGGTTGCCCTCGTCGAGATCTGACTGTGTTGGATCCCACGCATTGATATTGTGGATCATGACCGGAGGTTCATTGTTGTGCATCTGATTGCAGTCGTAATAGGTGATCGTACTGCCAAGACCCACTCCAATATATGACAGGTGCTTGGACACGAAGCCCCGCAGTGTATCGAGAGACGTCTGAAGTTCCGAGATGTTCTCCTGGTGTACCATGGCTTTGTGAAAGGATATCTCCACCTGAAAGGCACCTGCCAGGAGTATTCCGGATATGAGCACCACGAGCATCAGTTCCACGAGAGTAAAACCGGCCTCATGGGGGACACTTGACCTTATGCGATGCAACTCATTGATATTATTGCATTTTTTAATATAATCCCCGAAAACGGTATATATCATTGCCTGTACTCCTTCGTCTTCAGGGTTATGTAGTGATAACGCGGGGGTTCCTCCTCTCCCATCCATCTGGTAGATAGCTGGATATCGAACACATTGGTGTAAGTGGTACTTGGCTGCACACTGTATATAAACGTGTAGCTAGTACCGTGCCTGTCCGTGGTCTGGCCAGGAAGGAGACCAAGAGCCAACCGGCAGTGATAATCGTCACCTCCAGATGAGACACACGTCGTCAGACATGCCGACGGCTGGGAACCACCGGCCAGACACACTAGAGTCTGCATGGATGTGCCCTTCAGTGCTTCCAAAATGGTCTGTGTCTTGGAAAGAGCGACATACATCTGCCGGGTCTTGGTATTCACTGCAGAGGCTACCGTTGCCACCTTGAACACGGCCATCATGCCAATGACCAGCACCAGAAGGGAGGCCATCACTTCCAGCATGGAATAACCATACCGGAAATGTGATGCTCCTGACCTTACACGGGCTTTATCGGATGATCCGGCTGCGTTCTGACTCGCAGGAACACGCTGTACACACTTCATGGCATTACCATTCCTTCCAGTACAGGTCCTGCACACCTGTGGATGCGGCAGCTGATGCAGGAGTGTTGTTCCATGAGTTGTTACCGATTATCTTCGTCTTCCCGCCCAGTGTGTTGACGAACAGATGTTCGTCATAGGCATACACACCAGTCACCACGTTGCCACCGGCGTTGAACTTGTCGACAGTGACAGGTAGACCGTCGGGACGGGCTTCCAGGGACAGTGCATAAATCTCCCCTGGATTGGTGGGGTCCTCGTCGCATATGTCAGCCTTGGCACCCGTGGATGTAGCGAAGTACACACGGTCTCCGGATATGAAGGGGTCACCCCAGACCTTCTCATCGGGCGGCAAGTCGTACTGGTAGATGAGATCCGCACTGGCACAGCTGCCAGTGGAGGCCCTGTCCGCAAACCCATAAAATGCGTAAGGCGGTGATGTAGTGTCGTCCATGTCAGGGCTGTCACTCGTTCCGAAGTAAATCAGCACCACTTTCTGGCCGGTGGATGCATCCTGAGCCACTTTGACGGCCGGGGTGGAATAAATGGGCTGTCCCACGTCCGCCACCAGACAAACATTGCCGCTGGTGCCCTCTGGATCATGACGCCATACGCGCCCATTGGTGTCAGCCACGTAAACACGGTCAGCAAAACCGTCACCATCGGAGTCGATGACCACCGGAGCGCCCCAGACACCTGTCGTCTGAGCTCCGGCAGAACCTGAACCGTTATTGAGTTTTATGCGGCCATTGGTACGAGTGAGACCTGTATTCACGTCTATGGCATACAGATACACGTCACCGGGACTCTCACTCATGCCGGAAGTCGTGTAAACCAGCCATCCCATGCCAAAACTGCCATAGGAACTCGTATTCACCCACGCCACCGACGGCGGCTGGTAGGTTCCGTGATAGAATGGATCCGTCCAGTCATGATCCCACATGGGCTGTGGACTGGCAGTGTCCGTGATGTCGATGGCGCTGATATAGGGATAATTCCTGCCGTGGGAGTAGAACAGCGCAGTAATCCAGTTGGACTTGTACAGCACGTCCTCCAGTGCTACCGAACCGTCAATCATGGCCCACGGATGGGTCGCTGGCAGATAATCTTTGACGTAGTTATTCCTAATGTACTGAAGTTGAGCAGGAGGAATCCAGGCCCATACCTCCTCACCGGTGCCATAGTCTGGCTGTCCGGCATTGTAGGCAAAATAACCGCGCTGCTCCTGGGTGGTAGTAGACGGATTGTCCCCCCACCTGAAGGCTCCGGCATCAAAGGCATGAAGCATACCGTCCTGTGCTCCCACCACAGCCACGGTACGGCGTTCCTTGAGGCTGTCAGCCCATGTCATATACGAACTCTTGTAGGCTGCCGGAACGTTTCTACCATACAGCCAGGCCGGTTTGCCGGGAGGATGCACGATGGCTGCCACTGATCTGTGAATGGCACCGAGATACCAGGCACGACGCTGGGTCGTCCAGGCATGCTTGTAGTGCTTTTCCTCAAACCCAAGGGTCCAGCGAATGATTTTGAGGGCATCGTAGTTGTCCACGTTACCGTCGGCATACAGATCGTAAACCTTGCGGCCATTGTAGATCTCGTTCCTGGCGCTAGAATCGAGCACCTTCCAGTATACCCAGGAATCGAAACCTGATTTGTACGGATTGAAGGAAATACGTTTGTCGGCTTTCTGAGTGTACACCGTGCGGGATTTGGGATCGCGGTTCTTCAGGACTGCTCCAGCGTCCCACTTGGTGGTAAGCGTGGTGGTACTGGGGTTACCGGGATCATAAATTTCGATGAGGCGGTAATGACCACGGTTACGTGTATCACCTCCGGTCACCGTCCACGATGACGACGGCGTCTCCAAACTGCCCTTGAACAGCACATTGGCAAGGGGCAGCGGAGAGTTAAATGCATAATCGCCATGAACCATCGCCTCATAGCCAATATCCACATCATTTATTTCGGGCTCGCAGGTCTCCACATCCGTGATAACCACGGCCTTCCAGCGCAGTTTTGCACCGGTATATCCCATGGCCGCGAGGTCCAGACTCGCACAGTTCTGCCCAGCGGGGAATTGCACCTTGATCCAGATGGGCTCCCCCGCAGCGTTCTCGTTGATGGAGACGTAATACTCGATGCGTGTATCGGGGTAACTCGAACAAGGAGGAATGGGAATACTGTCATTCTTGCAGATCTGCACCTTGGTTATGGTGGTATTGGCGAGCTGGGAAGCCGGAATCTCGCCCGATACTATGCCTGACACCGCTTGTCCGCCGTTGGTACGTTCCACCACGAAAACCGCATCGTTGTAGTCTGTCCAGAGCAAATCATCACGCCCTGAATCGTAGAGCTGCTCAAATCCGAGTATCCAGCGGGTCGGATCGTTGGAAGGTGCTCCCACCATGATGTGCCGGCGCAGACCTTTGTAAGTGGTGTACACCAGCTTCACCTCACGGGGCATGTTGATATAGTTGTACGTGGCTGTATTGAGTCGGTTGAGGACGTTTTTGTCGAGCCAGCCAACGACCCAGTAACTTCCTGTGTAGTAGGCACATACATTATACCAGACACTGTACCCGGAATAGTAAGTATACGTGCAGCCAGGGCCGTTGAACTGCGGCCAGCCAATATCTATTCCACGATACCGCGTATAGGATGTATCCCATGTATTCGGATTGGACGAATCGGGCTCGAAGTCTGGATTTAGGATATGTTTGGAAAAATATGGAATGGTGATCGTCCTCACCCAGTCGGGAGCGTTGGGATGGGGCTTGTGCATGCCCACTGTCTCGTAACGGGCGAACCAGTTGTAATAAAAGTTGTTTATGAAGAACACCAGCTCGGTGCCGGCGCTGAAGTTGCCCAGATCGACTGTACGGTCTGAAGAATCGATAGAACCGTCACCGTTGACATCGTAATCCGGAATACCATCCACACTGGAACTGACGTCACTGTACTGACTTCCCCTGAGCTGGAGCCCATCCCACCAGCCACGCCAGCCCTGTCTGAATATCCTGATTCCGCCCCATGTACCGTGGTAGTCACTGTCATCATCGGTATTGTAGTAAATCCACTTGCCACCTGTCCCAACCAACCACTCTATAAAGTTGGAAACATGATCGAGGCTCCCCCCGTCGTACATTGCTCTCATATTATAATAATTATAATAATGATCGTTGTTAGTTATATATCTTGCTGTTTTTTCATAATATGCATATGTTCTGCCATACCGACTTTCTATATTACTCGAACGTGAATCCCATGCTACAAAATAATTATTGTCTATAGGATTCAAGAGCTCAGGAACGACAAATGGATTGGTGGAATCACCGGGTTTGTGATAAATCGCCTCTATCCAGTCGAAAAGACCGTTACTATTGCCGGAATAGGCCACTCCCGGAATAGTTACGCCGCTATCCTTGAGCAGGTAATAGGGATACATACATCTCTTGCCGCTACCGTAAGTTATGCAGCTCTCTCCCTGCTGGCAGTCTGAATCGCTGGAGCACGTGCGGTACGTTATGACCCAGCCGCTCTGGCGCAGGAACTGCTTGATACGGTTATCGAACACGAAGTAGCCGAGCATCTGCGCCATGTCCGCTCCCTCGTAGACGTACTTGATACGCAGGTGCTGATCCGTGGGCAGGGTGATGTGGTTGGGATCATCCAGAGCCCTGCGGTCGTTGTGGAATACCAGCTTGCCTCCCGTGACACTCATGGAGGTCATGTTGTCGAAGTCCGACGATGAAAACCCCGAATCATACGTGGTGCGGCTCATATAATTGTAACAGTAACCCGACGGAGTCGTGCCAAACAGGAAACGTGCCAGCAGATCGTCGAAATCATGAGCTCTTGAAACCGCGGGTATGGAAATTATTGCCAGAACCACGGAAATTTTCACAACTGTGCGTCGCATGGCTTACCTCCCTGCTCCGGCAGCTGCAGGACTGGCTTTGACAGACCGGTCCACCGTTGGTGTTCGTGCGCCCTTGGGGGTGCGTATACGTGTATTACCCGCGCCGGATCTGAGCATCCTTATCTTCTGCAAAGTCCGGAATCTTCGGCGCAGCATATCGTGTACGTTGACCAGTTTTATGGGCACCGGTCTGAGTTTCTTGATCTCGAGGACTGGCCACACTGGTGGATTATTGGCATATCTGCGGAGGTAGAGAATCAGATCCTCCACTTCATCGCGCGAATAGAACCTACCTACTTCGCAGTTTACATGTGGATACATCTTCATGGGATTCTTGAGCCACCGCCGTATGTAATCCGGACTCTTATGCCCCAGCTCCATAGCCAGATCCCCGCTGTTCTTCCACTTACCATTGGACTTGGTGATGTCCCCTAGTCTAAACCACCATTTCGCACAGTCGTAAAGTGCCCTCGCATAAACGGATCTGCCATGGACGTAACGATCTTTTGCATCGACATAACCCATTGAAATAAAAGAGAAAATCATGAATGCAGACAATAATGTCAAATCTCTCTTCATGTCATCACCTCAAAAACTCACGACGTTGGTGAAGGAAACGCCGTTAAGGTCGAAATTCGTAAAGCCGGCATGTCCGGCTCCGCCCATGGCCTGAGCCCTGTATCCGTTGGACACGTGAAGGACATCCTGACGGTATACCTCCAGGGCTATGACCGTGCGCCCCAGTATCTTTGGAGACGAGCTGGCCGGATCCAGATACTCACCGATTCCGTAAATCAGGACTCGGCCATCCTGATCATCGGTCGTCGAGCCGCTGGGATCCCCCGGATTGTTGCGGTACAGAAACCTGTAACGGGCCTTCACCTGAGGAATACCACCTGAACCCCCATATATGAAATACTTGTAGCTGCCGGATTCTGCGGGCGGAGATAGGAGCAGGTTGGTCCACATGACCGTATCACTCCAGTAATTGAGCATGAGTGCCTTTCCTTCGCTGATGGCGGCCTCGGCGGCATACCGTGCCACTGCATGCTCTCTGGCAGCTGCTGCATGACGCAGAGAATTTTGGGTATGTGAGATGGCCAAAATAGCTGCACCGGCCATTGCTATCATTATCATGAACACGGGCAGCATGCTAAAGCCCATCTGAGTAGTATGACATGGGGACAGGAAATTTTTCCTCATTTCAACACCCCTCCGGCAGCACTCCTGCAATTTTCGTACCCTGAAACCTACATTCTGTTGAGTAGCGTAATTTCCATGGTCTTGGAAATGGCGGTCAGTGTGGCCTGGAGTGCCTGAGTTCCTCTCGTGAAATCTGCCGTCGATTCGGTGACGTCCGTGTCTATGAGACGGGATTTTTCGCTCTCTGCCTCGAAGCCCAGGTCGTCCAAGAGATGATTCGTTATGTCCATGGCATTGAGGTAGGAACCTATACGTGCTCTCGCATCGATAAACTGATCACGCGCCTGATCGACGTCGTCAATCAGGCTGAACACCGTATTTTGATCATTGGCATTCAGTGCATTGGTCAAGTCTTCCAGCACCTGAAACACGTTGACCGTACCCTCAAAAATACGGTCCCCCCGCAGGGTGATGGGAACCGTGTACCCCATGCTGATCTCTAGATTCCTCTCTGTGGTGTTACCATGGTAGGTTCCGGTGCTGTCATAGGTTTGCACGTCGGACAGAGTTCCCGAAAACACGTATTCATCGGCAAAACGTGTATTGGCCACGTCCAGCATGGCACTATGCAGCTGCTCCATCTCCTGGGCTGCTGCCGCACGATCCTGGGCATCCAGTGTTCCGTTGGCCATCTGTACGGCAAGTTCCTTAACACGTTCGAGGATGGACTGCCCCTGTCCCAATGCCCCTTCCATGGACTGCAGATACGCCCTTCCACGCTCTATGTTCTCCCTGAACTTGTCGTTATTACGGACAATTTTGTCCATGCGTCTAGAACGGGCATAAGCCGCCGGATCGTCCGAGGGCTTTGAAACCTTCATGCCGCTCGTCAGTCTCTCCTGGGCATCCAGAAGTCTGATCCGGGCCTTTATGGCGTCGTTCAGTGAATTATAAAACACCATGGAATCTGCCACACGTATCGTCATGAGGCACCTCCAATGACACTATGCACATAACTAATTGAAATCAAAGGCATTTTCAGTCTCTCTTTAGGTTGAGAAGTGTATCGAGCATCTGATTGGCTGTCTGAATCACTCTGGCCGAGGCTTCATAGGCTTTCTGATACTTGGTCATATCCACCAGTTCTTCGTCTATGGACACACCACTGACCTCATCGCGCATCGACTCGAGTTGAGCCAGATGGTCGTCCCGCACTTCCTGCTCACGCTGTACATTCTCTACCTCGGTTCCCACGTGTCCCACGATTCTGGAATAGGCCTCCAGCAGCGTATTGGTACCGCCATTGGCCACGGTCTGTTCCTCCAGGGCCGAAAGAGCAAGCAGATTACTGTTGTCACCCGGAAGAGCCGCAGGATCCTGGGCAGCAGCAACGGCATCGGGATTACCGTCCACGGCAGGATCTATGGCAATGGCCCTGGCTGCACCCTGAACCGTGGCTGGCTGAAGGAAGAGATCTCTTCCGGTGACTCCATCCAGTCCAAAACCAGATGAATGCACGCCATTGAATGCCGTTGCGACGTCGTAGGCGAACTGATCGAGCTGGCTCATCATGTCCGGAAGTGTATCATCCCTTAAATCTAGGAGGCCTCCCATGGCTCCGCCCCGAATGGCTCCCGTTATGTCGTGGTGGGAACCGTTGGTGTCCACGAAGTGCACCTCTGCAAAACCATTGCTTCCGGTTACGGCCTCCAGATCTCCGGTCACCTCACCCTGTACCAGATTTATGCCTCCCGAACCTATGACCGTTACCTTGCCGAGATCGTCCTCAACCACCCTGATATCCATGATCTTGGCAAGACGCTGCAGATACATGTTACGCCTGTCCCGGAGATCCGGTACCTGTTCCCACGTGGAACCACCAATCTTGGCATTGAGCTCGGCTATCTTGTGCATGAGATCCGAGGCCTCCCGCACATAGTCGCGTACGTGCTGATCAGCCTCGTTCTGGGCATCCTCCACTCCTTTTGCCGCCGCGTTCAAACGATCCGCCAGAGATCTGGCAGAGTTGAGGACCTCCAGTCTCAGGGCTCCATCCTGTGGTGCAACCTGAAGACGCCGTATGGACCCAAACAGTTCCTGCAGCTCTGACAGCGGATCCGTACCACCATCTTCGGAGCCTATGACGGCCTGGGCCCGCCGCAGCGGCATGAGCACCACCTCGGCTTCCTCCTTGGCCCCAATACCCAAAAGCAGCCTTCCTTCAACGTACTTGTTCACGAAACGGTGGACTCCCTCCACGTTCACCCCACCACCACCTGGGGGGGGAGGAATCACCGGACCAAGCAAAGACGTACGTCTGGTGTATCCCGGAGTATTGACGTTGGAGATGTTCTGGGACGCCACGTTCATGGAAAAACGGCCTGCGACGAGACCTCTGTGCCCTACTCCAAGGATGTCGAACAGCCCTCCCATGCCTCACCCCCACTTGGATTCCAGAAGGCTGACTCCTCCGGACTGCACCGTTCCGTCCCTGGAATAAGTGCCCTCCTGTGAGCCCAGGGAACGCCAGAGCCCCTGAAGCATGTCGGCAAGACGAAGAGCGAGCTCCCGGTTGTGCGTCTGAAGGTAGAGCACCTGATCCCGGAGGTTTGAAATATCCGTGTCAGTAAGATCCCATTTTATGGGACGTATCTCGTCCAGCAGGGATACCTTGATGAGATGGATCCCCTCGATGCGCTCTACGTCGAGATCACGCAGGGCTTCGCGTTCCTCCTCGAGAAGACGGATTATTCTCGTGAGGATTTCCTTCTGTGCTTCAGGCGGGATGTACTCCATGGCCTGCCTCCTGTTCATCAAAGAGGCGACCACCGATTCTCACATGCAAGGGACGCGTATTTTTATCAATAATTACAATAGGGTTACACGGCTACTTCAAAGGCAGCATCACATCCAGTTCCGGTTCTTCGGCAAGCATTCTCTCTGCCACGACCGACGGATCCGGCCTGTAGGTCCCCTCCAGCACCTCCACTCTGAGCCGCTCCACCTTAGGAAGCTCATCCTTCGAGTGTACCGAGACCGTCACACTGTCCTGACGTGCTGCAGCCTGAGTGTCTTTGCGCTCTGACTGCTCTGGAGCCCTGCCAGTCATCTGAGCCTGCTGACGGGCCCTTGCCAGCCGTGTCATCTCACTGGATACCGTGCCGTCGGTTACCTTCATCGTGTTCCTCCGCGCGTCCCTGATGCCGATTCAATCGGCAGTCGCCTCAAAATCTTTAATCTTCTACACTTCTCATCACTTGCCCGTGTATTCCTGCGGAAGCTTACTCCTCCCGCGATATCTGCCTCATGCGCTCATCGTAGTTGCGTGCGGCCCTGCGCATGAGATCAGGCCCCAACCACTTTGCAGGATCCATGGCCTGACCATTCACCCGCACCTCGAAATGGAGGTGTGCGGTGTCTGCCCGGCCGGTGGTACCCACCAGAGCAATGGTCTGCCCGGCAGCCACCCGTTCTCCCGGACGCACCAGGAGTTTGGATGCATGTCCATATCGGGTGACCACTCCGTTGCCGTGATCGATGTAGACGGCAAGGCCATAACCCTGGCGATCCCCTGCCACCTTCACCACACCTGAAGCTGCCGCCCTTATGGGCGTCCCCTCCGGCGCGTTGAGGTCGATTCCGTAATGCATTTTCCATGCCTTGAATCGCTCCGAATATCTTGGACCGAAAACCGAGCCCAGACGGGCTCCTTTTATGGGTGCCTCCCGGTCACCGGCATCGGTCAGCGAACCTGAGGGGATCTGTACCGATGAGACCATCCCCGTGGAGACGGCTTTCTGTGCCGCGCCATAGGCCTTTACAGCATCAAGGGCTCTAGCCCCGTCTGCCTTGCTGTCTGCACGGGACATCTGGGCCACCAGCATATCCGCAATGCCGATGCCTCCCGACTGAGCTGCACCGCGGGCAATGGCCTGATCCAGCATGGAATGGTAGACATCTGATGCCAGGCCAGTCTCCCACAGCCCGCTCTTTGGAACTGTTTTCCTTAGAGCCTGAAGCATTTGCGTGAACATATACTCTTCGAATCCGTTGGCTGCCTCACGCAGTGCCCTGTCTGAGGGGTGTTCTGGATTATTGGCATGTGTCGGGATCTTGACGTCGTATGTGCCAGATTCGACTCGCATGGTATCACCTTATGACCAGCTCGGCATTGAGTACGCCGGCGCTTTTGAGTGCCCTGAATATTGCTGCAAGATCCTGAGGCCCTACTCCAAGGGCATTGAGAGCGTCCACCACATCAGAAAGTGTTGCTCCACCAAGGTATCTCATCTTCGGAGAACCCTGTATCTTCACCAAAACCCCTGCATGGGACACCGCCGCCGTGGCAATGGTCACTCCCGGTCCCACCACCACCGTGCCCGTCTTGGGGTTTATGACCACCCGTGCGGGCAGATCAGGAACGATCTCAACCCCTTCGAGCATGGATATGAACTCCACCACCCTACCATCACGCATATCCCTGGGAACCACCACCTCTACCTCACCGGGTGTGGTGGGAGTGGCAAGTTTCTGACCCAGACTCTCGTTTATGGCATGTGCCACACGTGCTGCAGTCGTGAAGTCTGGCCGCCGGAGCGCCAGACTTATCTCACCATTCTCACCCAGACACACCGGAACCTCGCGCTCCACCAGAGCTCCACCCACCACCATTCCGCTGGTGAGCACGGCTTTTCTGTCTCCTGGCCTGGCATCCACCTGAATGGGCCCCTGGGCCAGGGCATACACCTTCCCGTCGACACCCTTGAGGGGAGTGGCAAGAAGCACACCTCCCTTGATACTCTTGGCATTCCCGATGGAAGCAACCCTAACGTCGATACGTGTACCGCTCTTCACGAATGCCGGAAGCTCAGCTGTCACTGACACTGCTGCAACGTTCTTGAGAACCAGTCGGGACGGCTCCACACGTAGTCCCATACGGCTGAGCATGGCTGATACGGACTGCACCGTGAAGAGAACCTGTCTGTCATCGCCCGTGCCGTTCAGGCCCACGACTATGCCATAACCTATTAGATGGTTGGGGCGGGCGCCGTGAACGGTGGCCAGCTCCTTGAGACGCACCGCGCCGGCCCATGACGGGGACATAGCCAGAACCGTGAACACTATGGACGCTATGGCTGTATTACGCATCTCATCGCCTCCTCAAAATGGCCACACCTTGTCCAGCAGCCGGGCAAGCCATCCCCTGCGCTGGTTGTCCGTCAGCGTTCCGCGACCGGTGAATTCCACCTGGGCATCGGCAACACGCCACGACCACACGGAATTGTCCGAATCCACGTCAGCCGGTCGTATCACTCCTGAGACATAGAGGTGATTCTCCTCATCATTTATGAGGATCACCTTGTGCCCTTCCACGAAGAAGTCTCCGTTGGGCATTATCTTCGTTATCCGCACCGCTATGGTAGCCTCAAGTTTGCCCTTGCGACCCGTGGAGCCGTCCCCCTTGAACTCTGATTTGTATCCGGCTGATATCAGTTTGCTCAGATTTATGTCAGGATACTTCGTAGCCAGCTTCTGGAGCAGTCCCAAGAATGCATCAGCCGAGGCCTCCGTGGAAGTCTCCCTTTTCGTCTTGGTGAACGATGATTTCACAGCATATGCGTCCTCGTCTATTTTTATGAGTATTATGTCTCCCACCCTGGAGGCACGGGCATCCTCGAAAAGTCCACGGGATCCCGGAACCCACAGTGAGCCGGGCTCCTTTGGTTGGCCACGGTTTCCATACTGTCCCACCTGATACCGGCGCTTCTTGGGTGTGTAAGGTCCTATATGCTTTACACCTCCGCTACAGGCAAAGACACTCGGAATAAAAAACATTAATGAAATCAATAGGATAGCCCTATTCATCGCCATCCTCCTACCTGTTTATGACCACTACCCTACCGGGCCCTGTCACAGTCGCCTTCAGCACTTTGCCTGTCCTAGGATTGGTTACCACCACGCGATCACCCTCTGCTCCGTCCGTGCGTGCTATCCCCCAGGTACTGACCTCCACCCTGCCGATGTGCGCAATCATCAAAACCCTGGAGCCTCTATGTACGATTCTTGGCTTGCGTACCATACGGGACGTAAGTGGACGCCCGCGGCCCATACTGGTTTTGAGAATCATGCCCTCCCTGAAGGACTCTGACGTGATGGCCCCAGGCAGACGGGTGACGTCCATGGAGCGGAACATCACGTCTCTGCTTGTCACAGGTGTACCAGCGCGCATGGCATGGGACAAAACGGCCACCTCTCTCACGAGGGCATAACGGGCAGAGATCCCGAACTCCATGGTATAGCCGGAGCACTCCAAAACCGCTCTACCCACGAAGGATCCCAGCCGGTGCCATGTTCCGCTGTCCACGATGCGTACAGTGACTGTTCCCTTTGGAAGAGTCGCCCGCCGCCGCCCCAAGTACAGCGACAGAATTTTGGCGCCTTTGGGAAGTCTGCCATGCAAGGCCTTTGCCACCAGACTCCTGAGGCGATCTCCTTCGACCACCTGTCTGCTGCGGACGATGGTTACGCGACGGGGCACGACAAAACGTATGCCTGGTGCATTATTTCTTAGTATTTTCAACATGTTACGCCGATATACCCTTATACGTCTACCAGGGGACGGAGCATCCATGAGAGGTACATCGCCAAGTATTCTGTCAGGCCACCCCAGATCGGCCAGGGTCACACGCGGACCGCTGACCACGACGCGTGAAGGCACGCGAAACGGCCTGGCATCAGGGATTTGCAGTATCATCAATGTAAGGAGGATAGCCATCATTCTTCCTGCCTCCGCTCCCGTAAATGCAATTCAGGTGCCAGATTTGAGGATATTCGCCCAGTCCTCCCAAATATCGGGCCCATACCACACGTCTGCGTGTCGCTGGCAGGAATATGCGCCCACCACCTGAAACGTAACGATCCCCATGGCCATGTACGGTCGACTCGAATACCTGGGACATGAACAGAGCGGACTTTGAACTGAGCTTGCTCAGCACGGACGGCTTTGCATCCGCACTCACAGCCTCCACTGCAACCTCCAATACCCCTACTACTTTATTCAGTCATAACATATTGATTTAACTAACTTTTCAGCAGCAAACCATACTTCGTGAAAATCCAGCCCGTTAGTACACCTGCCAGACTGATGCCCGTTTTCAGTCAAAAGAGTATCAGATCAACACACAGGCCCCTTTCGCATCCCACCTTTTTCATGATCATGTCGAGTTGTAGACTGATTTGTTTCCAGTCAGTAGGAAATTCGCGGGAGAAAGTAATCAGACCTCAGAGAACTGGCTCTTGGGAGCGCCACAAACCGGGCATACCCAGGAATCCGGCAGATCCTCGAAGGAGGTTCCGGGCTCGATTCCCTGCTCGCTGTCGCCTTTCTCTGGATCATAAACATAACCGCATATCTCACATACATACTTCTTCATGGCTGATTCTCCTTTTTTCTCCTGCTTGGCAGCCCGACCCCTGTAAGTCGGAGCCGTGGCTGGTTCTTTGCCTTTCTTTACACTGTGATACTCAGCATAACTGAGTGGTTTCATATTAGGATCAACGACTCTGGCCGCAACGACTTCTCCTGTGAAAAGCGTATGCGTACCCACTGGGACCTGATGTACCACACGGCATTCGAACACGGACACCGCATGCTTCTCCACCACCGGAGCACCAGTCACCCCGTTCACGTAATCCCATTCCTCAAACTTGTCGATGTCCCGGCCGCACCTGAATCCAAAGTGACGCACCAGATTCATGTCCACTGAATGCCCCAAAACGGACACTGAGAACACACCGGACTCGAGCACGCAGTCATGAGTGAAATTCTTCGTGTTCAGCGCCACAGCCACCTGCGGGGGCTCTGAGGTGATCTGCATGACCGCATTGGCTATCTGGGCATTGGACTGCCCGGAACCAGACACGGAACCCACAACATAAAGGCCGTATCCGATGTTCCACAGAGCTCTAGGATCCAGTCGTTCGCTCATGGGTGCACCCAGATTCAAGAACCTATCAGTTCCTGGATACGCTGTCCGACACGATACCCGAGTTCATAGGCAGCAGCCAGATCTTCCTCACCAGGCACGAAGCGGACGTTCAGAGTATCCACCACTTCCACGCCCATGCCCTCCAGGAACTCGCCAACATGAGGCACGCCCTCACCGCTCCATCCATAGGAGCCAAAGGCCGCACCCACCATGTTGCGCGGTTTGAGTCCCTTCAGATACATGAGCACATCGGCTATCACCGGAAACATATGGTTGTTCAACGTGGGAGTGCCTACCATGAGGCCCCCTGCTTCCAGCACCCGCTCAGCCACATCACTGCGGTGAGTGATACCGTTGGCAAGAGCCATGACCTTGGGCTCGCAACCGGCATTGGCCACTCCCTCGGCTGCCGCCCTTGCCATCTTCTCGGTGGAACCCCACATGGTGGCATAAGGAATCACTACACGTCTCGTGGGTTTCTTGAGTGCCCACTCGCGATACCATGTCAGTACCTTTGCCACGTAATCACCGCGGAATATGGGACCGTGGTCATTAGCCACGACTTCCGGGGTGATGCCCGCTGCCTCTGCCTGATCAAGAAAACGCAGGACAAGGGCAGAATATGGCATGACTATGTTGGCATAGTACTTGGCCAGCTCGTAGCGCACGATGTCCGAGGGATTTTCATCCGCCCACAACGCCCGGGTGGCAAGATGAAGTCCGGTTATGTCCTGGGAGAACAGCACCCTGCGTTCCGGTACCCATGTAACCATTGAGTCCGGCCAGTGCAGCATGCGCGTCTCCATGAAGTGCAGGGTCATACCGCCGGCATCTAGTGTGTCACCGGATTTCACCACCTCGGCCCCGTCCCATCCCAGCTGGGCGGCAATGTGCTTCTTGCCCATGGCCGAGGCCAAAACCCGCTCCGGCTTTATGGCTTCGACTGTGCGCACCA
This sequence comes from Polyangiaceae bacterium, assembly GCA_027013865.1. Lineage (GTDB taxonomy): Bacteria > Myxococcota_A > Polyangia > HGW-17 > JALWFW01 > JALWFW01. The sequence goes on along the minus strand of JALWFW010000359.1, from coordinate 2,122 downwards.
GCGAACCGGTGTGGTCCATCTCTGAATGATTGGATACGATGATGTCTATCTCAGACGGATCGATGACAGAAGAGATACGGTGCATCATTTCATCGAAATACGGCGCCTTGACCGTATCGATGAGTATCTTCCTGTCCTCTCCGATGAGCAGGTATGAATTGTAGGTGGTTCCCCTTGGCGTGGAGTAACCGTGGAAGTCCCTGAGAGACCAGTCTATGGCCCCGACCCACCAGATGTTTTCCGCAATCTGGACCGCGTGGCATGGACGGATTTCAGTCATGATAAAACCTCAATAATTTCAAGTGGTTATCACTCACCTTCCACAGAAGGAGTCGTGAATTTGCGCTGACCGAGCTCCCTGTCCAGCATGAACAGGCCATGGGGAGATTCCTTGATGAACCTCAACTGATCCACTATCTCGCCCACGGATGACTCTTCTTCCACCTGCTCCGAGATGAACCACTGGAGGAATATCTGGGTCGCTCTGTCGCCTTCCTCATCAGCCACCCGGGCCAGGTCGTTGATGCGCGAGGTTATGTACCTCTCGTGCTTCAGAGCGGCCTCGAATGCGGCCAGTGGTGACTCCCACTCATGCTGGGGCGCCTCGATACCCTCGAGTACCACACGTCCGCTGCGCTCATGAATGAAATCATAGAGTTTGCGGGCATGGATCATCTCCTCCAGGACCTGGTTGTCGAACCACTTGGCGAATCCCCTGAGTCCAAGATGTTCGAAATATGCTGCCATCGCCTGATATAGATAAGCCGAGGACAGCTCTGCATTGATCTGGTCGTTGAGGGCCTTAGCCATCTTGTCGGTAAGCATGGTTTACTCTCCTTTTTGAGGGTATGCGGTTATACATCCTATATTTGGTGAGTACATGAATAACAGCATACCCCATGCCGGTCCAGAGGATACATCCAGCGGACAGGTACGCACGCTTCGGTTTACGGCGCTATCTGTCGTAGTGGGAACTACTTCTTCCACAGGCCGTGCATGTTGCAATACGCCCTGGCAGTGACTTCAGAGGCATCGGTCATGAACACTGCCTCTGGTTTGTCGGACGGAGTCAGGTGTCTGCGGTACACCACGCCATCGGCTATGAGCTCTATCCACTCTATGAGATGAGCCTCTGTCATGGGATGAGCCACCTCACCCACGGTGACCTTCCAGCCGCCGTCTATCTTCTCGACCACGGGTACGTGCTTTTCGGTGGCAGCGTCAGTGGTGTTCTCGCCGTAGAGCTTCATGGGCTCACCGCAGCATACGAGCTCGCCGTCTCCTGCGTGAAGTACTTCCACGATGTTTCCGCAGCGCTCACATTTGTAAATCTGTTTCATCTGAGTCATGTCGCTTACTCCCTGAAGTGGTGGAATGCGGGCCACCCTTGGAGGCGGCCCGGTAACTTGTTGAAATTAATACTATTTTCAGATCTTTTTGTGACAGAACCACCAGTCGTAGCAGTCATACTGCTTCGGCCGCTCGGCTGCTTCCTTCTCGGTCATTGCCGGTGGAATGATCACCTCATCGCCCAAGAAATCGTTGTTGGGCCAGTTGGCAGGCATTGCCACGCCGTTGGAATCGCTGACCTGGAATGCCCGGACCATGCGAACCACCTCATCCAGATTGCGGCCCAGCTCCTGGGGATAATACAGCATTGCCCTCAGGGTGCCTTTGGGGTCCACGATGAACACCGCACGTACGGTGTGGGTTCCCTTGGCGGGATGGATGAGACCGAGCTGCTCGGCCACGAGGCCGCGATCATCGGCGATCACCGGGAATTCGATCTTGACGCCCAGCTTCTCCTCGATCCACTGCACCCACTTGATGTGGGAGAACACCTGGTCAATAGACAGTCCGATGAGCTCTGCGCCCAGCTTGCGCAGCTCCTCATAGCGCTTCTGGAAGCCAACGAATTCTGTAGTACATACGGGAGTAAAGTCGGCAGGATGGCTGAACAGCACAAACCATTTACCCTCGAAAGCCTCGGGCAGCTTCATCTTTCCGTGTGTGGTTATAACTTCCAGCTCTGGGAACTTCTCACCAAGCAGTGGCATTCTCTTTTCTGTCATCGTATTCCTCCTATTTTCATGCGGGTACCATGTGAAACCCGTGTCGACTC
>JALWFW010000358.1 GCA_027013865.1 Polyangiaceae bacterium | reverse complement strand
AACATACACACACACACACACAGACACACGGACGCACTGTTCACGGGCTAATCCAATCCGTATTTTGCAGGTTGTCCGGAAATGACATCACGGTAACCAATGGAAGTCACGCTTCAGTTGTCGAAGACACGTCATCAGCACCGGTCCGATGACGCGGTGCGCGGCGCGCGATCGCGCAGGTCCGAGCGGAAGGCGGTGCGGTTCCGGATCAATCCGGCGTCCGGTGATCCGGACGAATTCCCGCCGCTGCCGCCCGTCATCGACCTGAAACGCGCCATCTGCCGGCGGAAGGTCGGCGAGGGAATCTCGTACGTCCTTCCGGTCGACAAGACGAAGAACTCGGTCGAGAACGTCTTCCGGACCGACCTCCGGGTGATGTTCAGGGATCCGTACCGGAGCGACGCCCCGCGGCTGTACGAGGAACGGCTCCGGTCGCTGGCCAGGCACCACTTCGAGCCGAACCGTGCCGGAACCGAGTACGACTGGAAGGCGAAGATCGTCTGCCGACTGAACGTCGACTCGGAGCGGGCCCGCCGGAACTTCGCCAAGTCGGCGCCCGCCACGTGCGGCAGACGATCGCTGGTCAGCGAGAAGCCGAGGTCGGTCCTCTTCTCGCCCGTCGCCGCCTTCGTGCAGCCGGAAGTGCGGAAGCTGAAGCAGGAGGCGGACGAGATCGTGAAGTCGGTCGGACTCGGCGCGTCGCTGGATCCAGAACGCGGCGCGCCGGCGCCGGCGGCGGCGGACTCCGTTTCGCCGGACGCCCGCCATCCGGACTCCCGTCCGGCCACGTGGTCCGGACACGCGCGGCACCTGGCAAGCGCCCCGCCTCCGATTGGCGGAACGACGGAGCGCAAATCTCGCCGCAAACTGCCGAAAATGGCCGACGACGAACCGGAAGCCGTCAGGTCGCCATATCTGTCCGAGCTGAAGAACTCCGATATCTGGCTGTGGATTCAGGATCGTAAAGCGCAACCTGGTGACCAAAACACGGGCGTCCGTTCTTAGTAAACAAAGTGATGCTCTGGAGCGAATGACCTAATTAAATTCTACGTGTTTGACACAATCCAGTTCGATATAACGAGAATATATATATATATACATATATATATAATATACATGCACAGTATAGACTCATTATAGCGCGGTGTTCCGGAGCAACGTTCTTGGATGGCGTTATAAGAGGCCAGGAGATAGATTCCTTGACGCATCCGTAGTATGTAAATACATAAAAGTGTTATATGAAAATATATCAGTTCATATGGAAGCCAATTATTATCGTAATCGATTGAAAAAAAATCCACATCTTGGTGGCGGGCATTTTGCTTAAGGAAGACACCCTCATGTCATTGCAATGAATCTTCACAATAGATAATAAGATGTTCACTCTTTCTCTGGTACGTGTACTGCAAGACCTCGAGATCAGGATACTCCGGAAGGCCATTTCCGCTCAAAACGCGGAGCGGCAGCAAGATAAACGTATTTAAACGCTCGCGGTTCCGATTGCTCCAGTTCTATAAACCACGGATTGTCGTTTTCTGGATATAACGGATCAGTTACGGCCGGTTACCTGGGATTATGTAGCCAGGTGTTAATAATCCGGCGGTTTTTATTATTTCCACGTAAGCTCCAGAAAGAAAGAAATGTTTAATTGGTTTATCCGTTTGTTCGGGTGGCCGGTTATATACTGTTGTGCAAGATGTGTTTTAAGTAGTTTTGCTGTAAAACGCTGTAAGCACTGGCCCATAATGTTTCTGGGTGTTTTATTATGTGTGCGTATGTGTGTGTGCGTGTGTGTGCCAGCGCGCGTCTCTCTCTCTCTCTCTCTGTATGTGTGTGTGTGTGTGTGTGTGTCTGTACATGTTTATCATCCCCCCACCACCATTCTCTCTGTTTCTTCTCTCCATGTTTGTGTGTGTGTTTTATGTGTGTGTGTGTGTGTGTGTGTGTGTGTGTCTGTGATAAAAATAGATAAGACGCTGGCACAGGTGTTATATATTTTATTTTTCTAATATCCAGCACCACCAAATTATATAAATTATTAAAATTAATA
>JALWFW010000357.1 GCA_027013865.1 Polyangiaceae bacterium | reverse complement strand
ATATGAAGTAGAGTCCCTTGCAGAATCGCTAGACAACTACCGGTAATCACGACACTTTTAATCGCCAGCATCCCTACTGAAACCTGGGGCAAGGGTATCATCTCTACACGTTTTGCCTTTGGCTTGGGTCCCTATGCAGGGTTTGGCAACCAGGCTGTCACAGGAGTGGTGGGGTCTGGACGCCTGTCGAGAGTGGCCGGTGTAGACATAGAACTGGACTTCAACAGGGTATCCAACGTTCCAGACCGTCACTCGACCAATCCTGAGGATCTCAAATTCATTCCCAACATACGTGTAGCAGGAGTCTTTTACACCAGACGCCTGAATACCTACTCCTTCTTTCTCACAGGTGGAGTCGGATTCGATCTCCAGGCAGACTACAACCGCTCTAACATGTTCACTGGGGTGGGAATCGAATTCGTGTTCCTACGTGGATATCTCACCTTTTCTACTACGCTACGCTACTTCTTCCCCAAACCATCCGACGTGGAATATCAGCGCGAACTTATATCCATGGAAGGTGAAACCCCACCATCTTTTCTGTCCTATTATTTTCTGGACAATTATCAGCTCCACATGGTGGTCAGGTGGTACTACTGAGGAGCCTCTTCAGTCATCAGCCTCGCATGACCATGACCGTGGTGAATACAGCGGCAGTCACATAGGTGACAGCCACCACCATGTAGGGCCACATCTCCAGACGCATCCACTTTTCATACCACTGTGCAGCCATGTCGAGACGGTGCTCCATGGTTCCATCACGTTCCAGTCCGGGATCCTGTGATATAGACTGAATGTGAGTATCCAGCATGCGGGTGGCAGCACGTCTGAAAAGGTCATCCAATGCCTCCACAGGCCATGATACCCTGACCGACTTGTACCCATCGGTCTCGATGGTCCACAGCCCTCCCGCACGTGTCAAAAACATGCTACGTCCCCGCGATATCATGTATGGCGTGCCTCCGGCCGGAACATCGCAGTATATTCCCTCAGAATGATAGAGCACCAAAGACAGGTGACGCCACGGCCCGATTCTCTCCTCCCGTGTACCAAGGGGAGAGAATCCCAGCTTTGCAAACCCCGGATCCTTGGGTTCCCCTGCCCCTTCGGTAACCGAATGCTTCACTGCACGCGGCATGAGAAACATCAAAATCATCCCAATCTGTGGCCATGCAAGAAACCACACACCCGTAAGAATTAGCGCTTTCAGAAGCAACGTGGGCCAGTGAACTTCCACTGTGTATCCTCCTCAGAAGTCACATATTAATCCATCACATGAACCTCAAAAAGCCATAATTTGACGGCTGGATGTTCCCCCCATGGAAACTCATTCAACGTGTAGGAGACTCACTTTTTCTTACGTGTACGGGTGGATTTGGCCGGGGTTGTGGTCCCCTTCTGTGCCGGGGCATCTAGGCGCTTCGCAGCAATGGCCAACTTTGGCGTATAGGTGATGGTACGGACTATTTCCTCTTCGGCAAAACGGTCTTCATAGCGCTTTACGGCGAGGTCTATGTAATCCGTCTCCATCTCCAGACCTATGAACCTGCGGTCCAGAAGTGCAGCAGCTATGCCCGTGGTGCCGGAGCCCATGAACGGGTCCAGGACCACGTCTCCAGGTTTCGACCCGGCCTTGACTATGCGCTTCAAGAGAGCCAGTGGCTTTTGTGTTGGATGTTTGCCAAACCTCTTCTCTACCTTGCGTGGCGGCGTGATGGCCCAGAAGGACTGCATCTGCTTGCCCCCATTTTCCTCCCTCATGGCATCGTAGTCGAAGAAATGGCGTGATTTCTCATCCTTAGAGGCCCATATGATGGTTTCAGTCGCATGGGTGAAGTAACGGCGTGCCAGATTCGGGGGAGGATTGACCTTGTACCACGCAATCTCGTTGAGAATGCGCATACCCAACTGCTGCATTGCGAATCCAATGGAAAATATCACATGGTGGGTGCCGGATACGAAAACCGTACCATGGGGTTTGAGTATTCTCTTGACTTCGCGCAACCAAGCCAGATTGAACTCATGGTTCTCCATCGTGCCCTTGGAACGGTCCCACTCTCCCTTGTCCACCTTGACCATCTTGCCTGAATGACATGTGATTCCGCCATTGGACAAAAAATACGGAGGATCGGCAAACACCAGGTCAATGCTGTCATCAGGAATGCGCGCCATGAGTTCAAGGGAATCCCCCTGATATATCATGAAGTTTCTATCCTGATCCGTGTACCAGGGCACTGTGTCGGCAACCAGAAAATCCATCAGGTCCTCCTGTCCGGGTGAGCTAACACCCGTTCAACCACCGTACAGCTGCAGATCCTGGTGCCAAAAAACGATCAATTTATGGGGACCCCCAGAAGATAATCTACAAAAACGTTTTAATTTCAATAAGTTATACTAACAACAGGATTTGACATACAGGTATCGAAGAGCAATGGACAATATATCGTTCCTGCTATAACGATATTTATGGATAAACTGAGGAGGTTTTCAGATGAAGACCAGAACCGGACATGTACGCCAAATCCGTCCGGCCTATACCAGACGTTTTAGGTTTGGAGCAGCCCCATCGGGTGATGTGACGAGCATCACCGAAGGCCCATATGACGTACCAGTTGAGACATCGGACACGATTGAACCATACACGGCAATCTCAGGACGCCTGTTTCCGTTTGGACTCAAGCGCTCCGACGCTAGTGGGTGGATGAAGGACGGTCCGGTCCGGCCAGTGGCGGGGGATACACCAAAGGAACGTTTCAGCACATGGGCACGTCAATTCGTGCGATTGGCCGGAGAGTCCGTGAGTCCACCGCCAGAACACAAACCCCATACCATCGTAGGGGTGACCTTCGATACAGAGCCATACCGGGCCTGCCGTGCCTCCTCCCCCTCCTTTGACGCTGCCTCGGCCCTGCTGCGTATATCAGACCTCTTCAAAGCTGCTCCCGTCATGCTCACAGGGCCCGGACACAAACTGTCTTCGGACAGAATCGAACACATCGTGGCGGACGACGACACCGCATACCCCTCCCATATGCCCGAAGCCTGGCTACCTGTAGAAAAATGGCCTGGAACCTGGATTTTAGATGCTGCAGCTCTGGAACAGGCCGTGGCCGCCATTGACGGAACCCCTCCCCCTCCCATGGTAGTAGGTGTAGGAGGCTCCTCTGCCCGGAAGGGATGGTATGCTGTATATCCATGGCTGACTCTCGGTATCTTTGCTGCGAAATCCGGCAAACTGATAGCAGGCGGACTTCTAACAGGACGTGCAGCCAGTGCCTCGGAGGGCATATCTCCTCTGGAGCGTGCCGTAGCCGTGCTTCCAACAGAAGAGAAGAAATCATTCCTGTGGTGGCTAAAACCCGCTGCAGACCGCGATTCCGTGTCTCCCACCGTGCTCTCGTGGTACATGCCCTGGATGAGACGTAAGGCCATTCATGCAAACCAGGGTGAACGGCGATACTGCATATCCTGCGGATACTGCCGGGACGTGTGTCCTGCGGGCCTGGACCCCGAACTTCTGTGGAAGTCCATGACCAGGGGCCAGCGTAAGATCGCCGAGGCCCACGGACTAGAACGATGTTTCGGATGCAACTTGTGCTCCTATGTGTGTCCTTCGAAGATAGACATCGTCCGGGATTTACTCGAAAAATAGACAGCGTATTTGCCCTGATGGCTCAAGTGGCTACAATCATGCGGTTCCTCCGGCCCTGGTGATGCACTATGCAGGACCGGAACAAAGGAGGCAGTCATGTTATCATTTCTTCTGACACTCATTCTCATGAGTCCCCCATACCAGGGAGTAACCCCTCCGAATCCGCGTATCCCCGAGGAGCTTCCTCCACCAGGAGGCAGCCAGTGCACCATGGTATGGCCGGGTTTTCAGATGCTCAAGACCAAGGCGCGCCTCTTCTTCCTGTTCACATCAGATCCAGCTGCCGTAAGGGTAGTAAGCGTAACTAAAGCGGCTCGAAACGGCCGTCCCCACGTAGAACTACGCTTCAGGGGCTGCAAGGCCTGGGACCAAAACGCCTGGCGTCCCCTCATCACGCATTACTTCCCAACTAACCTCGATTCCGTCGTGTTCGGAGATGACCCCAAGACTGGAGAACTGGTCATTGAACTGTACTTCAAAAACGGTCTTCCGAAAATCGCCCCACCTGCTAGAAAAACACTAAAAAGATATCCCCTTTATGAGCTTTTCTTCAATAAAATCAAATAGTTAGCCATATCAGTCGCAATAAAATCCAAGTGGGGAGTCAGTGTCAGAACACACTGCCTGAGTAGAATCACATGTAGAGCAAGAACGTTCATATACAAGACCACCCCAGCACCACCTGACTCCGGAGACAGTCCCATCGTCAACGCAATGACCCGCATAATCCAGCGGGGGGATGCCATCGCCATCGGATGACGATAGGGGACACGTAACCCTGGGATGCTCACAGCGCGCCTGTCCATGCTCGTTTACGGAACACGGACCGGTGGTAGCATCGCAGCACTGCACACTGATGCGTCCGTTCTCACACCATACAGCCATATTCCCGTCACAAAAACCGCTCTCATCGATATCACCACAGTAATCGTAGGAATTCAGGTTCAGGGACTGAAACTGCTGCAAAAGCCAGGGATCCGCATCCGTACGGGAAAAATGATCGATGTCACGGCAGGATTCGTCTCCCCAGGACACCGTGCCGATGACATTCCACTGCTCACCGTGCATGGGCCACAGGGAAGGTCCACCCGAATCGCCGTAGCATACCGAACTATATCCCTGTCCGTTGACCAGCATATCCTGCTCTGAGTCGTTGAAGCCGTGCACGAGTTCAGGGGTCCACCACTTGGTTTTGTTGTCATAGTAGGAAGATTCCGTGGCACCAAAGCCAACCTGCTGAACGTACTGCCCAGTCAAAAAAGAGGGATCCTCTAGATTCACTGGGATGGGCCATACCTCGGGCATCCCGCGTTCTGTCACGGGACTGGCCAGCACTAGGATACCGTGATCGTTGCGCGCTGACGACCAGTCATAGTCAGGATTTACATAAACCTGAGCCACCTGCATCATGACCATTGAGGCCGATACCTCATCGCCTATGCCTACGACTATGTCAGAAGGGTCCCGAGTCCTGCTGCTCCAGTAGCCGTCAAGTACACAGTGGGCAGCGGTCAGCACCACTGTGTCCGATACGAGTGTACCAGTGCAGTACGGAGAAGAGTCGTAAACATCCATGAGAGCCACCACTGCCGCCTGCTGCTGGGGAGCCATACAGAATGAAGGCTCGAGAATGCCGCTGTATATACGGGGGGAGAGTTTAGTGTCAGTGTACCACGGCAAATTTTTGCTATCGCATCCAGCCACAGGTGTCGGATCTACCGTCCCTGTGGCATTGTTGGTATCCGTACCGTTGTTGGTATCCGTACCGTTGTTGGCGTCCGTACCGTTGTTGGCGTCCGTGCCGTCGTTGGCGTCCGTGCCGTTGTTGGTGTCCGTGCCGTTGTTGGTGTCCGTACCGTAGTTAGTATCGTTGTCGACGCTTGTAATTTCCACGGAACTTCCTTCAGAACAGCCCGTGAAAATCAAAAAAGCAATTACCAAGACATGCAGCATATTCGAAAATTGCTTCATCAACGAAAACCTCCGGCGTACAGTGTAGCACCCAACGCCACATATCTCCACCCGTAAGTGGTGATGCTCCAGGGCCGTCGAGCTGCCCTGCAAGGACGGTCTGCGAATGGTGCCACACGGATCTGAAGTTTCCGCCGTCCTGGACTACACCGCGATATCTTAGAACACCATCAACGGTTTTTGCCGGAGTTTCGAAAAATACATCCCGTATCACCAGGGCTGTCTGGTTATCCAGCAAGGGGACGTGGTAAGCCTGCCTAAGTTGACCTACTTTTGCTTCAAGAACGGATGCAGACACCCGTAGGGCTGTCGGGCTGCCCTGCAAGGGTGCGTGTTAAGCCATCCTGGTTGAATGTACTTTCGCTTCAAGAACACCTGTAGGCACTCGCAGGGCTGTTAGGTTATCCTGCAAGGGCCCGTGTTAAGCCTTCCTGCCCAGATATACCTCCGACCGTGCCGGTGACACTGATTCATTGCTTTAAGAAGGCTCTCCCACGGGGCTGCAGCCTTTTCGGCACGGTTCACACATCCCGCCACAGGGTTGGGTATTGCGCGATAACCTCTTGATATTACGGCACTTTACCGCAAGACCCGAAACCGTCCCAATCAAAGAAGGGCCCTCCCCCGCCGTCACACCAGCCAAAATCCGAACCGCTGGATAAGCCGCCCCATTGAAGCTTGTATCTGTT
>JALWFW010000356.1 GCA_027013865.1 Polyangiaceae bacterium | reverse complement strand
ATCTGACCCTCAGCGGAGTTTTAGGTATTGCCCTCGGGGATCTCCTGTTCATGGCCTCCCTGGTCATGCTCGGGGCGAGTCTCAATGCCATCGTGGGTTCCACCTACACCCCCACACTCATCATCACGAGCATTCTCTTCCTTGGGGAGAAGCCGGGACCGGGCATATGGATAGGCGGTCTGATGGTGGTTTCAGCCATAGTCATGGCATCGTGGTCCAAAGACAGCGTTGGAGGGCGTTCTTCTTCAGTGATTTGGATCGGTGTCGGTTACGAGCTCGCAGCCGTGCTGTCCATGGCGGGCGGCATAGTGCTCATGAAGGAGTATTTGCCCGTTTACCCCACACCTCTTGTCAACTGGATAAGGATGGGCACGGGAACAGTGGCGCTCCTGACGTATCTGCTGATAAAGAACCGCGGTCGGTTAGGTTTTCTCAGGTTTTTCAGGGGATCGCACTTCATGCGTTACCTCCTGCCCGGAAGTGTTTTGGGAGCATTTTTTGCCATATGGACCTGGACAGTGAGCCTCGAGTATCTTCCGGCTTCCCTGGTGGGCGTGCTGGGTCAAGTCACCACTTTTGCCATCATCATGTTTGCAGCTCTGTTTCTGGGAGAGTCCATGACCCTGCGCAAGATAGTGGCAGCCGTTCTGGCCGTCACTGGTTCTACCATTGCGATACTCTGGAGATAGATTTGTATAACATATTGAAATTAAAGGGTTTTAGGGGCATGTATGCGCAGGAGGTCGGGTCACAGGCGTCCGATGTCTTCTTGACGTGTCCATCCCTCCATGCCATTGGCAAGACCGATTTTCACCCAGCCGCCTTCCTCGTGACGGATTTCCACCTCGTGTCCGGCATGGAGCCTGAATGAACTGCGTGCCATGGATCGTGGCGCCTCCCTGACCTGGATCTCGTCAGGCAGCACGATGCCCCGTCGGATGCTGGTGTTCAGATAGATGTTTCCGGCCAGGAGCATACCGAAGAACAGAGAGGACACCCCGACGAGCCCGGCAGCAGTGGCCGTGGCTATGCGTTTGACCTCATCCCGCACGAACAGAAGGGCTCCCAAGAGTCCGAACAGGATCCACCACAGAGCAAGGAACACGCTGCGCAGGGTGGAGTAATCCAGCCACGTGACCATTTTCTGCCACAGCGGTTTTTCAGATGCAGAGACCACCTTGTCCTTGTATCTGCTTTGCACCAGTTTGCGGGAAATCTTCAGGTTGTAGCGGGCGTCCCTGTCATCGGGATTGAGCATCAGCGCCCTACGGTAATTGTATATGGCAGGCCCCAGTCTGCCTGCGCGGTAATAGGCATTGCCTATGTTGTAGAACAGGTCTTCGTGTATCACACCCTTAGTGACGATACTCTCCCATATCCCTGCTGCCTTCAGGTAGTCGTCGGGTTTTTGGGCTTTGAGATACACTTCCACGCCTTTGCGGAAGATGTCCTTTACGTCAGCAGAAGGTGCCGAAACGGTGAGAAGCATCAGTAGTACTGCAGCCATCATCTCCAGCACCTCCCCTTTTTCATCAGTGTGTCACACATGTGTTTGACCTGTTCGACCAGGGCTTCCCGTGATTTTTGGGCTTCTCCACCCGGGGCATATCGTCCGTAATCAATGGATTCCAGGAGTTCTTCGAAATCGTTCCCCGCGGAACGGATTCCAGTGCATTCGTGTAGAGCCCGGGAGCGCTCCTCTGTGGTGAGTCCCGATGCATTACGTCCCAGCGCGATGGACGCAGATGCCATCAGGGCCGCTGCCAGGGAGTCGTAAAAGTCGGTACCACCGGACGAGGTGTTTTTGGAGGCCTTTTTCAGTGAAGCACGTACGGTTTCCTGGAGTGAGCGAAGTTTCAACTGACTCTCCGACGGAGCCAGGTTGCGTTTCCACCACAGGAAGCCCACTGCAGCCAGCCACAGTAGCACCGGAAGCAAGAACCCCCACAGCAGCAGCCAGTGGGAACGCATGTGGGCTCTCATGCTGGATCCCGATATCGCCCGGTCGCGTATGGGCCGTATCTCGGGGGCCAGAAGATTGGGTGAGGCA
>JALWFW010000355.1 GCA_027013865.1 Polyangiaceae bacterium | reverse complement strand
ACGAATGGCAGAACGGGCAGCGACATGGTCGCGCCGCCGTACCGCGGCGACTGCGACTGCCTGCCGCGGCTGGCGGTCGTGTGCCGGACGTGCGGCGCGCACGGGCCGGATGTCCGCTACCCCGGCGACTTCGATGACCCCTACGCCGAGGCCGTCCGTCGCTGGAACGGGGAGGCGCGGTCATGACCATGCGCCGCGGCACCACCCGTTTCTGGAAGCCCCCGCGCCAGCGCCGCCGCGCGCAGCCGGAGCAGCGGCACCTGGTGGTCGTGGAGGTGCCGCCGGGGCTGTACTACCGGCCCGGCGCGCGGTTCACGGAGACTGAGGTGCGCGCGGCGCTGGCCGTGGAGCCGAGTGCGTTCGTCGGGGTGGTGTTTCTCGACGAGCGCACGGGGCGGCTGTTGGTGGCGCGGCCGTGGGGATTGCAGGCGGCATAAGCGCGAGACGCGTGAACCACCGCGCGGGATGGCGCGCCCATCTCCTGAAATCCGGAGATTTTCGCCCGCGCCAAGGAAAAATTTCCCCGAAAACCCCATTTCCCCCTTGACATGGATGAGGGGGCGCGTTACAATTAGAACGAACAGGCTGGGAACGGCCTGAAACTCAGACCGGAGGCGAAAGATGCGTGTAAAAGTGTCCCCCCACCTTTTCGACCCCTTCACTGTGTACACGGCCCAGCCGGTGTTGCCAGCCGCGGTCGTCGCGGCCGCTGGCGCGACGATCCACGATGACGTCGCCGTCGTCGACCGCCTGACGGTCGACGACTTTCTCGCGGGTATGCCGAGTCGCAAGGGGCTCGTGCACGCCCGCGAGATGATGCAGAAGTACGCCGCGCGCTTCGGCGGCGTACTTGAGGGCGACGTCTGGGTTCTCCCTGCCTGACCACTTCCCCCGCCGCGCCGGGGTCGTGTTCGCATCCCTGCCGGGCGCGGACGGCGGGGAAAGCCGAAAGCCGGAGGTGAGCCATGAAAGACCAGGAACTTCGCGTGCTCATTGCTCGCGCCACCCACGCTTACGCGGTGTGGAATGATAGCCGGGTCTGGGAGAGCCGGATGGAGAGCACTGAGGCACGTCGTGGCCGCGAGGATGCGCAGGCGCGCATCGCGGCCACGGTTTTGCAGGCGCTGCGCTCCGCCGCGCGCGAAATCGCGCGGCGGATGCACAAGCGCGGCGTGAACTTCCGCAACGCGCGGCCGTACGCCGTGGGAAGCGTCCTCGGCGTGAAGGTATATCGCTGCCTCCATGTGACCACGCCGCGCGCGGAGTTCATCGGTGCGCTGCGCAAGGTTGTGCGCCGCGCGTGCGGCGCCGACGACGAATACATCGTCAACCGCCTCGCCCACGAGGTCGAGGCGGAGTTGTGGCCGAACATCTTTTCGCGATACGCTGACAGCCTCGCATCCGATGCGAAGCGCGCCCCCTGACCGTTTCCCACGCTGCGCCCCTCTGCGGCGAGGGGCGCAGAAGGGAGCCGGTGAGGCATAGCGACCCCCGCTCCCCGCGGCGCGGCGCGGATGACCGAGCCCCAGGTGGCCGTGCACACTTGGGGCGGGGCGGGACTGGCCATCCCGCCCCGCGAAATCCAGGCCGGAGGTAGCGATGTCCGTGAAAATCCCCCTCGAGAAGACGCGGAAAGGATACCCCGCCCTCTGGGAGAGTGGCGGGGGGATGACGAACACCGGCGACGCGGTCATCGTCGCCGGGCCGCGGGGCGAGCGTCTGCGCCCCGTGTACGTGCGGCGGCGCGGGCACCTGGCGGGCGGTGACCACGCACTGTTCATCGTCCGTCGGGGCACGGTGGTGGTTGAGGCCGACCACCACCGCCGGGACTTCCGCATCCGCGTGATGCGCATCGAGCGCATCACGCAGGAAAACGGCCATCCCGTCGCCATCGCCCGCGTCGAACTCGTGCTCGACGCGGGCGAGTGGAACGCCGAATTGCGCGCCTCGGCCGGCAGTCATCCGCTTGTCTGGTGGGTAGGAGGCCGGTGGGCCGAAGCAACGAACCAGACGTCGGCCGCCATCCGTTGCTATTGGGAGAGTGTCCGACGC
>JALWFW010000354.1 GCA_027013865.1 Polyangiaceae bacterium | reverse complement strand
TGTCGAATACTAATTCAAGGTTCGATTTTAATCGCATCACCTGCGCTGTTGAAGGGAAGACTCACATTACTGAATAGCACCAATACCACACCCTCTGCCATTCGCCCCCCTCCGCCCTCCCTCGACCCACCGCCCCATGCGCCCCGGCGCCAGGAACCAGCCCCGATGGCGTCTCGGGGGGCGAATGTTCAGGGTGGCGCGGGGATCAGACCATAGGGGGTGGGTGTCGTCTTCTTTGACCGCAAGGGAGAAGCGCCGCCGCCAGCCGGTTGCTCCGAAGACCTGGCAGGCGTCGCACAGGCCCGCGTCCCGGAGTCGGCCACGAAGCTCGGGGCTCGTACTGCGCGCATATTGCGCCTGATCGAAGGCGCACCGGTGGTCGGTCGGGTCGCACGCGTCCCCGCCGAGACCCCGCACAATGGCTTCATACCACCAGCGCAGGCTGCCGACGATTCCGGTGGGGTGGAGACGGTCCATGGCGCCTCCCACGCCGCCCGTCCACAGGGGGGTCAAGGTCCGGATGCGGATTCTCATGGTGGTCCTCGATCCGTGCTCTCCCGGGGTGATCCTGCCAGACGTCAAATTTCCGCCTAACAGACTGCGGCATTAGCCTTTTTTGCTGGGAGCGAGGGCGTCCCGACCTCGCAAGCTTTCGATCTTCTGTCATGCGAGGACCGGGCGTCCCTGGCTGCCGCCCTCGCGCCCAGGGACTCTTCCTGCACGCTGCTAATCTCGCACCATGAGTGCGCGAAGTCAAGACGTGCTTGCGGTGCGCACAGTCGTCAGCTCGAGTTTTCGCTCCGTGCAGAAAGGCGTGGTCAGGTGGGAGGTTCGAAGGCGATGGTCGTTTGGAGGCGGTCACATGACAGGCGTGAGGGGCCTGAGACGAGTAACATTCGTCAAGGACATGCTTCCGGGTGAAGCTGGAGAAGGAGGCTGGCCCGGTGCTCAGTGGCCCACCCCGTTCCCTTCTCACTGGCGCTCCAGCACACTCGCCTTCACCTCTGGGTATTTCGCGGGGATGCGCCGGTAGGAGAGAATCAGCAACCCCAGCAGGGCGGCAAGCAGGGCCGCCTGGCTCAACAAGGTTGTCGGCGGCGGGAGCACCCGAGAGGGCGACCGCGAGGGTCGCCCCTCCATTGTCATTGCGTTTCAGCATGGGTTTCTTTTGTGCCGGTGACCGCAGAAACCTGTTGTCAACGGTCGAGAACAATGGAGGGGCAGGCCTTGCGCCTGCCCAATGGACGACCTGCTTCTCGTCGAAGATTCCGGTTGCCCTACATCGTTTCATAGAAATTAGGAGTTGGATAGATGGCGCTGGTTGGGTGCTTAGCTATTTTTTTCTTGACTATTTCCAACCCGCGTTGTATGCTAACATTACCACGTGCCTAAAACGGAAAAAAGAGCTGAGTAAACGGCCAATATTGCCTCATTGTCAAGATTACCCTGTGATTTGAATCTAGTTGACCGTGATTAGCGACAACGAAACCCAATGCAGGAAAAAATGAGGGAAGAGAAACGCCTTCGGTGGCTATTGCTGGCAGTGGTCATTGCTATTATCTTTGTGATTTCAAACGCGAACGCAAAACCCATGGCCTACATCAAGGGAGAGATTTTAGAGCCGGGTGGTTCCCATCCGTCGTCGCTTTTTGTCGCGATCTACTATGAATCAGAACTCATCTACTCAGGGGATGCGGAGGATTATCCTTTTCAATATAATATGTGGGGTGATGGCAGATACGGCTTCAACGAAAGTGAGCACGAGTATACTGCGGGATATTACACTTTCTCAGTCAGTAACCAGGATTACAGGGGGTCGACTACCTGCTACTTTGACGGCAGGCACATAGTCGATGATTGCGACATTCACGTGTACCCTCACAAGCACTACATGCCTGTGGAGTAAGCACTCACCGGACCGCAAGCGCTCAATGGACCCCACCCGTTTTGAGGGTGTCGCAATTGGGCTGCTCTGATGTGGGGCAGGCTTTCTAGCCTGCCGAAAAAACAAGGGGTTAGCTTCGCGGCTGGGAGCAAATCCAACCCTGTTTGCGAC
>JALWFW010000353.1 GCA_027013865.1 Polyangiaceae bacterium | reverse complement strand
GTCAAGGATGGCGCCTTGAGAGGTCGGGCAGGTTTAGGCACCGACCAGTGCTGGCAGACCTTTGGAGTGGTGGGCATAGGAGATGCCAACATTGACGAGGTCTGCTACCCCTTCATGAAGATCGGGCAGATATACCGTCGCATGTATCAAAGGAGCTCTTCGCCCCTTCAGCTTGCATAGTTGAATCTCTGAAACTAAAACAGAGGAACCGCGGAGGCCTGAAATATGGGATATAACTTTCATCTATTCCGGGAGACAGAACCCGTGGGGCGACACCGTACGGCCAGTTTTCTCAAGCCGCTCATCGAAAAACTCAGCCCCCAGATGAATCTCAGACTCGAGGTTCCGGACACCTGGGTGATACCTCCGGTCCCCGAAGCATGGCAGCATACCCTAAACAAAGGAGGTGGCAGAATCTGGAATGCCACCGAGGAACTCAGGGGATGGCTCAGGGATATGCTCGTGCGCAAGGTTCCCGGTCCACTCATCATATCGGCTGTGTTCCAGGGCGAAGATTTGGGACTTCAGCCTCCACCGGAATTCTTCTCCATACGTTATTACATGGACGCTCCGCTGAGTCCCGAAGAAAGAACAGATTTTCTAGTGGGACGTCTCGAGACCATGATGGAAGTCCTTACCTCGCCTTCGGTGCAGTCATACTTCACGTACAATGCCGTTCCCTCTGACCAGTGGCATCCGCACATCCATATTCAGTCTATGGACAGGCTGCCCCGTAGGGGTAGTTTCTACTATCCTGATCTCACCGCAAACCTGTGGGGAGGCAAACCCTATAGAGCCCTGGCAATACCGGGATGGTGGTCTCCTGCTCATCCGGATTTTCCACGTCCCGTAGAATTTGAGCCCGGAGAACCAATCGGTCTAGGTCCTGCCAAACTCCTGGCTCTGGATGCCCACTCCGGAGAACTCATCTCCATATCACGGCGTCTTGCACGCGCCCACGGGACCCAGCTTTTACCTCCCATAGGTCAAAAAGACGATCTGCCCCCCAGCCGGCAGACGACCCGTCATCAGACCTTTTCGAATATACTTCTGAGGCTGCTGACCACCTTCATGGAAGAGGTGGGTGAACCCCTGAGAATGCTTCTGACACTGTATCCCGGAGCCTCCTACGAAGACCCTGTGATAAACCTGCATCATGTGGTCCCGTATCTGCCCAGACGTTACAGCCTGCCCATAGCTTTTCCGGAAGGAATGGGCAAGAAGGTGGTGGTTCCTCCCTCCCCTGCACGTGGTGAAGGTTCCAGGATCGCCCGCTACGTTGCATTCATGTCCGAATGCCGGGATTCAGGAGCCGTTCTTTCATGTCTGGACTACATCGATCGCATGGGAGAAGGAGTGATCCTGTTCATCGACCGCCATCCTTCCCAGGTGGATACATCCGTCCTGTCCCACCGGGCCGTCATGGCTTCCGTATGGGACATGGAGCCAGCACGGACCGAACTCCCAGGGGCTCACATATGGGCAGGCCCTCAGACAGGGGATATTGATCGGTCAAAACTGATTTCAGCCCCCTTGCCTGGTGACTCCGGCATATATCTTTCCCCGTGCCCCTTGAAGATTTCCTTCACAGACGGTAAAGGGATGGTCTGGCTGTAGGCCGTCTGTGCCAGAATAGAGCCGGACAGCCGGCACCAACACGTATCAGGAGGTAAGTCATGAAGCAGATCATATCCACGGACAAGGCGCCCGGAGCCATTGGACCTTACTCGCAGGCAGTGAAAGCCGGAGACTTTCTCTTCTGTTCGGGACAAATAGCCATAGATCCCTCGACTGGCGCCCTTGTAGAGGGTGATGTGGCTGCCCAAACCAGACAGGTCATGGAAAACCTCAGGGCCGTCCTGAACGCAGCAGGCATGGACTTCTCACATGTCGTCAAGACCACCATATACTTGTCCTCCATGGATCACTTCTCCACAGTCAACGCCATATACGGGTCGTACTTCCCCTCTGAGCCGCCTGCCAGGGCAACGGTGGCAGTGGCCACACTTCCAAAAAATGTTGACGTGGAAATCGAAGTCATCGCCTACGGGGGCTGACACCCATGAGGACGGTTCTGCAGAGAGTCAGGTACGCACGGGTCTCCGTAGACGGGGAGGTCGTGGGTGAAATTGACAGCGGATATCTGGCTCTAGTGGGAGTCAACCGTGACGATACGGACGAAGACGTCGCTTTCACCGTGAAAAAAATCGCTCAACTGCGCCTGTTTCCCAACGAATACGGCAAATTCGACCGCTCTGTGACCGATACTGGCGGTGCCGTGCTGGTGGTATCCCAGTTTACTCTTTTGGGCGACCCCCGCAAAGGCAACCGTCCTTCCTTCCACCGGGCAGCAGATCCCCAAAAAGGCGAAAAACTAGTGGAAGCCGTGGTCCGCGGACTCGAGGAGCGTTCCATCGAAGTACAGACAGGACGTTTCGGAGCCATGATGGACGTCGAACTACTCAATGACGGCCCTGTCACACTCATCATAGATTCACCATCGGAGAGAAATGTCTGAACAGATTCCCCCTGCCCAAGCACTGCGTGCCATTTTGGATGTCAATCCAGCATTCGTGCTGGAGCTTGCCCTGCCCAAGCCGCCAGCGTGGCAAAATTTACCATCTGAACACAGACAGTCCATCAGCGAGGCAGTACAGCGCATCGAAACCGATGAATTCCGGGAACACTTGGACAGGATCCTCATGTCCGACTCTCCCCAGGCTCCCCTGCAGTGGCTCATGGATACAGGACTCATGACAAGATTCCTGCCTGAACTGGTGGACACTGCAAATCTTTCCCAAGAAGCAGGACGCCGGCACAAAGATGTATGGCAACACACCAAACAGGTGGTAGCCCAATCGGAAAAAAGACTTCTGCTCCGCTACGCTGCTCTGTTTCACGACATAGGCAAGGTCAGGACTCGTATATTCGAACCAGACGGGAAGGTCACCTTCCACGGACACGAGATGGTGGGAGCACGTATGTTCAAAAAAATAGCCCGCCGTCTGCATCTGGAAGAAGATTTTGCTCGCAGAATCAGGGAGCTCATACGTCAACACCTGCGTCCGGGACAGTACGAGCATTCATGGACCGATTCGGCTGTACGGCGTTTCTATCGCGATCTGGACGATGACCTTCTTCGGGATCTGCTGGATCTCGGCAGGGCTGATATCACATCCGCCAGGCCTGGCAAACGTCAGCGGGCCCAGGCCATGATCGACGAGCTCGAGCAGCGCATCGTTACACTGAAGGAAGAGGATGCAAAAGAACCACCACTGCCAAAGGGACTGGGACTCGCCATCATGGAGACCTTCGGTCTAGAGCCAGGACCTATTATTGGTGATCTACGCCGCCTTCTCGAAGAAGAAGTAGAAGCCGGACGCCTCGAACCCAAACAGGATTTTGCCTACTACCTCGAAGCAATAAGATCACTTAAACCAGAAGTCGCGAGTTCTGGAACGAAAGACCGCTAATTTCCGAGATTCCCGAAAAAACAGGAAGAAAATTTGCCTTCACACGCACCATGTAGGATAGTGTATGCATGAGTACCACCCTAATTCTCCTCCTGATAAGCCGTCTGTTCGCCCCGCAGCCACTGATCGTACTTGATCCAGGCCATGGTGGCTCAAATATGGGTGCCCCGACACTGAACCAGCACATCCATGAGAAGGATCTCACCCTAGACACGGCTCAGAGAGTGGAACACCTGCTTAGGGCGCGGGGCTTTAAGGTACGCATGACCAGGAGAGACGACGCATACCTAACCCTGAAACAGCGTGCTGCCATGGCTACCGGTGCCACATGTTTCGTGTCCATCCATTACAACACCAGCAAGGTTCACGACCGTAAGGGTATCGAGATATTCGTTCCTCATTCCAGTGCCTTCGGATGCTTCTCTGAAACCACACCTGAGGACACTACCATGCTGTACTCCCTGAAAACCTCCCTTGAAGAACGCTCTGTCATGCTGGCTCAGACCATAAAGAAACGAATGCCTGGCTCCCCTCGTGTGGCCAAGGCCTGGTTCGACGTGTTTGAGGGTCTATGCACTCCTTCCGTACTTGTGGAACTCGGCTTCGTCGACCATCCAGAGGAAGGAAGCCGCATACTTCAGGCATCGTACAGACAGCATCTTGCCCACCTGCTTGCCGATGCCATAGCCTCCTCATGCAGGTGACGTCATGCTCCCTCTCATCATATTCTTGGGGATACTATCACTCGGTGCAGTAACATACGGAATCCTAAAATGGCGAATCCTGTACGTGGGGAACCAAAACCTTGCCCAGCGGCTATCCAAGGAAGGACTCAATCTGGAAAAAGACAAACTCCACGTCGACGGCACAACCATGACAATCTCTGAATACCGCCTGGTATCAGGTAATTCCAAACGTATTTTCACCACACTGGAATACCGTTACCGGGCTCCCTTCCTACGTTCCTTCCACGTGGCTCGCCGTCCTTCAGAGGAGATGGCAGTCAAATTGAACTCAGACGTAATGGAGGAGATTCCTTCAGGCAACCCTGACTTCGATGCCATCTACATCATGAGATCCTCCACAGGGCAAGAAGTCCTCGAGTTCCTAGACGATTCCTTCTTCACTGCCATGGCCCAGGCCCTCCACAAGCACGAGGCCAATGTAGAGGTGTTCGACTCCTTCTTCAGGTGGTACGTGCCCGGACCTCCGGCATTTCTCGATGCCAAATTTCTTTCCCGTCATGCCAGAGCAGCGGCCCGGCTGGCCAAAATCCTAGAAACGTGTAGGCAGAAAAAACCCCTTCCCGAACCCCAGGCGACCATATACCGCATTTTCTCGTCCCAGTTCGCCACAGGTGATCTGGAACTCAGCCCCGATGGAGGAGCCCAATTCACCATAAAAAACCAAGAAGTCCCCATCTACTGTCTCCTCAGGCACACGGACGACGGATTTCACCTACGGGCCCCAGTGTTCGACGATGAGCCCGAATACCGTATAGCCATCTCCCCCACAGCCTCCCCTGCAGACTACAGAAGCCGTGAATACCACGTACGAGTTCTGGGGACATCCACCAACTACAGTCTACTGGTCATATTCTCTAAGAAGAACAGTGATTCCAAGGACTCCATCAAGAGCATCATAATGGAGAACCATAAACGCCGGGCCTCGGCATACGGCAGACGGTTCATGGACACAGGCATAGTCAACACTGTGGAGGCCAACCAGAGGAAACTGGAGGAACTAGTCAGGAGATGGTCTCCAAAGAGATATCCTGCCCTCGAGGTGAACACCCGATTCGTACGGGCTTACGTGCCGGGTCCCATATCTGAGGCAGCCCCCTTGAATGAAGTGATCAACATACTGACCGAAACCCGCCATGCCTTCTTAAAAGCCCATGAGACCTCATCGAAGGATCTCTACTGAGACACTCGTTACCTGGATCTCAGTCACTGTCCAAACCGCCGTCCGACACGAGTGCACCGCCATCCAGGGTAAAAACTCTGGCGCCATCGAAAAGACCGTCATCAAGAGAAGTGAGAACCACCTGACATCCAGTGGCGACTATAGCCCGCCAGGCAAGCTCCCTTGACTGCTCATCCAGCTCTGAGGCGAGATCGTCAACCAGCATCAGGGGCATTACGCCCCCCGATGAAAGCATGGATACGAAAGCAAGATTCAGAGCCAACACCAAAACCTTGGCCTCGCCCCTGGACAGAGCCGACCTGAATGGCACCCCATCCACCTTTATACTGACATCACTCCGGTGAGGACCTGCAGAGGTATGCCTGCGTTTGAGATCCTTCTCCAGGGACGCTTCCAGCTTTTTTTTGAGCGCCTCCCCTCTGGGAGGGCTGTACTCCAGAGTTAACGATGCACCTGAGGGCCGTAGCGCCTTCCACGCAGCCTTCATATGGGGAGCCAGCCGCTGTATGAAAGAAGCCCGGACATCCTCGAACCTGGAAGCTGCCTGTATGAATAGTGTGTCTAGAGCCTCTAAGGGGCGCAACTCCCCCGTCTTTAGCAGGGCATTGCGTCTGCGCAGAATCTGTCCGTAACGCAGTGCCAGGTCGTAATGTCCTGGCCACAGGGCAAAAATCATGGAATCCACCAAAGCACGGCGCCGCGACGGTGAGGACATCAGGCTATCCGTGGAATCCGGGCCGAAAAACAGTGCTGGACGACCCGTGAGAAAGGTCTTCATGTCTATGGCATTGCCGTCAAGGGTGGATCTCCGGCCGCGCATGAGATCGTAGGCGAGTCCGTAGGAGTGGATGGCGCCCGAATCGTTCTCCCTGGAACGAATCAGGAATGACGTGGCCCCACGTCTGATGGCAGGGCGCCAGCTCGTTCCGGACATGGGCCTACCCATGCGCAGTGCATAAAGTGCCTCCAGTAAGTTGGTCTTGCCTGATCCATTGGGGCCCACCACCATGGTGAGCCGAGGCAGGGTGGGGATTACGACCTTCTGGAGGTTTCTAAAGTCGTGTACCTCCACTGCACTGAGCAGCATCTTACATTTTCAGGGGCATGAGCACGCTGAGGAAGGAAGGATCATCCATGGATTTGACGAGAATCGGTGCCGTCTCCGGACTTCCTACGGAAAACTCGAAGATGACCTCGTCTGTCTCCAGACGTCCGAGTATTTCCAGCACGAAGGAGAGGTTCACCGGAATCTCTATGGGATTCCCCCTGTAGTCGGCCTCTATGATCTCCTCTGACGTGCCCTGGGACAGATCAAGACCCTTGAGAACCAAATCCCTGCCTTCTTCCATGCTCATCAGTACCCCCACGGCCTTGGCCCCACCAGCGTTGAAACTTCGGATACGGCTCAGGGACTCGGAGAGTGTCTTTTTGGGAACCACCAGAATGTTCTCTTCATATTTTGGAATCACCTGCTCGTAGGGCGGGAAGGTGGCATCCAGTGTCCTTACTGTAAGGAGAGTAGAGGAAGTCTTTATTGCTAAAAATTTACCGTCAAGCCCTATCTCTATGGGATCCGTGGTACGATCGAGAAGGTTGACTATCTGCTGTACTCCCCTGCGAGGCACCAAGATACCCTCCGGAGCCCTGAAGTCACCTTCATAGGGATATTCCACCAGTGCCAGTCTGTGACCGTCAGTGGCCACCCCCCTGGCGATCTCCTCGGTGACCATGAACAATACACTCGCCAGCTGCGGACGCTCCCGTTCCTTGGCCATGGAGAAGGAAACCCTGTCCAGCACGGAGCGGAGCACATCCGCTTCGAAGGAGTGATATATATCCTCTGCTGGAAGTGATATTTCTGGATATTCCTCTTCCGGGAACAAAGTAAACTCGAATCTGGAGCGCTGAGACGACACTTCCAGGGAGGAATCAGAGGCGGAAACCACTATCTCTCCGGACGCGAAACTCTTCACGAGGGCAAAGAGACGGGCCGCAGGTACCACGGCAGTGCCCGGTTCCTGGACTTCGCACCTGAGACGTGTCACCACGGAGTTGTAAGAATCGGTGGCCTTGATTTCCACCACGCCATCCCCGGCATCCATGCGAATGTGCTGATATGCCGGCTGAAGCTGGGCCGCGCCCCCCTGCTGTGCGACTGCGCTGGGGAGATATAGTCCGGATTCCAGGACAGACTGCTCTATGGTAAACTTCATTACTTGTCCTCCTTGGTGGCGATCAGTTTTATATATGCATCATGCCGGGATCAAGAGGGATCTAAAAACAGCATCATATGCCGGAGATACAGCGATGAAACCCGGATGACCGTATGAATCGGTCCGATTACTGCCGTGACGGCTCAAAGGTCCCCGTCGTCTCCGGATTCCCATTCACCGTCATCATCCCAGTCGTCGTCCCACTCCTCCGGAACCTCTCCTTCATGCCTGGCAACGACCTCGGCCTGGGGCCACAGCGAATCCAGCTGGTAATACTCACGTGCCTCCTTCTGGAGCACGTGGGCAACCAAAAATCCGAAATCCATGAGAGCCCAGTGTCCCCGATCAGCACCCTCCTTGCCCATGGCCGAGATCCCAAAGCCCGACAAAGCATCCTCAAGGCCTGAGGCCAGGGTCGATACGTGTCTGTCAGACGTACCAGTTGCTATGAGAACGTAGTCCGTGTAGGAGACATGGGGCTCAACCCGCAAGAGGACCACATGAAGCCCCTTGCTATCCACCAGCGCCCTGAAGGCTGCCATTACAGCTTCGTGGAATTCGTTTTCGTGTTTTTCTGTCATATCAGCCTCTCTTCAGGAATCAGTACAGCAGCCGGACGCGTCCAAGCGTTGCGGCGAGAAACACATATAGCACGCTGCCGTGACTTTTCTACCCCAATGACTGGATGATTTTAGGGAAAATAAAAATGGCGGGGTGGACGGGACTCGAACCCGCGGCCTCCGGCGTGACAGGCCGGCGTTATAACCATCTTAACTACCACCCCGCATTGTCCGGAATGCTGCCCAAAGGGCGTCGTGCATCGGACAGGTGCATGTATATATATCGGCCATGGCTCTGTCAAGCTGAAAAAACACTTTTTTGCCTGACTGTCATGGTTCACATTTCATATATCCCATTAAGACTCATGAACTGGACTCCTCAAAATGCTGACTTGCCCTTTTTTCCGCTGTAGGCACCTGGAGGCGGTGACTTAAGGTGCATGGAAGCAGCCGTACCAGTGGCAAGACGCATCGACTCTGAAGGAGGAGGATTTACCGGAGAAGAGCTTCCCCTGCCGGAGCGGGTACAGGAAGCAAAAAATGTGAGCGCAAGAAATATCAATGAAATAAACAGGTTACGCATCATATACTCTTGTTTTTCCCGTAATAGATCGTGACTCTGGCATTTTTGCCCGAGCCCGAAGCCAAGGGAGCGAAGCCCACCGGCACACGACCTTCCACATGCTGTCCGGATCTAACCATGACCTCCGCGAGATCCAGGATTACGGAAATCTGTCCGTTGGAGTGACTCATGACGATCCCCTGCCCCCTACCAGGATAACGTCCGGCATAAAGGACCGTCCCTGAAGCCGGAGCCCTGACCAATGATCCCGGCTTCACGGAAAGAAGCATGCCGGAACCGGCACGGGCCACGAGCCATGCTCCCTTCACTGGGAGCCGCAACTCGACTGGTGTATCGAGCATCTTCAGTCGTGTCCTTATGCTCCTGATCTGGGAGAGTACATCAAAATGACGGGTATCGAACAGAGCCCTGTAACCTTCGGTCTGCTGCGAAAGCCGCCAGATCTCCTCGCGTTTGCGTACCAGACGGGTCTTTATGGCATCCCTGCTCTGCCTCAGATGCGAAAGAATTTTTCCCAGACTGGCATGTAGCTGCTTGACCTGTGCGATGTCTCTCCTTATGGAACGCATGGACTGTGCGAGCAGATGTCGCTCTGTGTCCAGTTCCTCGAGCCTGCCGAACAGCACGGGGGCCGGCGATGCAGTACCCTCCTCCAGGTCTCCTGACACCTCGAGGGATCTGTCCACCAGCCTGCGCAGACTGGCAGTACGTTTCTCGTGGTGTCTTTCGGCTGCCGCAAGTCTCCTGGTATAACGCGACAGCGTCTTCATGAGGTCCTCCCTCTCCCGGGCCGTGATTCTGATGGAATCGCTCACGAGCCTGTAACGGGCCTCCAGTCTTTCGAGCTCCATGAGGGCATCACGCTGCATGGAGAGATGACGGAGGGCCACTTCACTGCGGGATACGGACAGGAAACACAGAAAAACTAGGGCAGCAGAATGAATCATCTCTCCTCACCGAGATGTGCGAGCACCGAAAGGGTCCAAAGAATGAAAGAGGCCATGGCGATGAAAACCACCACCGGAACCGTGATGACTCCCAAAAGCGCCAGGCTTCCCAGGAGCACCAGTCCCATGCCCAGGGCAAGCACGGCACCAGCTCCAATGACGTTGCGGTGGCGCATCACAGGCCCAGCACCGAGGTGCTCGAGAACATCAGAAGAAGCATCATCCACACGGGCAGCCTCTCCGGTGAGGTGGTACACGATGAAGGATGCCCCCAGGATCATGAGAAGCGCAAACCACTGATACCATGCTGGGGTTGCCGGGACATGCACCGGGCTCCCGACGCTCACCGCACTCACGCCACCCATGACTCTGAAACGTTTCAGTTCCTTCACCGCCTCGACGGTATCGCTTCCAGTCACCGTTACCGTCACGGCATGGGGAAAAAGCTCGTCCGAAATGGCAAGATCCCTTGAAAGACCGGCAGACACCCCAGCTCTGACCTCAGACGGGGACAGTGTCCTCCAGGAAGAGACTCCCTTCACATTTCTTACTGCCTTCTCCACGTTCGGAAGTCCCTCCCTCACGTATATCGTGACTTTTTGCACCGTCTTCGCGGGTCTCCTTGCGGAAAACAGGAACACTGCCCCGCTCAGGAGAGCAAATGCCACTGTCGCGGACATGAATCGTGCAAGGGATCGTGTCACCTCAGCCTCCCGTCGAACACGAATAGAACCCTGGGATCACGCATCCTGGCAAGATTTCCGTCCTGGAGTCTATAGGCTTTGTTTATCCTGAGCCTGGACACCACCATAGGATCGTGGGTGGCCACCACCAGGGCGAATCCTTCGGACTTCCTCAGGGAATCCAAGCGGCGTAAAAGCACCTCTGCGGTACGGGGATCAAGGCCTGCGAGAGGCTCATCCAGCAGCAGATAACGGGGATTTTGGACAAGAGCCCTGGCAAGGGACACAAGCTTTCTCTCTCCAGTGCTCAGCACTTCCACCGGAACCGATGCCAGGGGAGACAGGGACAGCATCTTCATCACCGCGTCCACACGCTCACTCAGGACGGCTCCTCTGACCCCTCTGAGTCTCAAAGGAAGTGCCACATTGTCGCGGACCGTTCTGTTCTCCACGAGAATGGGAACCTGCTCTGCGAGGGCCACGACCTGTTTGAGAGCTCTCCGGGACATGGAGGACAGGGAATCCAGTGCCCGGCCGTCATAATAAACGCTGCCACCGTCCGGCGCCAGATCTCCCCGCATCATCCGCAGCAGTGTCGTCTTCCCGCTGCCGGTGGGGCCTGCTATGACCACGACTTCGCGTTCCTCCACCTCCATGGTAGCGTTTTCGATGAGATTCTCGTGATGTGGATACGACTTGGAAACCTTGCTGAGCCTTATCATGGTCATGCATTGTCGTGTCCTTGTCCGTGATGACAAAATTCTTCGGATTTAAGAGTTCCCAGTCTGCGGCAAGATTCAAAGCCTCACATAAGATAAAGGTGTCCAACTTACCGGAGATTATCGACAGGCATGATAAATTCATCAATAATATCAAATAGTTATAAACAGGCATCAAATTTGCATGTAAGCCATGGAGGTGCTCCGTGCCGATTGTAATGTTCATAGCCATGATGTACGTAACGCAGAATACTCCGGATTCACCATCCGGATCCGATGGATCCCATCGCACGATCAAGGAATCGCTCCACGGCTGTCTGCCACCCTTGGACACGGTACGCTCTTGGGTAATGCAGGAATGGGAACATCTTGTTCCAAGACCCCGCAGGCCTTCGGGACTCAGAACCTCGGCCTGGCTTCCCAAGGTCAGTATGTCAGGAGGGGCATGGCTGGATCCCGATTCCACGCTTCCGCCGGAAGTGCCGTGGTACTACTCACAGAGCCGGTACAGCGTCCGCGTTACCCTTTCGTGGAACCTGCCCGACACCGTATACTCTCCTGAGGAGAAATCCTGGAGCGCCATGCAGCAAAAATGGCTGGTACTCAGGGCCGGTTTCATCCGAAAGAGCGTTCATCTTTACTCCATGTGCCGCGCAGTGCTACAGTCCAGCCCAGTAGTGGTGCCCCAGTGTCTACCGGCACTCGATGCCCTGACGGGAGGCAGACTGTCTCAATGGCTAAGCCACCACGCTCACCGTGGTTGTGCGCATTCACCCGGAAGAAAAGTGCGTACTGCCCAACCGCCGGACCGGCCGAGGCTGAATGAACGGTCTCATGACACGTCTTACTGACGTCATGCCACGGTCTGGGGCATCACAAGGAGGTTCATGAATGATTGCTTTCCTGCTAACACTGGCCCTTGTAGTCCAGCCTACACCAAAACCGCGTATGCCGGGTTCCTCCGTGACACTGGGCGGTACGCGCTTCATCATATGGGGAGGAGCACACACGGGTTCCATGCCCAAAGGCGCCTCGGTATCACCTGACGGTAGGTGGCTTTTCGTGAGTAACTTCGGCCAGAAGAACCGTAAGGGCATCTCAGTGTTTCGCGCGGATCCCCTGACCTTTGTCAGGTACCTGAAATTCCCTGGGAATTCCATAGAGACCATCGTAAGTCCCGACGGTACGCGGCTGTATTCCACCAACATGTACGGTGCTTATCTGGATGTCTTCTCGATCCCGGGCTTCAGCCATCTGTCACACATCAAGGTGGGCATGTTTCCCAAAATCGTCATCACCTCAAAAGACGGGAAATGGCTCTTCTTGTCCCTGTGGGCAGGACGGAAGGTGGCAAGGCTGTCCGTACCCGACTACAAAAAGACTTACATCCCCATAAATCAGAAAAATCCCAGAGGACTGGCCCTGTCAGCAGACGGTTCTAGGCTCTACGTGGCCTCCAACGGTTCGAACACATTGAGTGAGGTGGACACAAGCACCTTGAAGGTGCTCAGGGTCATAAAACTACCCAGAGGTGTGAGACACGCCATCACTAGCAGAGACGGCAAAAGGCTATACGTATCCGTCATGGGGCCAGGAGCCGTGTACGTTTTCTCCCTGCCGGATCTCAAGCAACTGAAGGTCATAAAAGTGGGAGCCAGACCGAAGTCCATCGAGGAATCCTACGACGGACGCTTCCTTTATACAGCCAACTACGAAGGTCACTCCATGGGCATCGTCGACACCAAGACATGGCAATCCGTCCAGCTGCCCTTAGACATCGCCCGGGCATCAGGACTAGTGGTGCGCCCGGACGACCGCTTCATCTACGTCACTGGTTGGTGTTCCGACGACATATGGGCCATCGCGCGTGTAGATGCCTCCCACCCGGCTCCGGCGCGGCTCGGACATGACCTTGGAAGGCGTCACCTGTGCCGCAGGTGCAAAAGGACTCTCATGGGCTGCACCATCATAAGGCGGCCCTCCAGGAGGTGATTTCCATGAACTATACCCAGGCCGTGCTGCTCGGCATTCTCCAGGGTCTCACCGAGTTCCTTCCAGTATCCAGTTCAGGTCACCTGGTCCTGGTGGAAAAACTCATGGGCGTCCATCCATCCACTGCGCTGAACGTGGGACTTCACCTGGGCACCCTCGCTGCCGTGCTCGTCTACTACCGGAAGGATGTTGCCTCACTTCTCATGGCCGTACCCCAGGCCCTGAGACTGAAGCGCTCTGAAGATGCAAGAATGATATGGTGGCTTGCCCTAGCAACGGTTGTCACCGCCCCCATAGGCCTATTGCTAGAACACCCCCTGGAGGATTTCTTCTCGGGCAGGTGGGGTTATCTGGGGCTTACTGCCTCCTTCGGAACGACGGCTCTGTTTCTGTGGTTCAGTTCCCGCGCCCGAAAAGGCGAAGGTTGGAATTGGATCAAGGCAGCCACCGTGGGACTGGTTCAGGGTCTGGCCGTGATTCCGGGCATCTCGAGGTCCGGCAGCACCATAACAGCGGCCATGTTCATGGGAATATCACCGGTACAGGCAGCCCGTTTCTCCTTCCTCATGTCGGTGCCAGCCATAGGCGGAGCAGCTCTGCTCGAGGCCCGCAAGCTGGCCAACGTAGACGTGGGTCCAATGGCCGCAGGCATGATGACCTCGGCCGTAGTTGGTTATCTGGCCCTGATCTGGCTCATGAGACTCGTGGAGAAGGGACGTCTGTCCGTGTTTTCCTGGTACGTCGGCCTTGCGGCAGCAGTGTCACTGGTGCTTCATATTATCTGATACCATGCGTCACAGAATCTGGCCCGCTGTCCTCCTGCTCGGTGTAATTCTCGTAGCAGGGGCGGCGTCTGTACTCTTCTTTGCACCACTGCTCCTGGAAGGTCACATGCACGACTTTGCAAAATCCATGCTCCAGAGCTGGGGATTCGGGGTGCACGAGCTGGACCTGCATGCATCGTGGTACGGAGTATGGGTGGACAGACTCGACGTGACACGAGGCCGGATACGTATAACGGTTTCAAATATGGTGACCGACACACCTCCGACTGAACTAGCCTCACACAAAATCCCCCGACGCCTCGTGTCCGACTCGGTGAGGGTGTCTGCGGACTTTGGGCACAAAAAGCGGTATACACAAAAAAATATCAATAAAATCAGTATGTTACGAAACATAATCGATAATACTGACCTTCTGGCGCGACACCTGGTGCTCGACCTAAAGACTAGTGACTTCGAGTTGCACCTATCAGGCAGTGCCCAAATCTATGGAAGAAGATGGTGGCTCGAGGACACATCAGGACACATGAGCAGCCACGGCGTCACAGTAAACTTCTCCTCCCTGTCATGCTCTGGGGATTTGACATTCCCTTACGTAAAGACGTGTTCTGCCGGAAAGGCGGATGCCTCCGGACCTGGATTGTCGCTGCACCTTGCACGGGCCTGGTCCCGAAGACGGAAAGACGGCTCCGTGGTGGCCTCAGCCAAAATTCAGGGCCATGGCATATCAGGGCATGCAACCGTCTTCTTTGCCCCTCCTCGATGGGGAGTACGCATATCAGGGCAAGGACATGCTGCTCTTGACAAGCTGGCCTCCCGCTTTGGAGCCATTACGGATCCTGCTTCCTGGCCGGTTATGTTCACGGGGTTCGCCTCATCAGACGGGACCATCGTCACGGGTACACTCAAGCTCGAAGGTGACGGCATGACCATCGTACACAGCGCCCTGTCCCCGGAAGGTGTGGAGATAAGTCCCGTGTCCGGGGTAGTATCATTCGCCTTGGCGCCTGACGGCTCGTTCACCCTGGAGGGGGCAGGCCGCATGCACGGAGCAGATCTGGCGCTGTCGGCTGCCTGGTCTGAAGTCTCTCCGCACGTACTGCCTGGACAGGCGTCCCCCCGCTCCGGCAAGCACATGGAATCCGAAAAACACCGATACCTAGCCATCACGGCATACGTGCCATACAGCAGATGCCAGACCCTGGCAAAATCCCTGCCCCGTGGTCTGCTACCACATCTGAAGTCCATGAAATTCAGTGGACACATACGGGCCCTCACTTCCCTGACCCTGGATCTCGCAAAACCCCAAGCAAACCTGGGATTCGCCGCTGTCAACTCCTGCCGGGTACGTCATATTCCCAGGGCCTACGATCCAGTACGTCTCGAGGAGCCATTCGTATTCTCGGTGACTGAACCAGCTGGATTCGCCACAGAAGTGGTAGTGGGACCGGAAAACGAGGACTACCGCCCCCTGGATGTCATATCGCCTTACATGGTGAAGGCCGTTTTGACCACCGAAGACGCCCGTTTTTTCAGTCATCATGGCTTCATTACCCGGGAATTCGGGCCTGCACTCCTGAGGGATCTAAAGGCCGGATCGTTCAAGTACGGAGCCAGCTCCATCACCATGCAGGTGGTAAAGAACGTATTTTTGACCCGCAGGAAGACGATATCACGCAAACTCGAGGAACTCATTCTCACGTGGCTCACTGAAAAAGCTCTGTCCAAGGAACACATCATGGAGATCTATCTCAATATCATAGAACTGGGACCGGGAATTTACGGTGTCGGCAAAGGTGCACGCATAATGTTCGGCAAAGACGCATCGGAACTGACTCCCCTGGAGGCCATCTACCTGGCTTCAGTACTGCCCTCCCCCAAAAAACGGTTCAAGTTCTACTGTGACGGACGGGTACCGCGCAGGTGGACACGTTACGTGCACTACCTCCTGAAAATCATGCACCGCAGGGGACACATCACGGATCAGGAATACGAACAGTACAAAGACCAGGACATCATCTTCGACCGTACATGGTGGCCCGGCAGGAACGAGTGTAATGCACTCATCAGGAAGTATTCAAAAAAAGATTAATGAAATCAGATAGTTATATTCTAAAAATATATATTACCCTGCTGAGTTCGCTCTCATTCATGTTCTTTGGTTCATGTGCGGAACACCGGGACCAACCCGAGATTTATGCAGCAGCGAGCCTGGCTCCATACCTAGACTGCCAGAAAGCCGTGTGCTCTTTCGAGGCTTCATCGAGACTGGCCCGCAAGATAGCAGGTGGGGCCACACCCGATGTATTCATATCAGCTGACCCGCAGTGGGTGACGTATCTGGAGAAACTGGGCCTAGTACAAGAAAAACGTGTGGTGGCCACAGGTACACTGGTGCTGGTGTCCGCACGTCAGAACCTGCCGGAACATCCTCGCCTGGCCATAGCCTCACGCAACGCACCAGCAGGACGTTATGCCTCGAGTGCCATCAAGTGGGCCGGAATCAAGGCCCGCCTGGTGGAGGCTCCCAATGTCCGGGGTGCGCTGAGATGGGCCATGAGAGGTGTGGTGGACGGAGCC
The DNA here is from genome assembly GCA_027013865.1 of Polyangiaceae bacterium. GTDB lineage: Bacteria > Myxococcota_A > Polyangia > HGW-17 > JALWFW01 > JALWFW01. Next base: position 3,923 of record JALWFW010000353.1, on the reverse strand, counting down.
GTGGTCTACGGCTCGGATGCAGCTAGCGCCCGAAAAAACGTGCACGTACTCCGGCGATTCCCACCTGAATCCCATGATCCCATACTGTATGTAGCCATGATTCCAGTAGGTGCCCCACATCCGGCAGCTGCCCACCGCTATATGGACATGCTGTCCAGCGGGATAAGGGGACTTGGACCTCCACCAGGTGCCACAATCTTCACCAAAAAAACTGAAAACGGCTTCTCTGCAGACCGTCAGCGCAACTGGAACGAGAAACCCCGTTTTTCAGGCACGTACTCCGGTCCAAGCCCCTCCAAAGCCATCATGCTGTCTGCCTCTGTGGCATCTCTGAGCATCCTGTTCTCCCTTCCCCTTGCTGTGGCCACTGGTTGGATACTCTCGAGAAAGAGGTTCAGGGGCAGATCAGTGCTTCTCATATTCATAATGGCCCCCATGGTCATGCCTCCAGTGGTCACTGGCTACATCCTTCTAGAACTGTTCAGACCCGGAGCTCCACTGGGCTCCATACTGTCCTCACTGGGACTGAGTGTTCCCTTCACATTTGCCGGTGCAGTGATGGCAGCGTCCGTGGTAGGATTCCCTCTGTTCGCCCTGTCGGCCAGAAGCGCCTTCGATACCGTGGATCGCAGACTCGAAAACGTTGCCATGTCCATGGGAATCACTCCGAGCGAAGTATTCAGGCGGGTCACTCTCCCCCTGGCGCTTCCGGGTATCGGTGCCGGAGCACTACTGGCCTTTGCAAGAGCCATGGGGGAGTTCGGGGCCACGGCCGTACTGGCTGGAAACGTGGAAGGCAACACACGCACCATACCGCTGGCCATATACACCATACTCGAATCCCCTGACGACAGCGGTCTTTCAGTACTGCTGTGGGCCTCTCTGGTCATATCGTTTCTGGCACTTTTAGGATATGAACGCCTCATACGCAGTTCTGGAAGACGAGAATAGGTATCTTTGCCTTCAACTGGCCTCATACTTCATGGTTGTTGGCTCGAGTCTTTCGGCGGCCAGTGAAACGATGGCTAAGACTTCATGACATAAATCTGTAACCACCTGAAATAACTTGACATTTACCAATCTACCTGGGTTCTGGTAGTTCCGGCGCCTGATGCCATGCAGCCGGGACGTTTACTGGTGCCTAGTGTCTTGTTCAGTATTTTCGATTTTCTGCCACATAACTTCTGCGATATCCATCACCAGCACCTGATGTCCTCCCCGGGACTCCAGATGTCTGGCGCCGTCGGTAAGCATGATTTTACACATGGGACATGCCACACATACGGAATCCGCTCGAACCGCTGCGAGCTGCTCCACGCGCATAACTTCTATCCTATTTATATCATTGACTTTTTTCGTAGAACCACTGTTCGTGACCTGTAGACTTCCAGTATCCTCCATGAATATGCGTCCGCCACCACCTCCACAGCACATGGCAAGTTCACGGGAAGCAGGTACATCCTTCACTTCCACCCCGAGGGCCAGCAGGTTTCTGGGAGAGGCATAATCAGCATAGTCCCCCTGACGGCGTCCAAGATAACATGGATCGTGAAAAACCACGGAAGAAAGGTTCTCTGTAGAGCCCATCATAGATCTCAATTCATCGGAATAACGGTCAAGGAGTTGGGTATAATGGAGCGCCTCATCCAGATGAAAACCGAACTGCGGATACTCATTCCTGAACAAGTGCAGCCCGTGAGGGCACATAAACACCATTTTCGTGACTTCGAGTTCCTCCAGGAGCTGCACATTACCCTCTGCCATCATCTGAAACAGAAACTCGTTGCCGGTGCGCCGCGCAGGATCACCGCAGCAGGGTTCATCCTCCCCCAAAATCCCGAAGGATATCCCCAGTTTCAGGAACAGGCGTACGGCAGCCCTGGCAGAACTCCGCGCACCGTCATCCAGGGAAGACGCACAGCCCAGCCACAAGAGCCATTCCTGAGAACCGTCGAATAAGGGCACATCCAGATCACGGGCCCAGGCCATACGCTCGTGGGCAGGCATACCCCAAGGATTACCGAAACGGTCGAGATTCCGGTATACACGTGCCAGATCTCCGGGATAGGATTCCTGTTCCAAGACGAGATTCGTTCTCAGTGGAATGATTTTCATGGTGTGTTCGATGCCTACGGGACACACCTCCTCACACGCCCCACAGGTGGTGCAGGCCCACAGATGTTCGGGGACGATACCAGGCATACCGTCCTGACTCTCCCACACACTCCGGTCTGGATCCTTCTGAGCCATGGACTTGAGATCCTGGATGAGTTCCATGGGACTCAGACCACTTGATACAGCGGGACATACCGACGTACACCGGGCACATTCGGTGCATGCAAAGAGATCCAGTACGTCTCTGCGCCGTAGCTGGTTAACGGATGACGGTCCCATATCGGGATCCCTATCATCTTCCAGGACCGACAGTCGCGGCAGTACCCCGCGGGGGCCATGGCTGCGGAAATAAATGGCAAAAATCGAGGTAAGAATGTGTACGTGCTTGGAATATGGAAGGAAATCCAGGAATGCCAAGAGAATCAGGGCATGAATCCACCAGGATACACGGTGAAGTCCATGTGCACCGGCAGCAGGTATGAAACCAGCCAGGTACGAGGATATGGGGCCTGGGTGGCCTGTTCCCATGGCTGCCTGTGCTGCCTCCCCAGTGAAATGGGTAAGGGACAGCAGCAAGATGAGGGTCAAAATCACATAGCCGTCCACAGAAGCACGCATGGCCTTTGGTCTGAAAAAAGTTCGACGGCTCAGAGCATAGAGCATGAGTCCGATGACGACTGCGTGGACGAGATCGAGGAAAGTACGGTACCACCCGTCCAGGAGAGAAATCGTGAATCCGGCAACGAATCCCCTGCCCCACACCTCCACCGAAGCAGGAAGTATGGCCAGAAAGCCCCAGAATATGAAGGGATGGTGCCATGAACGCGGTGCGTCTGGATAGGCCTTGTCGATATTGCGCCACAGTGGGCGCTGGCCCAACCAATCGGTGAACACGTCACGCACTCCGGAAGTACCATCTAGGCCACCAGGACGCGCACGGCGTACGGTCTGTACTATGCGCCACACGGACCACAGAAAGAAAATCCACGCACCAAAAAAAAGGGCTGTGAATGCGGCCTTTTCCATGACTGCCTCCAAACCGGCACTGATACCGGATGCACAGAGTCTAAACACGTATTTTGTGACCTGTGAACCCCTGAGATGCCATATACCCTACCCGTAGCTCTCTAGCATAGGCGACATATTGACATGACCAAGCAGCCGCCGGGCAGCCTAGTCCCTATTTCAAAGACGCACATTTTTTCGCGGCCGATCTTACGTTAGGATCTGGCCGCTTTTCAGCCTACCCGCCCGTTTGAATGTATGCTTTTTCGGTGCTGGTGAGGGCTTCAGTCGAGAGAGGCTCTCAGCCTTCCCGTATGATTTGGACATATATCTTCCGCGGCCGATCTTACGTTGGAATCTGGCCATCTTTCAGTCTGTCAGCCCTGTTTGTGTTTGAGCTACCTCTTTCCGCGGCCGAATTCACCTTCGGACCCTACAAGCCAAACTCCGCCCACTCATTTAGTTTGAACAAATGCTTTTTCGACACAGATCAAGGCTTAGAAACCCAGAACCATTTGCCAGGACTTCCGCCTCGAGCGTAGGTTTTTCCACCGCCGATCTTACGTTAGGCTCTGAGCATCCAACCTTCCACAGGAATACTTCCCCACAGCAATTACACAAGACAGACGGTTCCGCACTCCCAATATCACTTTAAGCCCTAAGCTGCCGCATATCTAAGATGAGCAACACCGTACCCCTTGTCCTTGTCAGCCGGTTGACAGACGGATAGCACGCTACTTCACATGTCCGGTAATCTACAGTCTCTCTCCCACTTTGCTCCTCCATCCCCCTCTGTCGTCCTC
>JALWFW010000352.1:5310-6417 GCA_027013865.1 Polyangiaceae bacterium | reverse complement strand
CGTGCCAGATGGTCAGGTTTTTGCATTGTTAATTGTATCAAGCAGTTATACGCCAGGTCGTGATTTTGTAACCAAAGATGCACACCGCAGATGTATGTTTTTTGCAACACCTGTCGTAACCCTGCCACACAAAGTAGAGAAGGAAAATCAGTATTGGGTTTCGCCCTTCGCGCCCCGAACATATAATCCGACGGCCATGAATAGACGCCCATACCCCTCTGACATCATGAAACGTCTGACCTCAAAGGATTACGGCCCACGGTGGAAGCCCTTGGCCGATGCGGCAGTCCCGGTCACCTCGTTCTTGGAACACACGCTACCCCGACTGGCCCGACAGATGCTTCACGCAGACGGAGAGGACGACGCAAATGCCGCCCGTGCCCTGAAGGAGGCCGCCGAACTCATCCTGGGGGCCGTGTATGAGAGCGGAAATCCCCATGCTCCCGTTCTGGTGGCCGTGCCACAAACCAACGGTGAGCCGCACCCGCATTTCCGTCACGGTCCATACCCGCGTACCATGATCTTCCACACTGCCCGTACCAAAGACGGCAACAGACCGTTCACCCTCACCCTGTTGATCCCGGAATTTCTGGTACGGGACAGTGCCACCATAAGGGTGCTGCATGAAGAGGAACATGCCGTTACCGTAAGTCTCGTCCAGACCAAGGGAGGACGCCGTCTGAGGGGCCACACAGGAGCCAAACGGCTCCTACAAAAAATACACGATGAACTACCCGAAGGCGCGCCAAGAGACGCCGTTCAGGGTTTGTGGCCTCAACTAGTTGATTTCATTGAAGATTTTCTGATACTCAACGAAACTGTCCCCTTTGTGTCTGCTGATACGCGCTTCGTTCGTCAGAGTCTACTCAGTGAACTGAGACCACGGATGGACGCAGTGGCCCAAAAATACGGCCTTGCTCCAGGAATGCTACAAAATGCCGCCCGCGAGGTCATGAGGCATCTCCTCCCTCTGCTCGAATCCCTGGAGAAGGCCCGTCTCACCATACTGACGAAGGGACCGAAATGGCGCTTGGACGTGCTCGCCGCAACACCTTCCCTTCCCCCGGAAGCACGACAAGCCGTGGCCGACTCGGAAGAGCTCTGGGA
>JALWFW010000352.1:0-5300 GCA_027013865.1 Polyangiaceae bacterium | reverse complement strand
CTCGTCGGCACTGTTCCTGAACCAAAACACAGACTCGAACTTCTCGGAGCACGCCTACTTCCGGTGGATACACGACTGCTGTCACGTGACGTGGCCCAGCGCATCACCGGACTTCTGAATGCCGGCGACCTGAGCGGTATACTGGTTACCTCTCCGGCATCAGAGGCGATACCGTTCTTAAAAGAACGCGTTGCGACCGTACAGATGATTTACACGGATCCCCCGTGGAGAACAGGCCGTGACTTCACCTACCGGGATGCTTTGCCCCTGCGCCAGTGGCAGTGGATGCTCCTCGACACCATGGACGGGGCGGTGCGGATGCTGGCAGAAGACGGCAACGTCCTGGTTCACATATCGCCACAGGGAGCCCGACTCACGCGGATACTCATGGAGAGGCTGCTCAATCCTGCAGGTGAGATGGTCTGGGCGTACCGTACCGGCGGAGCTCCCTCCAAACACTCCCCCCTTGCCCAAAAGCATGACGTCATCCTGCACTACACATCAAGCAGCAAACCCTTTTTCCGGCGTCTGAAGGAACGGGTCTACTACGAGAAACCGTTTTTCTCCTCAGAAAGGGACGACAGCGGCCGGTACTATGCCGACGTGGTTCTCAGGGACGTTTTCGAGGGCACCGTAAAAATCGTCAAAGACGACACCATAGCAAAATTCAACCTGAAACCAGTAATAAACGTGTCCCGGGAGCGGGTGACAGGTTTTCACACCCAAAAACCCGAGGCTCTTTTGGCCCTACTCATGGAGATATTCTCCCGTCCCGGAGACTGGATAGCCGATCCATTCGGAGGAACCGGCACCACGGCACTATCGGCACTCAAGAGTGGCCGCCGTTTCGCCCTGTGCGAGATATCGCCTGCGCATACGGCCATCATCGCGGACCGCCTCCTGGACGCCATGACAATGCAGGGGCGTGAACCATGCGGAGTCACGGAACTTTACGGTTTTGGCGGAGGTGGCGTAGTACTTTTGGCCACACCCCTCATTTGAGCCGTTTTTTGTCCATACCTCACCATGCCCTTTAGATGGTCTGCATGACGGCACGTGACAGGCATATACGCGACAGAAGACTTATCTCCATGAACGAGACAGGGGCGTGTGTTTTTTCTATATGGACGGCATTGCTGTTCGTCCTCCTTGCCGTGTTGACCGTGCCGCCTGCAGGAGTAAAAGCCAAGACCCGTTCCGAAAGGCGGAAGGCTGGACACCCGAGGCGGCACAGGGTCACCATCACCCGGCGTACGAGGCAGGGGCACATCAAGATGATGAGCCAGCACCGCCGCATTCCCAGACTCTCGGTCTCACACCCAGGCAAGGAGAAAGTAGTTCCACCACCTTACTACCCGGCCATGCGACTGTCATGGAAGGGCCGCACCCTGACCTTCGCTCCTTTTTATGACAACGGACAGGCTCGCACCAGTGCCTTCCTCAAACTCTGGAGAGCCCATATTCCCACACACCCCAGGGTGCTCTTCGCCCTGTACGGCATCTGGTTCCGCTACGGCCTGCCCTCCACCGAAGTACTGACTGCGGACAGAACCTCCATAACAGTGCGCATGAAAGGCGCTCCTACCGACAGAATACTCATATATGCCCGCCGTTTCGGGGTCAGGGCATCATCCACAAGAGGCGCCGTGCGTATAGCGCTCCGGTAATCCAGGAGGAATGCCATGAAACGTTCCGTTCATTTCATTGGAATAGGTGGCACAGGAATGGCTGCCGCTGCAGGAATCGCCCTCAGGGAAGGCTGGGAGGTACGCGGTAGCGACGGTCCCCTGTACCCGCCCATGAGCGACGTGCTCCAGCGCCTTGAAATCCCGGTATACGAGGGATATTCCCCGGAAAACCTGTCCTGGAACCCCGACGTGGTGGTGGTGGGGAACGTATGCACCAAGGACCACCCGGAGGCCGTGGCTGCCATGCAGATGAAGGACACCGAGGTCACATCATTTCCGGCCTTTCTCGAAAAATACATCCTTTCACACAGGCATCCGGTGGTGGTGGCCGGAACCCACGGCAAGACCACCACGAGCACCATACTGGCTTGGCTTTTAAGGCAGGCCGGCATGGATCCCGGTTATCTCATAGGCGGTCAGCCCGTGGATCTGGAATACGGATTTGCTACAGGCTCAGGAGATCTCTTCGTCCTGGAAGGGGACGAGTACGACACTGCATTCTTTGACAAAAACCCCAAGTTCATTCACTACAGGCCCAAAGCGCTCCAGCTTACCTCCGTGGAATACGACCATGCCGACATATACCCCGACATGGACTCGCTGCGCAGAGCCTTCAGACGCCTGGTGGGGCTTTTGCCGCCGTCGGCGCCGTTCCTGGTGGCTGCCGAATCCAGTGAGGCCCTACGACTGGCTGCTGCGCGGCCCCACGAGACCTACGGACTCGAAGGAGAGGGAGCCGACTGGGAGGCCCGTAACGTGGAACGCTCCGACGGTGTCACTTCCTTCACGCTGTATCACGGAGGGGCACCCGTGGACCGCTTCAAAACACGACTCATCGGTGATCACAACCTCAGGAACGTCACCGGAGCGCTGGCCATATCCATGAGACTTGGAGCCGGAGTGCGGGCGCTCCAGAAAGGACTCTATTCATTCCGTGGTGTGAAACGGCGTCAGGAAGTACTAGTGCACGGTCCTGTCACGGTCATCGACGACTTCGGACACCACCCAACGGCCATAGAACACACCATCCGCGCCATCAGGCAGGCCTATTCACCTGCCAGGCTCGTGGCAGTGTTCGAGCCACGCTCCGCCACCTCCAGACGCAGCGTATTCCAGGATGCCTATGCCCGGTCACTGTCCGAAGCCGATTCGGTGATCGTGGCGTCCCCCTACAACCAGAGTAAAATACCCGAAAACGAGCGGTTCTCGTCGGCCAGACTCGTCGAAGATCTCAAGTCGGCAGCGATCTCGGCCAGACTGGTCAACGACGCTGCACGGATTCCCGAAATCATCGAATCACTGACCAGTGCCGGTGATGTGGTGGTGTTCTTCTCATCCGGCTCCTTTGGAGGGGCTCCCAAAATGACTGCCGAGAGGATTCTTGAAGAAGTAACGATGCAGGCGGGGACTCCAGTGTGATCCAGCGGCCCCGGACGCCTGACTCATCCGGAATTGTTACGCCTCACGGTGAAGAACCATACGAGCACGGCACCAGACACTATACCCCAGTACCACGCCCATACGGGTGTGAGGGAATGCATGTTCAAAAACGGAGTCATGGCCTCCAGGGCGCCCAGGAGCACTACCGAGTGAACCAGGGATCTCCATGACACCGTGCCAGCAAGTTCTTCGGTCAGGGAACGGACGGATCCATACAGCGCAACCAGGGCCGGAGCCAGGGCGGCAGTGAAGAAGGCCGTCTTTCGCCAGTCGAATACTGGAGGAGGATTCTTCACTAGGGGATCTAGCGGAGGAATGGATGGGGGATCGAACAGATCCACGAGCAGCCAGGACACGACGAGAGCTGCAGACACCTGAACCAAGCCATCCAACCACTTGATTTCATTACACTTTCTTACACAAAGCAGATGAAGGGCTCCGGACATGACACCACCGGAGAAAAAGGCCATGGACGCGAACGAGACCTGCCACCACCTACCGGGCAGGTATGCCGCTCCTGCCATGGATACCAGGAAGCCTATCGCCATCCAGAGGGTAATTCGTACGGCAGTCATCGTGCAAACAGGTGAACCTCTCCGCGCTGTGCCACGAGTACCCTGTCAGGCGGAAGAGGAGTCAGGCCCCAGTCACGTGGAGCAGTCACGGAATCAGCCAAAACCAGCGTAACCCGGAGATCTGGGTGGTCCTTGGGCTCTGCGCCATAGGATGCATGATCGCGGCAGTACGGACAGTCGGTGACACCAGAGACTACCCTGTAACCCGCGGCATCCTCAATGGAGGACAGGGCTACCAGGCGGCGACCGTCGGACGCCAGGAGAACCGCCCTTGGCACGTCTCCACCCGCATCGGCTGCATAAAGGCGCCAGGTGTCGTAGGTGGAGGCCAGAGCCGCAGCATAGACCTCCGGCGGCGTATCCACTGAATACATGGCCCGCGACTCCTTGAGGAACGAGAGAAATAACCCGAAGACCAATTCGGCCTCCGTGCTGCCCCGTATATTGCGCTTCAGGAAGGGCGGCAGGGCTCCCAGAAGCCAGTCACGTATGGCCATGTGGCGGCCACTTCCTCCAAGCATGGCGAAAAGCCAGTGTTTGAACCTGAAGGGCTGAACGTCCACTGGCATGACCTCCCCGTCAGCACTTCGTACATGGCCCATGGCAGAACAGACAGCCCTGCCTTCGAGCTCGTGGAAGAAGGAGACTTCCTGCATGTGCTGGGGACGGCGTTTGAGCTCGAGGCCGTCAGGGGGCAGATGATACCCCAGACCCCACGTGAACATCTCCTCGTCCCTGGCTCCCAGGGCGTTGCGGAAGGGATACAGGCCATGCAGCGAAAGGGATGGATTGCCTGAGGAGAAGCCGAATACCCTCTCCATGTCACTCATCCCCGCTGCCGGATTCGTGCTCAGTTGAATCGGAGTCTAGTCCCTCCTGCTTCCTGAAGGAGTCTAAAAGCCGGTCGGTGCGCTTCTTCACGTAATAGTCGGCCCACCATTTGAGCACGAAGTACCCCACCAGGGAGAAGACGAGCACCACCAGCAGGACAATCCACATGGGTGAGGAGAATATGGAGGAATACACCTGACCGGTGGTCAGTTTGGGTGGAGTTGCGTCATGGGTCACCGTTCCCTTCATGGAAGAAGGAGGCGTCATCGCCTCTGTGGGCGCATTCATTCCCGCAATACCGGCATGCTGCTGAATCATGGAATCGTGTGCAGTCATGGCGCGAATTGTCCATGCTATACGCCTGCAAGTCAAGCAGTTCGGAAATACCGGAACCGAAATCGCCTCCCGATGCTTCGAATGATTCGGGCACATGCCTCAGCCGACCGCGAGTTTACCCATCCGTACGCCTTCGGAGTGGCTGCAGGGTAGTCAAGTTTTGGGATTCCAGGCCAACTAGGTTGCCCAAACCCCACACCCGTATGCCTAAGGCGGCCAAACCTGTCCAAAAAGTGTCCAACTTAGCCGAGATGGGCCGGTGTTCAGACAGACTGTCTGTGGCTTAGTGCTCAAAAGTCTTTTAATTTTAGCATATTACAGACTCAAAATTCCGACCACCACCCCTGGCACGTATATTGCATAACCCCTCCCATGACTGAACCCTAGGAGACACAAGGATCCCCCGGCTGGGTGCCGAGCGCTCGCACCG
>JALWFW010000351.1:18997-20531 GCA_027013865.1 Polyangiaceae bacterium | reverse complement strand
ATACGTGCCAGGGGCAGTGGTCGGAATTTAGTGTATGTAACATGCTGAACTAAAACAACTTTTTAGCACTAAACCTCATGAAGTCTGTCTGAACGCCGGCCCATCTCGGCCAAGTTGGATACTTTTTGGACAGGCTTGGCCGCCTCCGGGGTCTCCGCAAACCTGGATGGCCTGTAATCCTAAAACTCGGTTGCCCTGACATCCATCGCTATATTCTTCCATCCCTGACAATCAGATGATAAAATGCCTGCCATGCGTGAGGATGACTTTATGGCTGACGACAGACGGGATGACGACACCGGAATCTTCTCCAAGCAGGCGGATTCAGACAAATCGGCTGAAGACGGTGGCACGGACAGCAAGGATAAGGCAGGCAGGGGGTCCATACTGTCATCGTCATGGTTCCGGGTAATCATCGTAGTTTTGGGGGCATGGCTCATATACTACATGTGGATGAGCACGTCACGAGCCTACAAGAATACGATTTTGGCCCAGCGCAAAGAAATAGAGTCCCTAAAAAAAGATGTTTCGGACAGGGATAAAAAGATAGCAGAACTTTCTGCCACACTCAAAGAGTGTAGACTGCGTTCCAGGTTCCTCGCCAAACGCAGTCTCCTCAAAGGGAAACTAGCTGCTGCGCGTTCTAGATGTATTTCCCTCATAGATAGGCTCAGGGATGCCTCGGCTGGAAGTACTGCTGGTTTCGAGCATGATCTGACCGCTCTGAGAGAGGAACTTTTCGGTGTGGAGTCTGCTCTGGAGTGGGAAATAGAGCACTGTGATAAAGGGGCCAAACTATTCGTATACAGCGTCATACGCAAAAGGCTTAAGGCTGTTTTAGGTTCCCTTGCATCCCCGGCTCAGGGAAAGGATACGAATGCCCTGAAGTCCATTTTGGAGAAGACCAGGGAAGTCATAGTAACCATGGATAGAGGGCTTCCGGTGATAGAGGACTGAGGGCATGGGAGTACCTAAGGAATACACACTGCGCATGGCGTCTGTGGTACTGGTTTTCAGTGCTGTTCTGCTTGTATCGGGTCCTTCATACAGCTGGAACGTGGGGCGTTCTCCCTTCAATGCTTCCATGATACGGAGGTACCGCTCCATGCTCATCACGGATCCAGCAGATCCCTATCCATTCGGGAAACTGGTGAAACTGTACGGTACCTACAGTTCCGTAGGACGTCTGATCCAGTATTATCGCAGTGCCGCCAAGGCTCCGCGTGCCTATGCCGCGCGAGTGGTCCTGGCGAGGCTCTACATGACCAGGGATTATCTGGACGATGCCCGCAAACTTCTCGAAGAGGCCATAGCCATAGCACCAAAGCGCTATTCTGCTTACAGAATCCTTGGTGAGGTATATCTGCGCTCCCGTAAATACGTAAAGGCCCGTGTGTACCTAGACAAGGCTGTGAGACTTATCCGTTCCAGAAGGAAGAAGGAGAAACTCTTACGGGAACTGGTTCGTGTCAGTGTTGTGTCAGGAGATTATGCTGGTGCGCGTAACTATATGAAACTACTGAAAAAAATGCGG
>JALWFW010000351.1:0-18987 GCA_027013865.1 Polyangiaceae bacterium | reverse complement strand
CTGGCGTGTAGGCATGGAGTATGCATCCATACTGGTTCAGGCCATGGAGTATGACGAGGCTATAAAACAGTATAGGTTTCTTTTGCGCAGAGCCGGTGGAGATACTTCCCGCAGAATAGAGATACTCAAGGCCATGGCTCTGGTCTACGAGAAGAAAGGCCGTTTCGATAAAGCTGTAGGCCTGTACTGGAAGGCCATATCTCTCACTGCTTCCGGTAACTGGATGCGCAAGGACATCATGATGCGCATCGTATCCATAGAACGCCAGAGAGGGCGTCTGCCGGAGCTGTTCAGAAAGCTCAAGCGCAGGTGGCGTCACCCTACTGCCTTTCAGACAGCTCTGCTTGCAGATTTGGCTGGGGAGACCGGTGATCTGAACGGAGCCGTGAAGATACTCGAGAAGGGAACGGCTCGTTATCCGCAGGCAGTGGAGCTGTATGAGAAATTACTCTCCTTTCTTGAAAAGACATCGGCTCCCAGAAAACGGATTCTTCGTGTTCACGAACGTCTGGTCAAGGCTGCTCCGTGGAACGTCAAGTACCGCATCCAGCTCATAAAGCGCTATTTTAGATACGGCCATAGGCAAAAAGCCCGTAACATGGCTCTGGAAGTGGAGAAAAAGCGCTGGAACGATGCGGTGGTCATAAGGCAGCTCGCTGAAGTCTACAAATCGTGGGGGGACATGGACAAAGTTCTGCGGATGTACGAACGTCTGGTGGAACTTGAACCCATGGATCCCGAATACCGCATATCCCTAGGACACTTTTACTGGATGAGGGGAATGCGTTCGAAGGCGGATGCCATGTTCAGGAGCGTGGTCGAAAAGCACCTTTATCCACAGGAGTCAGAGGGTTACTTCGCAGTGGCTCAGGCCTACTTTCTGGTACGCAGATACAAAAAGGCCCTCAGATACGTGTCTGCTGCCATAAAAAAATCCGGTAAGGCTCGTTATCATCTGTTCTTGGCCGATGTACTGGAACGCATGAGGTCTCCCATCGAAAAGATAGAGAAAGCACTGTCCAACGCATTCAAGGCCGCCCACAGTAAGGGTAATGTCCCCATGGTCAGGAAGGTTAGGAAACGCCTTTTGAAGCTATGGGACAAATTCGGTGTGCTCCACAGTCGCCTCGAGAGTCTCGAGAGACGTTGGCAGGGCCAGTTGGATGAGGGCATGTTCATTGCTACTGGATACATTCGGGCCCAGGACTACCCTGCAGCCGAAAGGATGCTCGTGAATCTCCACAAGCGTTATCCCCGGCTTGGGGAACCCCTGGCAGGACTTTTGCGACTTTATGCAGACTGGGGCAATTATCATCGCCTTTTGGAGGTTTTTCCCGCAGCCATCAAAGCAATGCCAGAGCGTAAGGGCGAGTTTTACGAGCTTGCGGCCTATGCCTGGGCCGAACTAGGAGACATAAGGAAGTCGCGTCGATATCTTCGTATGTCACTGTCGGAGGGGCGTGATGATCCCCAGGCACTGGTGAATGGTGCACGGCTGTCAGTGAGACTGGGAGATTTTTCCGAGGCACTCGCCTCATACCGCAAGGCCATAAACCTGGCACCCTATGAGATGCAGTATCGCTTCGAGATGGCTCGTCTCCTGGAAAAGATGGGGCGTATAGAACAGGCCATAGTCACTTACTACACCATAATGCGCAGGGGGCATGACGAGGATGCAGCGGATGCGATAAAAGCTGCTCTGGTGCTGGAGAACATGACAGGCCGCACCGGGAGGCTGGAGAAAATTCTCCATGCTCTTGCTTTCGAGCATCCAAATAGAAAGGTCTTCATGACCTGGCTTGGCCGCCTTTATGAGATGCAGACTCCTTTGTTTTACATCTACAGTGATCGCTACTCGTCCGAAGAGCGCAAAGCCCTGCAGGTCAGGGCACTACAGCCCCTCTTGGACAGATTCATGAAGTCGGAGACCATTGCCGAACGCATCAGGATCGTCAGATATTTCCGCATGCTCCATTCCGTGGAGGCCGCAGAGCCGCTGCTCCACCATCTGAAAGCCATGGTTACCACAGGCAAGTACAATGATGCGGAGCGTGTTCAGATGGAGCGCCTCATTGTAGAGGTGGCAGGACTCTCTTCCGAGACGGGAGGTGGCACGAAGGCTCTGATATCCATTCTCAGACGTGTTGGTCATGAAAATCAGCTGTCTAGGCTTTTGCGAATACATGCAGCAGTACTTCTTGCTGCACAGGCGCCTGGCAAGGTGATGGGGCTTGAGCGATCTCCATCACTGGAGGAACGCAAGGTGGCCTATTACGTGATGGCCCGCAAAAAACCGGCACGTCTCGCACGTTTGATAGAAAAAAACAGGATTCCTCCTGAACTGAGAACATTTGCCCTCATGGTCTACGGTCTGGCAAGGGGTTCGACAGCAGTTATGGACATCACCGGCGGTAAGACTGGGCCACAAGAGATGGTAGGTGTCTTTTCTGTGGTCCCTTGGACTGGAAGACCCGAGTCCCTCCTTGAGACTTATCTGATTTACGGTACCGGACTTTCGGCATTGAGGCTGTGGGCTTTTGGAAAGGCTACAGTATCCGGTCTGAAGATAGTCCGTAAGGAACAGTATCTTCCTAACAGGAAGGCTTCTGGTTACTGGACCGTCGTCCTTGCGGGTGCTTCAGGTCGAGTTAGGATGTCCGCTCAGGCTGAACGTAGACTCGTACGGTTACTAGACAGGATGGTTCCCAAACTTCTAACCAGCGGAAAAGGCATTGTGTCGCCTGTTCTTGCTAATGGAATCTTGCTTAGAGCCACAGCACTTTCAGGTGGATGGCTCCATGCTTCGGCAGGCATTTCCGATGCAGTGGCCAGGTGTCTTGAGACAGCTCTGAAGTATCCTGACAGATGGAGATATGCTCCGGCCGTGTGGGCTGCCCTCCTTGTGTCCCGCAAGACCCGTACCGCGGCCCTCGAGACGGTTTCGGGAATGAATTCCGTTACCAGGACAGAGATATGGTCTTCCCTTGTGGCCATGGGAGGATCGTTGTCGACTTCCCAGACTCAGCAGCTTCTTTCAGGTGGTAAAATGTCTTTGATGGAGAGGACACTGGTTTACCGGCTCGCCATGAAGGGCAGGGCATACAGTTCCTCTGAGCTTAAAAAGATGGCGCTGTCACAGGATCCCGCAGTAGCGGCCTCTGCACTCATGGAGCTTGCTGGACACGGTGCCCTGAGTGCAGCGTTTGTACGCAGAGTATGTACTCACGGAGATCCTGCGGCAGTGAAGTATCTACGTACTCTTGGTCACCTCAAGTGTCCGTCGCCAAAAAACGTGATTTCAGGCGGAAATTGACCTCTGATACATGCTGTCTCCAATATGGGGAGTATATACAGGGAAGAAGAAGGATTCGGGAATCAGGAATCAGCCGTTGGCATGCTCTCCGCCGTGATCGAGTGGCAGAAGGAAATGTTCCAGTCTCAATGTCGTCTGGTGGTCCATGCTGTTGAAACGTATGCCATACATGCTCGGATCTTCTCTACGGACGATAGTTGAGAGTATGGGGCCTATCACGGAGCCATCCTCCAGATGCAGGGTAAGCAGAACCTCCATACCAACCTCCAGGGAGGCATCAGTGTCTATCTTGATTCCTGAAATACTGATATCAATGGAAGTACCTTCGTGAATGCCGCTTTCGGATTTGAGGGATACGGGTATCTCAAGTGGTATACGACGGGTGTGTCGGTAATCGAGTTTGAGGTAACGGCCAATGTTCTCAAAGAAGAGATGTATGTCTACTGGTGAGGTAACTATTGAAGAACATTGAAGAATTTCATATTTGCGCGGCAGCTGGCGCTGGTCTCCCTCCAATATGGCTATGACCGTCGTCTCTGCGAGTTCAGGAACCTGACGTATGGCAGCGATGAATACGTCTCCGGCTGTATTCCCTTCGAGATGTGTGGAGACCATCACGACTGTCGGTCGATAACGCTGGACATTGCGGAAGCCTTCGGATGCAGTGGTGACCAGTTCCACTCCAGTGGGATCTCCAAGGCGTCCTGCCAGCAGGGAGGACATCGAGCGTGCTTCTTCTCCGGGCCATACCATGAGAACCTGGAGTTGTCTTAGAGGGGTGAAAGAGCTCATGACTTCCTGTTATTTACTGGACATCCATATGGATATCTTGATGACCCCGAGATCAGTGGATATGGCTTTGTAGTCCACTTCCTTGCCATGGAATAGTTCCAGTTTGTGGTTTTTCCCTTGGATTATAGAAGGAAGGGATATATCGAAATCATGTGGGGTGTCCGAGAACAGAACCTTCATCTGTCCGGCAATGATGTTTATCATCTCACCGACTCCGTCCTTGAGGCTTTCATCATCAACCTCATCGGGTTCCATTCCAAGCATCTGAGCCACGAGGGCCCTTGCCGTGGTGCTGTTGAGTGAGATGGCTACGATGCCGGCCACGCTCTGTCCTGTGAAGGATACAAGACCGGATATATCTATGTGCTGCGGGAAATCAGCCGTTTCTTCACATTCCAGAAACATCATTGTGGAGAGCATCTCCCTGGTCCCATCCAGTGCTGACTGCATGAATTTCTGTAACATTATTACCTCCTTGAGATGCTGTCTCAAAGCAATGCTGCGAATATTTCAGACTTCTGTCCTATTTCCTTTACCTCATCTATGATTTCAGGGACGTCATCTAGATCCATGTCGAACAATTCCCAGCTGGAGGAGTCGAATTCCCGCGGAAAATTATCGTCAATCCAGGAGAATTCCTGATTGTTGCATATGAAGTCTGCTAGGTGCACGGCAGATACCAGCGGTTTCATGGATGAAGAGGCCTGCCATGGAGCATGATGGAATGCGATGGCCTCCCTGATGGCTTCGGGAAGCTTCCAGTGTCTGGCTACGTAGGCCCCTACTTCTGCATGATCTATTCCTAGTGATTCTTCTTCCAACTGATACATGGTCAGATCGGTTTCCGGTAGCCTGTCATAAAGTATCTGAACCTCCTTGGAGAATAGATGATACAGAACCAGTGATCCAAGGTCGTGAAGGAGTCCGGCTGTGAAGAGGTATCCTTTGAGACGGGGGGGAAACTTTCTTCCTGCACGCCTGGCAAGGACTTGTGCCGTATATCCAACGGCAAGTGAGTGGATCCAGAATCTACCAAGATTTGGGATTGTTAAGGAGGACAGTGATGACGAGATTATGGCCACCATGGAGATGTCCTTTATCTCGTCGAATCCCAGACGGACGGCAGCCGTACGGACGCTCGTGATCTCGCTCGTTCCTCTGTATGCAGGAGAATTGGCCACTGCAAGAATTTTTGCCGACAGAGCCACGTCTTCTTCGATCAGAGACACGAGGTCGTCGATGGTATAATTCTCGTCATTCAGTTTTTGCAGCAATGCCACCAAGACGGGCGGAGCAGTGGGGAGATTGCTTATGCGGGCGAGTTTGGCCAAAATCATTCCCCGTTTCCCTAAGGTTTCACTGATCTTTGCAGCAAGATCCTTCTGATTGAACGGGATGGTCAGGCAGGCATTGGCTCCTGCTTTGAAAGCCTGCATCTCCTTGGGCTGATAATAGTCAGCACAAAGCATTATCACGGGAATGGATCGGAACCGTTCATCTCCCTTGATGGCCAGGAGTGTCTCGTAGCCGTCCGTATCGGGCTCATTCCAGTATAGGAGCACCAGGGAGACGTTCCCGTATTCCTTTTCGAGCACCTGCAGCGCCTCTTGTCCGCTGGATGCTGTGATGAGTTCGAATCCAGTCGTCTCTATCGTGTCCTTTAGATTTCCGAGCCCTGCACGTGTGTCATTTACAGCGAGTATTTTCATATCTACCCTCTACACTTTGGTGTAGTAGAAACCGCGTGGGCGGGTGACTAGTTTGAAGTCCGAACTGATTCCCCGTAGGGATTCAGAGGCTCCCAGTATGAGATAACCTCCCGGATTCATGGCATTATAGATTTTCCGGAACAGTTCCTTCTTGAAATCCAGGGAGAAGTAAATGGCCACGTTTCTGATGAGTACCAGATCGAATTTTCCCAGCGATGTCAGGGGATCGCTGAGATTGAAACGCTGAAAATGCACTATGTCCTTGATTTCATTGGATATTTGGGCAGTATTCCCTGTGGTCTTGAAGAACTCGTCCTTGTAGGTGGCCCACTGTCCCGTAAAGCCTCTGGACATAGAGATACGGTCATATCTGCCTACCTTTGCCAGGAAGAGAGCCGACATGGAGATGTCCGTAGCAACTATTTCATACCTGGAAGGTGGTCCTGCAATTCTCTTTTCCTTGTGTCTACGGTGTATGAGCATCGATATGGAATATGGTTCCTGACCTGTGGAGCATGCCGCGGACCAGATACGGATACGTCTCGCGGGAATACGCCTGTCCAGATCCGGAATGATTTCATCTCTCATGATTTCCCATATTCCAGAATCCCTGAACCACAGTGTCTCATTGGTGGTCATGGCATCCACTATTTTGTCCACGAGTGGTTTCGGGGGATTGCGTTTTAATAGATCAACCAGTTCCCTGTATGATTTCATCCCGTTTTCCTCAAGGAGTTTGGAAAGTCTGCTTTCCACGAGATATGCCTTGTTGGGCGGGATCACTATTCCTCTGACTTTCTCCAGGAACCTGGCAAGCTCCGTGAGCTCCTGCGGTGTAACCTTGATGATAGCCATGTATTAATTTCTGCCTCGAACGATTTCGACTAGTCTTGGTGCAATTTTCTGGAGAGGAAGTACCTCGTTGGCAAGTCCACTCTCCACTATCATGCGCGGCATGCCGTACACCACACACGTTGCCTCATCTTGTGCGATATTATAAGATTTTTTCCTCCGTGTGAGCACTGATACACCGTCTGTACCATCGTTGCCCATGCCTGTCAGCATAACCGTGACGACGTCTCCACCAGGATATGATACAAGAGAACGGAATAAAACGTCCACGGAAGGTTTGCAGTTCTTTACCGGGGGAGAGTCCACGATGCCTATGGTAGGACGGCTTCCGGTGGTACGCACGATCATGTGTCGGCCCCCCGGTGCGATATAGACTGTTCCAGATTCCACAATCATGCCATCTTGACCCTCAACCACATGAACCTTGCTTTTCTTGTCAAGGAAATCCGTCAGGGACGCACTGAATCCAGCTGGAATGTGCTGGACCACCACCACGGGTACTGGGAAATCTGCCGGAAGTGAGGGGATGAGAACACCAAGAGCCTTGGGACCACCGGTGGATACTCCTATGGCCACCAGGGCAACCTTGGATGGAAGTTCTCTTCTTACGGGTTTGTGTCCGGGTGCACGGTCTTTGGATGATGCTGTCGCGGCAGTCGCAGACACTGCCGGTGTCCGTGAATGTCGGTCGGCTGAAGATGATGGGAATGACGCTCTGCCTGTGCGTATCTTATGGGCTCCTATGGCAGTCTTGAGGGAGTGGAGTATCTCTTCCTTGCTCTGTAAAAAGGAAGACGACTTCGGCTTGGGGATGAACTCCAGGGCTCCTTCCTGCAGTGCACTGAGCATGGTGGATGCGGAGTTTCTGTCAGCAGAGGAGATCATTATGACCCCTACCGACGGATGTGATTTATGCAGTTCCCGCAAAGTACTCATGCCGTCCATCACCGGCATGTTGACATCCAGGAGTACCAGATCCGGATGCTTGAGTTTTACCATGGTCAGCGCCTGTTTGCCGTTGGGCGCTGTGCCGACGAGTTCCAGCTCGTCTATCTCGTTGACAATCTCGCTTATGATCTTTCGGTATATAGCACTGTCGTCAACAACCAGGACTTTGAGTCTCAATCTATTTTACCTCCCGAGGAACTGGATGTTCACTCAATGTCATGAGCAATCCATCAGCCGGATCAATATGTCTCAGGTGTCATGGCTCAGAACTTTGTGTAGATCCAGCAGGAGCAGGATGTCGTCTTCGAGAGTCACTACACCGTATATGTATTCTTCCAGAGCATTGTCGCCTTTGGCAGGGGGAGTACGTATGTCATCCGTGCTGAAGGCAACGACGTCCTTTACCTCGTCGGTGAGGAGCCCCAATGGATCGGTTCCCACATATACTATTGGCAGGGCCGGATCTGCCAATTCTTCGTATTTTTCCAGATCCTGATCCGTGTTCAGAATTATGCAAAACGTGTTTTTACTATCTTTGTCACTGTCTTTGGTTGCAGGCGTCTGGTGACCCAGGCGGTGTTTGAGATCCAGTACAGTGACTATCTGTCCTCTGAGGTTGATGAGTCCAGCCACATAGGATGGTGTCAGTGGAACGGAGGTAGGTTGTACGTTCTGAATGTTCTCCCGTATCTGGAGGATATTTATTCCCCAGAGTGTGTCATTTAGTCTGAAGGTCAACACTTGTATGGACGAGGCCATGTATTATTCCTCCTGCTGATGGTCAGAGTACTTCTCCACTTCCGGATCTCGATGACTCGAGTACATTGAAGAGCAGCTCTAGGAGACGTTCTTTGTCCAGTTTTTGGGCAAATGCATCAAAGCCTGCTCCAGTGGCTTTTTCCATGATGGCTGCCGAATCCAGGGACGTGACCGCAACCATGGGAATGGATGACAGTTCCGGATCCTCTTTCACACGTTTGGCCAGTTCAAGTCCATCCATGCGTGGCATGATTATGTCTGAAACGATGAGATCGAAAGAAGAGTCGGTCTTGAGGATCTCTAGGGCTTCCTCTCCGTCCCCCGCTGTGACCACACTGAAGCCGGCCTCCTCCAGATAGCGCTGCTGAAGGTGGGAGAAGAAAGGAGTGTCCTCTACCAGCAGTACCCTGGCTGGTTCATCGAGACGCATCTCCATGGATGCTTCATAGGAGTAGTGTTCGGGGGCTGCCATGGATACGAGTTTATAGATGTCCAGGAGCAGGACGATTTTCTCGTTGAGTACCATGGAGCCCATGATGCCTTCTTCCTGCAGTGTCTCTTTGTCTACGTGCATGGTTGTCTCCACCACGTCGATGATGGAGTGGCATACGATACCCATGGGGTAACGGAGAGTTTTGGGAATTATGATGTAGACGTATTCCTGATCCTCCATGGGCATCTGAACGTTGAGGTAGCGATCCAGACGTAATAGCGGGAGGAATCTATCATCTGTAGTGTAGTACTCCTTGTCTCCAACTTTATCCAGTTTCTCCTGAGGCACCTTTTCCACCCTGGCGATGAGAGGCAGGGGCATGGCGAATGTCTCTTCAGTGCCGTTGGAGAACAGAAGCAAGGACTGCCGTTCTTCCAGATCCCTGGCCCTGGCAGCTTCTTTTTGTTGTTCAACCTCTTCCACGAGTTCCTGGAGTTTCAGGCCTGACTGCTGCACGAGTCCACCGGGATCGAGTATCACCGATATAGTACCGTCACCAAGTATAGTGGCTCCGGAGAAGCAGGGAGTGTTCTTGACAAAAGAGGACAGTGGTTTGACCACTATCTCCTCATTATCAAGGATGTGGTCCACCAGAAGACCATATCTGTAGCGTCCTGATCTGAGAACCAGTATGCGGCTCACGCGTTTGGTGCCGCGTTTTTCTTCCTTGTCTCCGGCATTACGGGCATCGTGCAGGTTATGGCGGCGATCAGGCAGTTCCTCACCCGTTACGGGATGGATGAATGTTCTCTGAAGTCCAAGCACGTCACTCAGCCTCATAAGAGGCAACAGGGTTCCGCGATGTCTGAGTACCTGCTGATTGCGGATGGTCTCGATCTTGAGTTTGGGATCCCCTTCTACGACACGTATGGCTTCTTCCAGTGCCACCTGAGGCACGGCAAAGGTGTGTCCGTTGACTTCCACTATGAGTGACGGGATGATGGCCAGGGTAAGGGGCAGTTTGAGGTTGAATAGTGTGCCCTTGCCGGGTGTGGAACTCAGTTCTATCGAGCCACCGAGTTTTTCTATGTTCGTCTTGACCACGTCCATGCCGACACCGCGGCCGGATACATCGGAAATCTGTTCTGCCGTGGAGAAGCCGGGCATGAATATCAGGTTGAGTAGTTCGCGGTCGTTCTTGGATTCCAATTCATCCTGGGAGATGATGCCCTTTTCAACGGCTTTCTGGCCGATTATCAGCGGATCTATGCCTTTGCCATCGTCCTGTATGTCGATGTTGACCATTCCGGCCTCATGGTAGGCTGAAAGACGCACTACACCCTTTCGGGGCTTACCCTTCCGTTCGCGTTCTTCAGGACTTTCTATGCCGTGGTCTAGGGAATTGCGCACTAGATGTGTGAGAATATCGGACAAATTCTCGATGATGGTCTTGTCTAGCTCTACTTCTTCACCAGAAGTGACTAGCTGGACTTCCTTGTGTAGTTTGCCAGAAAGGTCACGCACTACCCTGGGAAACTTAGAGAACAGCACGCCAATGGGCTGCAGACGTGTCTGCATGATGCGTTCTTGGATCTCAGTGGTCACGGAGTCCAACTGATGGAGCACGGTTTCTAGGCCTTCTATCTCTTCGTGCTGATTTTTCAGCAGCCGCAGAAGTCTGTTTCTGGCTAGGACCAGCTCTCCTGCAAGTTCCATGAGTCTGTTGAGGAGATTTGTCTTGACTCTGATGGTCTCATTGGAGGATTTGGCGCTCTTGTGGTGAGCTTTCGTTGCCTTCGGAGCCTTTTTCTGTCCGGGTCTGGAGGCTTTTTTCTGTTCGTTTCCAGATATATTGGACTGTGTAGGGGGTTTGGGTGTCGGTTTTGGTGCTGCTGGTTTGGACTGGTCTGCCGTAGGCTGCTCTTTGTTAGCCTTCGGCGTGATTTTGAAACGAGAGAGATCCACTTCTTTTATGCGTGAGGGTGAGACTTCGTATTTTTCTGGTGCTAGGCTCGGCTCCAGTGCGCTCTCCACCCATGCCTTCACTGTGGGTTCGAATTCGACGCTGTCTTCTAGGGAATCAGGATATGGTCCCTTTATTTTTAGGTAGTAGACGGTTCCCAGTTTGCGCCATTCCTCTACCGTGGACAGAAGGCGGTCTGTGTTGCCATACCAGTAAAAGGGATTCTCTATTACATAGAGATGACGTCCGAGCCGGACGATGCGTTCGATCTCCTCAGCCGGCACTGGACCCACATCTTCGAAAGTCGGCTCCTGTACGGCTTCGAGATTTTTGTTTTCGCCGTCTGTATCAGCAGCCACTTCTGTCTGAGAATCCTCCGTAGCGGGTTCATTGTCGACCTTGCTCGGGGCAGCAGTCGGGACAGGTGCGGGTACTGCATTCGGATCGAGGAAGGAAGATACGCGGCTCACAACACCGTCTATGTCGGTTTCTTCGCTGTGGTCGAGGTCTTCGATCATGGCCCTGAGCACATCGTTGCCTGCCAGGAGTGCGTCTATCATATCACCTGTGAACGACAGCTCGCCATCCCTTACCTTCATGAGAACGTTTTCCATGATATGGGCGAGACGGTTTACCTTCTCGAAGCCAAAGAAACCAGCTGCACCCTTTACACTGTGTACGGCCCTGAATATGCGGTTGATGGTTTCCTGATCAGACTGCTCTATGTCTATATCAAGAAGATCGCGTTCCACGTCCTCAAGGTGTTCCCTTGATTCCACCACGAATTCCTGAATGAGTTCCCTGTCCATGTCACTCATCACGAGTTCTCCTCTTCCGTCCAGAGAAACAGGTTCCAGGGCCATTTCCCTGAAGCACCGTCCGGGACGAGTCTTATGGTGTACCCCTTGCTCGTGGCTGCTCCTATGAATGATGCGACCGTGGCGATTTTTGATACGTCGAGTACCATGTCATCGGCTTGTATTTCTATGATGTCGTCTTCCTGTTCCAGAAATGACTCGAGAATCCGTACGACATCGTCGTGTTTGTCCTGTGAGAGAATCTCCGATAACTTCATGTTGGTTCCGGTGTCGTCAGACATATCATCCCCGTAAGGCTCGTCGGTTTCGCGAATTTCAGTCATGGCAGAGGACTGTTCTAATGAAGGAGTATCCGTAGGACCGTCCGTTTTCGTGTCGGCGATTTCACCGAGGGCATCCCCGTCGTCGGTTGCACGGTCGGTTTCAGCTGTTCCGGCGCTGCTCTCCTCCTTGTCAGGTTCAGAAGTGACATTGCCGTGTGCCTCTTCCACGGACGCTCCATCCAGACTGTTTTTGGTTGCGGCCGCATCTCCGCTGTCACCGGATGTCTCGTCGTGTTCCCTGTCTTTGTCTTCTTTTTTCGGTGCACCGTACAGAGGCAGAAGGCCTTTCTTGCTGTCACCATTCATGAACATGACTCCTTGATGCCAACTCGTCAGCTATAATAGCAGACCTAACATGATGGACCAATACATTAAAATAATCGTCACTGGGCCTGAACTGGGTATGAAATGGAGTTACCGCATTTTTCCATATCCACGATGTATGTCGGTGTCCAAACCAATGTATGAGGGCGGATTGGTATACTTTGAAGCATAGTGTTAGAACAGCAGGATAATGCTTTTATTTCAAATAATTACACACTGTTTTCATTTATGGGCGATGCGATGTGAACAGTGATTTGGGTACGCGCGAGTGGATTGCATATGATGGCATCATCCTTCACGTCGTGTGCTCCTGATGAACAGAATTACCTTGTACAATGTCGGTTCCACATGCATAATCTCTGACCCGGAGAATATTGTGGTGGAAGGGCTTTTATTCCTGCTTAGAAACCTGACATGGGATCGGACACTCCTCATAGTAGCGGATGTGCTGGTGACGTCCCTGGTACTGTATGGCTTTTTTCGTACGGTCAAGGACACGCGCTCGCGTTACATGTTTCTGGGCGGACTTCTTGTGGTGGCGGTACTGCAGGCCGTTACGTGGCTTTTCAAACTACCCACGGTGTCCAACATCCTGACGATGTTCTACAGCCATGCCGTGCTTATTTTCGTCATCCTGTTCCAAAGCGACATACGCAAGGCGCTGGTATCGGTGGGATCTGCCGTGGCGCGCATGAGAAGCGAAACAAAGATAGTAGAGATGGACTATCTTTCGGAAATAGTGGAGGCCATAAACCGCCTTTCTCTTCACAGGATAGGTGCTCTCATCGTCATAGAACGCGGTGACATGATCATGAAGCTTCCCGAGGTTATGGGGGGTTATGATATCGATGCGCCGGTGAACAGACATCTGCTCTTGGCGATATTCCAGCCTTCCAGTTCCAACTCCATTCATGACGGTGCCGTCTTGGTGAGGGCCGGCCGCATTGCCAGGGCTGGAGTCATGCTCCCCCTAACCCGTACTCCACTGCCGGAGTATTTCGGTTCCAGACACAAGGCAGCGCTTGGAATAACAGACATAAGTGATGCAATATCTCTGGTGGTCAGTGAGGAGCGAGGCACTATCACGTTGTGTGAGGCAGGGGTGCTGAGCGAGCTTCGTTCAGTGGAGGAACTGCGCGCCGAGATGGTGCGTCTGCTTCAAAGAACCCGCCTTCCCGAGATTCCTGAAGACCAGGAGGAGACGGATGACGAAGGATGAACGCCCTTCTGGGAACGGGACGCATTTCACATGGTTTGACGGTAGGCTGTTCGTCCTGGCTTTCGTGGGAGCCCTTCTCGTACACCTGTGGTTCTTCTTGCGCCAGGAGGAACAGGTGGAGCTTTTCGTTCCTCTGAAGTATTCTAAGCCTCCCATGGGTATGATCCTGTCCCAGCCTTTGCCATCTAGGGTCAAGGTGCGCCTTAAGGGACCTAGATGGCGACTGAGCTCCATTCTCAAGCAAGAGATATCCCCCATGATTCTCGATTCCCAGTCACTCCAGAGCGGAGTGGTATATCTGGACAGGGACAGGGTGCCCCTGATACACGATAACGTGAAGGTGGTAGATATGGATCCGGCCTTCATCGAGGTACATCTCGAGAAGGTAGTGGAGCGTGTGATTCCCGTGAAGGTGGACGTGCTGTCTGCTGCAGATGCTTCGGTACAATGGTTCACGTGGTATCCCAGGAGGGTCAGAATAAGGGGCCCAGCTTCCAGGGTTTACACGGTGCCATTCATTTATGCTGGTGCCGTGAAGGCCAGACCGAACCGTGACAAGTACTTCCTCAAGTTCCCGTCCCTTCCGGAAAAAGTCAGGTACGTGACGAGCGGTCGGGGAGTGGTGATACGGGCTGCAGTGACAGTCCCCGGTATACGGAATGTCGGTGATAAGAAAACCGTAGGTGATCCACAGTCTGGTTCCACTTCTGCTTCTAAAAACAACAATAATTTCAATAAGTTACATTCAGTCCCCAGAACGGTTTCGAAGCCCGGTGATGATATCACTACCACCACCAAGGACGAAGTACCGGGGGCCAGCAGGTCTGCTGCACCTTCAGCACGCAGAGCGGAGTAATTGGAATATGGCAGGCAAGCACGGGCATCCATCCTTTGCGGTGAGATTATCCATTGCCATGATTCCCGTGCTGTCCCTTCTCGTGTTCTTGTGGCTGTCTGTGGTGCGGCACGGCTTTCCTCCTCACCTGTCACTCATGGGAGCGACGGTCATAGCCGGGGTTCTCGCCACCATCGGTAAAGTTAGATGGGTTCACCTGCGTTCATCCATGGTGGGGGCAGTCTCTGGTACGCTGGCAGCGATCTACATACTGATGCTCATTGGCATCCTCATTGGCGTGTGGGTCCGTTCCGGAATCGTGCCAGCCATGATCTACTACGGTCTCGAGGCAGTGTCCCCCCGTTGGTTCCTTCCCACTGTCGCCATCACCTCGAGCATAGTGTCTTTGGCCACGGGAAGTTCCTGGTCCACTGCTGGCACCGTGGGTATCGCGTTTATGGGAATGGGCCAGGCCATGGGGATTCCTGCAGGCATGACGGCCGGGGCGGTCATCTCGGGCGCGTATTTCGGTGACAAGATGTCTCCCCTCTCGGACACGACCAACTTGGCGCCTGCCGTGGCTGGTACGGATCTGTTCACCCACATCAGACACATGATATGGACCACGGGGCCGTCACTGACTCTTGCCATCATCCTTTATACCGTGTTGGGAATATATGTAGGGGGCAGGGCAGGGGTTCCGGATCCCGGTTTGGGTGCATCCCTCGCCTCCTCCTTCAGCCTATCATGGTGGCTCCTTGCGGTTCCGGTGGCAGTGATGGTACTGGTCATATTCAGGGTTCCTGCCATTCCATCACTCGTGGCAGGCATAGTCCTGGGAGCTCTTACAGGCTGGATTTCTCAGGACGTCACCTTGTGGGAGCTACTGTCGGCGGCCAAGAGCGGATATCACGCTTCCACTGGCTCGAAAATTCTTGATACGCTACTGTCCCGCGGCGGCCTAGACGGCATGATGGACACAGTAGGTCTCATAATATCTGCCGTTACTTTTGGCGGCATGATGGAGGGGGCCGGATACCTAGACGATATCACCGAGGGTATACTGCGCATGGCAAAAGGTCGCGGTTCCCTGGTGCTGAGTACGGTGCTCACGGCCATAGGGCTCAACGTGGTCGCCGGAGATCAGTACATGGCCATCGTCATTCCGGGGCGCATGTACCGCAAGGCCTATAGAGACATGGGGCTTCATCCCAAGAACCTCTCACGAGCCCTGGAGGATTCCGGAACCCTCACTTCTTCACTGGTACCGTGGAATTCGGGTGGTGCCTTCATGAGCCATACCCTTGGCATCCCGGTTGTTGCCTATCTTCCATTTGCTTTTTTGAATTTAATTAATCCAATAATATCAATAATTTATGGATTTTTTGGGTTTACCATGGACCCTGTGGACCCAGACGATGATACCCCCCGCTCAACTTCGAAGGATGGCTGAATCAGGAGAACCACTGTTTTTCGTGGGTTCCTCCAAGAATGCAGGCAAGACTACGGCAATGCTACGGATTTTGATGGAAGCACGCCGTACGGGACTCAGGGTGGCACTGATGTCTACCGGCAGGGATGGAGAGAGCACGGACAGGATCACCGGAACCCCCAAGCCTTCGATTCATTTGGAGGAGGGAGAGCTGGTGGTCACCACGTGGAAGGGGGTTTTGGAAGGGTCTGGCGAGGTAGTTGCCGTGCTGCGGGGTCGCACCACCGAAGGTACGGCTGCTCTGTGGCGTGTACATGACGGCATGAGGGTCGAGACTGCTGGGCTCCTTTCTGCATCGTCGGTGTGGGAAACCATCGACACCGTGAGAAAAGAAGCCCCCGGGCATCTCATTCTAGTGGACGGTGCCCTGGATAGATGGGCGGCTTTGGCCCATGACAGCCCGTCGGTGATACTGGTGGTGGGCCCCATGGACGGTATCGAGACCATGCTCAGATGGACGGTATCGCGTCTGAGGCTTCTTTCGCTTTCGGTGTGGGACGGTTCGGGTGTTCCACATATTCATGACGGTCCCCTTTACGATGTGTCCTCACTGCCTTCCGACGTGCCAGTGCTCGTCGAGTCTCCCATGCATGTCTTTGTGCATGATGATGCCCTCTCATCGGTTAAGGACAGGCTCTGGGTCAGATCCAAACCCACCTTGCGCGGGGTGGCCATCAATCCGTGGAGCCCTGGAGGCAAGCACGTATCTCCACGAATCATGATGGAGTCGATACGTCGTATTGCCCCTGTTCCCGTGTTCTGTCCACTGTGTATCTGAGCTCACTGTCTTATGTGTGTTTCATATTGTTGCAGTATTACCCTGCTGATGGTTTGACGCCTTCTAAGTTTTTCCGTAACATGTTATGCCTTAGGACGTGGAGGTCTAAATGCAAGGAAAGTTCCATCTTATACTGGCGATTGCCCTGGCTGTCATAGCAGCACTCCTTGTACAGACGATGGTCAATTCAGAACGACGCAAACTGCGTGAAAAGTGGCGTACGGTCAAGATCCTCATCGCTGCTCAGACCATAAAACCCGGTACACCACTGACCATAGACGTGGTAACCGAAGGTGAGATTCCAGAGCAGTTCTATACGGATGCCATGCTCACACCCAGTGACTTCGAGTTCAACCGCCGCAGGGTCATCGTTCACCGTATAGAACGCGGTCAGCCAATATATTTCTTCAACCTCGAAGGTCAGGAGAACGAGAAGCGTCTGGGACACAAACTGCGTCCAGGAGACAGGGCCGTTACCATAAATGTCAACTCTGCCGCAGCCGTGGGTTACTGGATTCAGGCCGGCGACCATGTGGATGTGCTTGCCACGGTAAAGAACAAACTGAGTGAACATCCCGAACTCGTCACCGTGACGATCATGGAGAACGTGGTGGTTCTCAAGACTGGTAACCGGGGTGAGGACGTAAACGATCCCACTGCCCACAAGTTCTCTTACAATACCATCACCCTCCTGGTGAATCCCATGGATGCAGAGCGTCTGGTTTTGGCCCAGCAGCTTGGATCCGTCACACTGACACTGCGTAATCCCGATGACCGTACAGTCATCGAAAACCGAGACAAGGAGGGCTGGACGAATATCAAGACCCTTCTTACGGGTGTGCGTACGAAGAAACTCACACGCCGTCGCATACGCACCATGGACATGATCAAGATATTCCGTTACACGCAGCCTTCAGTTCCCATTCAGAGAAGGTAGGACTGACGGAGCCGACACATGCTTGGTCTTGCCATTCTATTTTTCTTCGTATCAGTCTTCTTGCTGACGCTATTCGTGCTCAGCATCATGTCCAAGGCGCTCAAACTCTATGAAGAGCGCTACGCTACCAGCGGTACCAGAGACCTGAGGGATATGTTCATGTTCATATCCCCCAGCCAGCTGGTGATGATCACCGTAGCCATATCCGTGTTTCTGGGCTTTTTCGGTCTTCTTGTGGGGGGTATATGGCTAGCGCTGCTGTTTCTGGTCTTCGGCTTCGTATCCCCCTATTACGCCATTCAGTATCTCAGGAAAAGGCGCATAGAAAGGTTCAACCGTCAGTTGGTGGATGCCTTGGTTCAGATGTCTGCTGCACTTAGGGCCGGTCTCACTCTGTCTCAGGCAGCAGAGGCCGTGGCAAAGGAATTCGACCCTCCGCTTGGTCAGGAATTCGGGCTCTTCATCAAAGAGGTCAAACTCGGAATCACCATCGAGGAGGCTCTCGACAACCTGGCAGACCGTGTAGAGAGTGAAGACCTGAGACTGCTGGTGGTCGCCACCAACGTCGCTCGTAAACTGGGTGGTAACATGGCGGAGATGTATGAGATCATCGCCGGAACCATCAGGGAGCGCTTCAGGATAGAAGGTAAAATAAAGGCTCTGACTTCCCAGGGCAAGATGCAGGCCATAGTGGTAGGAGCCATGCCTCCCCTGCTGGGACTGGTGCTTTATGCAATGCGTCCGGATCTCATGGGACCGTTCCTCGAGTCCATGTTCGGCAAGATAGTCATCCTCATAATTGCCGTGATGGAGACGGTAGGAATTCTTTGGATCCGCAAAATCGTAGAGGTGGATTTCTGACATGAATGAGAATACACTCCTTCTACTTACAGTGGGAAGTACCTTTGCTGCGGTGTTTTTCCTGGTTTACGGTCTGTTTCCGGCCAAACTGGTGGAAAGAACCATTGAAGAAGGTGACGGGTCCTTTGACTGGAACATATTCAAGCGTCTATTCGTTTCACATTTCGGGGCTCCACAGATCTCGTTCTTACCCAAAAAGTACCGCAGCAGCCTTGAAAACAAGTTCATCCTAATGGGGGAGCCAGATACCAAAGTCGAGTCGATACTGCTGGCCCAGGAGATTTACGCCATATTTTTTACCCTTCTGGTTGCCTTCGGGTGTTTTGCCCTGAAGCTCAATCCCGCTTATTCCATACTTGGGACCGGATTGGGTCTGTTCCTTCCCCTTTTGCAGATCAGGGAAAAAATAAGATCTCGCCAAAAAGCGATACTGCGGGCTCTTCCTTACTCCCTCGACCTTCTCACCCTTTCAGTCGAGGCAGGTATGGATTTTCAGGCTGCGGTGGCCACTGTGGTGGAAAAGTCGGAGAACAATCCTCTTGCCGAGGAATTCAGCCTCATGCTTTCGGAACTCAAGATGGCAAAAACGCTGGAGGCGGCCGTGCGCAACATGGCAGCGCGAAGCCAGTCG
>JALWFW010000350.1 GCA_027013865.1 Polyangiaceae bacterium | reverse complement strand
GAACAAATCTGTGTCTGCGAAGAACACCACAGGCTCCATTCAGATAGTGGAGGAGAAGTACGAGCCGAAGACCGTTGATGAATCCCATTATCAAAATGCCCTGGCTCACGAGTTTACCCTCCCGCCCTTGGCACTACTACAGGACAAACCCTCCGAGAGCTACGAGATGGACCGCCAGACCATGATCGAAAAGGCCAAAATCCTGGTACGTAGTCTCAATGCCTACAAGATAGAAGGCAAGGTTCAGGCCATTCATCCAGGTCCTGTGGTCACCCAGTACGAGTTCGTGCCCAAGGAAGGTACCCGTCTGAGCAAGATAACGGCCCTGGCCGGCGAGATTGCCATGGCACTCGAAGCTCGTAAAGTTCGTATAGTTGCCCCCATCCCCGGCAAAAACGCCGTTGGTATCGAGATTCCCAACGACCGGCGTGAGGTGGTCTATCTCAAGGAACTGCTCATGGACGAGAAGTTCGCAAAGGCGGACTCCCCCCTAACCGTGGCCCTGGGCAAAGACATCAAAGGGCGTACCGTGGTCATGGATCTAGCCAAGGCCCCCCACGCCCTCGTAGCAGGAACGACGGGTTCCGGCAAATCCGTGGCCCTCAATACGATGCTCATGAGCATCCTCTACCGCGCCACCCCCAGGGACGTACGCCTTATCATAGTGGACCCCAAGCAGGTGGAGTTCTCCCCTTACGAGGGTCTGCCACACCTTCTCCTGCCCGTGGTCACAGACCCAGACAAGGCCAATTCGGCTCTTCAGTGGGCTGTTCGGGAGATGGAAGAACGCTACGAGAAATTGCGCGCCCTTGGAGTCCGCGAAATCACCCAGTACAACGCCAAACTGGACAAACTCACCGAACAGGGAGAGATTCCAGTGGACACAAAGGGCAAACCTCTGGAAAGACTCCCCTATCTTGTGATTTTAATTGACGAATTCGCTGATCTGATTCAAACGACCGGCAAGGACGTGGAACTTGCCGTGAGCCGCCTGGGCCAGAAGGCCAGGGCCGCGGGAATCAACCTCATACTTGCGACCCAGCGCCCCAGTGCAGATATCCTCACCGGCATCATCCGCTCCAATATCACCACACGCCTGGCATTCCTGGTGGCCAACAAAACCGACTCCCGTGTGATTCTCGACCAGGGTGGAGCAGAATCCCTACTCGGACACGGTGACATGCTGTTCATGGACAGGGGCTTAGAACCCGTACGCGTCCACGGAGCCTTCGTCTCCACTGCCGAAGTCACCAAGGTGTGCGACTTCCTCAAGGAACAAGGAGAGCCCGACTACAACCTAGACATCCTCAACTTCGCTGCATCCCAGGATTCTGGTTCGGCCATGAATGCAGACAGCTTTGACAGCCGCTTCGACGAGGCAGTGATGATAGTCACCTCTGAAGGCCGTGCCTCCGTGAGCTTCCTTCAGCGCAAAATGGGGATCGGATACGGACGCGCAGCCAAAATAATCGACCAGATGGAAGCTGCCGGCATCATCAGTCCTCCCCGGGGACCAAAAAAGGAACGTGAAATCCTGGCCCCCCCTCCCCGCTGACACACATTCCAACCAGGAGCTCTATTCAACTAGAGTATCAGTAAGTTTTCACCAGACCAGGCAATTTGATCATTGTCAAAACCCAAAAATCTCTGTAGGATACCGGCCATGCAAGGGGTGTCCCTATTCATAAGCGAGCCGGAGATCATGCTTCGGCGCAAACTGGAAAAATACGCCTTTGGAGCCGGTTTCTCGCCTCAGTCTGCTGAAACCCTCCCTGACGAGCATCACGACATACTCCTCACATCCGTGCACCAAGCACGTTCAGTCCCACCTGAAGCAGCAGACCGCATCGTCCTGTTCTACGATATGACCGATGCCCATTCAGCCTTTGAGATAGCCGAGAGAGACCAGCGCATCACTGCACTGGTTGGCAAACGTGAGGATGGCTTTCCGGCTCCGTGGGAAGTTCTCTACACCATAAGGCGCATCACCGGTGAATATCACGGTTTCCGCTCATCTCCCTTCCTCAACTGGGGTGCTCGCACCGAAATCAAAACTATTCGCAGCACGGCGGACATCTCTGTCGGGGAAGAATATGT
>JALWFW010000349.1 GCA_027013865.1 Polyangiaceae bacterium | reverse complement strand
TTGTTGTTGTTAGAGTTTATAAGAGCGTTCTGCGTCCACTGGGCCGTGTTGCTGTACAGGCTGCAAGTGCTAGCCACACGATCGTAAGCCAATCCAGAGCAGGTGTTGCTATCTACGCAGCTGTCGAAGCATTCTTGTTTACTCTTGTTCGGCAGAACAGATTGCCTGAATCCGACCGCGGGAGTGTACGTGCCGGTGGCGAAGTACTGGCAACCTGAAATCGGATAATAAAACAGCTTATCCACGAGGACAGAATGGTCAGAATGCGTTCTGGCAAAGCTACTCAGCAGAACACAGAAGACGAAGTGCACGGAAGCTCTGCTGTTGATGCTAAGCTTAGCGTCATTCCGAAAAATAGTAATGAAACTTTTTGTTCATTAACTTTCGATTACGTGGTAGCGCTTTAATTAGTGCCAGCACGTGGGCTTGATTTTACGGGTTTAGGTGAACCATTAAACCCCGCCTGTTTTGTTTTTCTGTGCGTCCCTTTAAGCCGAACTGGCAACGAGCATCAGTTCTGTTTAGCCTAATATTTAACTAAACCAATAGTATTTAGCAAATCAATAAGTTCATAAAATAGGATCGCTAGAAGCAATCACCTTACCTGTATAGGTATTGGAATTACACTGTGGCTCTCTGTGATAGTGGTTCTCTCCGACAACACCATCTATAATTGCATCATAGGTTTTGAGCAGATAGCAGTCGAACTTGGCGTTGACGTCGAAGGACAAACAGGTCTGGTCATTGACGCATTTCGCCTTGCAGGTGTCAACGTTCTGAGGGCTGGTCGCTACCAGTACTCCGCCTGGTATCTTCTTGCCAGCGTACAGCTTAAAGTTGTTAAAATCGCAGCCCGTTCCACCTGTATAGCAAAGTTGACCGGTAAGCCGTTCATTGATCGATCGATCGATGTGGTCAGGCAATCAGTCGGTCTGTCAGTCGGATACTCGGTCGATCAGTCAGTCATTCTGCCAGTCGGTGAGTCAGTCAACGAGTCAGTTGGTGAGTCGGAGATAACTAGTTAACAAACCTGCACAAGCACCGACTTTTCGGTACTGATCAAAGTTGGTGTCTGATTGGACCGTGGCCGCTGACGGCATCGCGGTCAGAAAATAGCACCTGTTGGTCAGCGTGTCGTAATCGACGGCCTGACACGTGGAGTCGCTGCTACACGCACTCAAACAGGAGTCAGCCGTGTTATAGGCGTTCTGGAACTGTCCCGCGCTGGTGCTCTTCATTGTCGCATAAACGTTGTATTGGCAGGCTGAAATCAATTGAACACAGATAACAATGATCAATAATCGATCAATCAGCTGATAAGCGATCGCTGCAATTCACTAAGCGTTAGATCAATCTGACGTGTTAGAAAATAAAATATATGTTAATCCGATTGGCTTGCTCTTCTCCTAGATAATAATTATGGATCTTTATTATAATAAAGCATTCGATAAAGCGTCACGTATCCGCCATTGTCACTCAAAGGCGTTGAGACAAACCGACCGGAAGCGGTGACTAAACGTGGCGCCATATACAATTTGGAATGATGTATTATTAAGTTGAAATTTAACGTATTCTTTCTCAGAGCCGGAATGAAGGAGAAATAGCTGACTTGTTTCAGTGCGTCGTGGTACAACGTTCTTTATCAGCATCGCTGCACCAGACTGCAAACGCGAATAATGAAATCGAAACCGAAACTTGAACCAATACTTACTTCCACATTGGCGATATTTCTCGTAATGGGTCTCTGTTTGTACTAAGCTGGCGATCGGCTGCTTGTACGGGGTAACGCTTGAGCCAAACAGCCAGCACGTGTTGTCGGCGGTGTTATAGTCCAGGCCCCAGCAATCTCTTGCCCCGGTGCAGGCAGCCTTGCAGTTCACCAGAGTAGTGGCGGCATCGAGAACAGCTCCGACGAGTTTCTTGTTCGCAAACTGTCGATATTCCGTCGTACAACCTGTATGTGTGTGTGTGTGTATGTGTGAAAACAGTGAACGATGATGCTTTCATTTGTCGCAGCTTTAATTTATATCGAAATACTGATTGAGTCGAACCATTATCAACTAACATTATCAAATTGGACCCCGTTCTCCCAAGAAACATTATGCATC
>JALWFW010000348.1 GCA_027013865.1 Polyangiaceae bacterium | reverse complement strand
GTTATTAACAACTCAGGCCTAATTAAAGGACGGACAAACAAAGTTATTTATCAAAGACTCCGGACAATTTGCATAACTCTTTCGCTCGTTGTGTGTGTGTGTGTGTGTTTGTGAGAGAGAGTGTGTGGGTGCTAGTGCGTCTGTATAAGTATGTGTGGGTGTGTGTGTGAGAGAGAGAGAGAGATAGACGGGGGGAGGAGGGTAGCTGTTATATGTGCGTATGGTAATCAAGCTGTTTCAGTACATGTATACAATCTTTTGTCCACAAACCGTGTCATGTTACTGAGGACAGACACTTGAACAGCGCTAGTAATATATAAAACATAACGACATAAGTAATAAAACATATTAGTAAATAACCTAAACAAACAATAACCTGACACAGTTAACACCAACCTGACACACACACACACACACACACACACGTATATACTGTAAAGAAAAACACCGACACACCTACTAACATACATACATATGCACACACACACACATACACACGCACATACACACACTCAACCATTACAATATCGCATGCAAGTCGTTACCTGGACAGCCAAGCGTATTCAGGTTTCCATGGCAACTGTATAAGCGTCCTAGTGTCGGGTCGTATATACATTTCCGGATCGGCGCCGTCTGCCTTGAAGTACATGGCGGCGGGCATACCACATCCGGAACGCTGTACGTCGGCAATAGCCCGCCTCGGGATCATGGAGACACGAGTGTCGGCGTTCAGGGGCGAATACGACACCAAGAAATATTTGATCCCAAGCTCGTCGGCCTTCTCGGCCAGGTCGACGGACCCCAAGGATCCGGGGTCGAGGGCGATCGATTCCGGATCGGATTCGGCGACGTCGTCGCCTCCGATCACCTGCCGACGTTCGTCGACCAATCGGGCGGCCATTTTCTCTTCCGGATGTCGTCTGCGATCACGTGCCACGCCGTGCCTACGCGCCGCGGTACGATCTTTGCCGAGCAGCTTGTACAACTGGTCCGTGAAGAGGAACATACACGACTGGCGGCGGGTACGACGGTCTGCGTGGCCGGCTTGTTTGTCGGGTGACGCGATAAGAAGAAGTACGAATCGCCCCCCGCGCGCTGTCGATGCTTAGTTGATTGCAAGGTTTGTTTGGCAGCCTTAGAGCTCGGTCGCGGAGGCCTTGGGCTGAGCCTCTCGGTGTGTGTGTGTGTGTGTGTGTGTCGGTTCGTCTTAAGTCAACAAAACCGAGCTCTAGCAATCGGTGGAGAAGCCAGCGCCAGCCTCAGTCCGGCTGTCATAAACATCATTAAACCAGGAGCTGGCAGCCGAGAACCTTAGTACTGACAGCTGACAGTGAGTCCGTGGACATTCAGCGTCGACAGTGGTTAACCTGGATATGGCCTCCGCTCGGCAGCAGCATCCAGGCTTCCTGGCATGTGTCCGTCCGTCCGTCTGTCCGGGTACGGGTGGGTACGTGTTTATGCAGTGGTACCTACTCGCCCCAGGTCTGAGCGAGCGAGCTGGTTGGTGTGACTGCGTTGGACTGAAGCGGTGCCAGCGATCAGTCGACTTTTACACCGCCCTCGGGAGAGCTCCAAGCCACCACTAGTACCACCAACAACGTCCAGATGGCGCCCGCCACGCTCTCCCGCCTTCTCCCAGCCGATGCCTAGATGACGACTCGAACACACCTAGCACGGCTTCTGTCACCGCACACTCTCCCTGTTGCTACACACCAAACCAGTCTGATGGGCACACCTTACACATAACCCTGCCTCAGGTCGATGTGTGTGTGTGTGTGTGTGTGTGTGTGTTTATTTGGTGAGCGGAAAGATGGTCTGTACTCGTCCTTTGGCGATCTGGAAACGAAAGATGACCAACACATTAATGTCATACGCCGACAAAAACAACAACAAAAACAACAACAAAAACAACAAAAACAACAACAAAAACAACAACAAAAACAACAACAATAACAACAACAAAAACAACAACAAAAACAACAACAAAAACAACAACAATACCAACAACAAAAACAACAACAAAAACAACAACAAAAACAACAACAAAAACAACAACAAAAAACAACAACGACAAAAAAAAAAACAACAACAACAACAAAAAAAACAACA
>JALWFW010000347.1 GCA_027013865.1 Polyangiaceae bacterium | reverse complement strand
GGCCCGGTACATCGCCAACCAGGAAGAGCCATCAAATTCCAGGAGCAAAAGTTCCACCTTGCCCCCTGATTCCTTGCGACCGTACAGACGCGCAGGAATCACTCTGGCATCATTGAGCACCATAAGGGCTCCAGGAGGGATGAGGTCCACGATTTCCCGGAACAGTCTGTGCTCAAAGGGACCTTCAGGACGCACCACCATGAGTCTGGATCCGTCACGCCGGTCCAGCGGTTTCTGGGCAATGAGATGTTCGGGAAGTTCATAATCGAAGAGATCGACTTTCATGTTGATACTCAGTTGTCTCGCTCAGTCGTCTCGCGTGCTGTGAAGGTGACCCGGTCCGGACCGTCCGGCGGGTAAGCAATGAAGGATCACTTCATGAGGCCTGCAAATTCCTCGAATCCGGGACGTCCAAGAGCACCGTAGGTAAGCTTCTTGCCGTGTTCGACCCCAGGCTGATTGAAGGGATTTATGTGGTAAAGGCCACCGGAGACAGCCGTGGCGAGCTCGTAGAACATAAATACCTGTCCAAGACTATAGGCATCTAGTTTTGACAGATAAACCGTTGCATTGGGACGCCTCTCCCTGAACAGGGACAGAGCCGTGGCCCGCCGTTCAGTATCGAAGAGCTCACCCATCGTATGGCCGCCAAGATAGGAATATGAATCTAAATGCTTGAAAACATTGGGTATTTTTACATCAGACTCATGTTTTTCGAAAGCCATGAAGGTTATCACCTTGTCAAAGGGCCCCTCGATGTAGAGCTGGAGCTGGGAATGCTGATCAGTGGTGCCTCTAACTGCCACAGGAGTGGGACCGGTGAAAATCTCCCTGCCGTTGTTATCCACCCTCTTGCCCAGGGACTCTCCCCACAGCTGCATGAACCACTGGGCAGTAAAGTAAAGGCCGTCACTGTAAGGCATGAGTACATGCACAGACTTACCGTGCCTAGTATGAAGGAGCCAGTAATGCTGGGCAGCCACGGAAGCCGGATGGGATACGGGATCATCCAAGAACTGTCTTGCCATGTCCCTTGCGCCGGCGATCATTGAACTGACGTCGACGCCCGCCATGGCAGCAGGGAACAGCCCCACAGGGGACAGCACCGAGAAACGACCCTCTATGTATTCGGGCACTGGCAAGGACTTCCATCCCATCTCAGACGTGAGGGCCCGCAGGTTACCTTTCTGTGGATCCGTTATGGTGATTATTTGACTGCGAGCAGCCGCTGCCCCGTACGTCTTCTCGAGAAGCTTGTAGACTATCATGAACTGAGAAGCCGTCTCTGCAGTACCCCCGCTTTTAGTTATGACCACGAAAAGTGTACGTTCGAGATTCAGTACGTCCAGCAGACTCGTGAAGGTATGCGGATCCACGTTGTCCGGAAAATGGAGGCGGGGTAGATCAGTCTCTTTCAGAAGATGATGGTAAGGATGCTGGAGTGCCGCATAAATGGCATGAGGTCCCAAAGACGAGCCACCTATGCCGAGGACTACTACGTCGTCGAAACGCGCTCTTAGTTCTGAAGCCAGTTCAGCAGACTGGTCAAGCAGATCGTCACGCAGGGCCAGGTCGACTATGCCTACCCGGCCGCTGGTGTGAAGTTCCATGAACCAGGTGATGGCGTGTTCGAGCTCTTTGCGGGTGGTGCCAATTTCTTCTTCTGAAAGGCCATGTTCCTCGACAAACAGATGTGAAGGATCGTATCTGAGCATGTAAAACCTCCTTATACCCCGGGATCACGCAGGTCCATGACTGCCTCACCTATACGGTCGAGGGCCTTTTCAAGATGTTCAGTATCAACAGCATAACTAATCCTGATGTGACCGGCTGCACCGAAGGGGGTTCCGGGGACCACGGCCACCAAGGCCTTCTCGAGCAGATACATGGCAAGATCAGTATCTGTACGGATAAGTTCACCGTCAGGGGTAAGTTTACCCATGAGTTTCGAAACCCTGGGCATCACATAAAACGCCCCCTTGGGACGGTGAAATTCGAATCCAGGAACGGCAGCAAGCTTGTTGAGCATGAACTTGCGACGCACAGAAAACTTGTGTCGCATCGCAGCCACTGTCTCCCGCGGACCTGTCAGAGCCGCCAGAGCCGCCATCTGGGATACCGTGGCGGGATTCGAGGTGGTGTGACTTTGAATGTGGGCCATGGCCTCGATTACCTTCGGACGGGCCATGGAGAAACCAATACGCCATCCAGTCATGGCATAGGCCTTGGAAACTCCATCCACCACGATGCAGCGTTTTCTAGCCTCCTCACCAAAAGAAACTATGGAGTGGAACCTGGCACGGCCATATATGAGCTGACGGTATATGTCATCGCACAGTATCATGAGATGCGGATACTCCAGCACCACGTCCAAGATGGCCTTAAGCTCGCTCTTCTTGTAGACCGTGCCGGTGGGATTGTTGGGGTTGTTGAGCAAAATGAGTTTCGTGCGTCTCGTTATGGCTGCCCTGAGCTTATCGGGGTGAAGCACGAAACGCTCCTCTAAGGTAGTGGGGACGAATACAGGAATTCCTGATGCAAGGGTGACTATAACCGGATACGATACCCAGTACGGTGCCGGAATTATGACCTCGTCCCCAGGATTTATCAGCGCCATCATGGCGTTGTAGAGACTGTGTTTGGCCCCACTCGACACTATCACTTCCTTTGGAGCGACCTCGTCCAGGCCGTAGGCTTCCTGGAAATCCCGTGCTACTGCCTTGCGCAGGACAGGCATGCCAGCAGCAGGGGTATACCTCGTGGCCCCTTCGTCCAGCGCCTTCTTGGCCGCGCGTATGATGTGCTCTGGGGTCGGGAAATCAGGCTCTCCAATGGTCAGACTGATAACATCCCTACCCTCGGCCTTCATGGCCTGGGCCTTTGCAGTGAGAGCCAGTGTAGGAGAATTGGGAACGAATCGGATTCTGTGTGCGAGCTGCATCGCTAACCCTTTGTTTTAATTGAATTTTTGCCGAATTTACTTTTCAGGGCTGATTCCACTGGAGGAGGTACGAGACCAGATACATCTCCGCCGAACCTGACTACTTCCTTTATTATGGAAGAACTGATGTAGAAGTAGCGCTCAGAGGTCATCAGGAAGACGGTTTCGATACCTGGGGACATCCTCTTGTTCATGTGGGAAAATTGAAATTCATATCCGAAGTCGGACAGAGCGCGACGTCCCCTGATGAGAACCCGTACCCCCAGCTGCTCCATGTGCTCCACCAGAAGGCCGCTGAATGTGGTGACCTCTACCCTGTCGAAACGAGCCACTGACTCACGGATGAGCCGCTCACGCATGTCGGTGGGAAAAAGAGGATTCTTCCTAGGATTGTTGGCGACTGCCACGATTACACGGTCGAAAATGGTGAGTGCACGCTCTATCAGGTCTATGTGACCCATAGTTATAGGGTCGAAGGAACCAGGATACACCGCCACCCGGCTATTCACACTTTCCATACGAGGACCTCCGTGTCACCCCAATTCCTCTGCCTGAAAGGCTCGCCAAAATATGTGGAAGGTACTTCCCTGCCCTTACGCCTCTCTAAGACCACGAGTCCGTCTGAGGATACTATTCCGGAATCATGGAGAGCACCGAGAACATCCAGCTGCATCCTGATATCGTCATAGGGAGGATCCAGCAGCACCATGTCAAACCTCTCGTGCCTGTCTTCAAGGGTTCTGACTGCTTTGAGTGCATCCATGCAAAATACCTCGGTGGCGTC
The DNA here is from genome assembly GCA_027013865.1 of Polyangiaceae bacterium. Taxonomy (GTDB): domain Bacteria; phylum Myxococcota_A; class Polyangia; order HGW-17; family JALWFW01; genus JALWFW01. The sequence goes on along the minus strand of JALWFW010000347.1, from coordinate 17,026 downwards.
ACCAACAGCCATCATAGATACATTCGCTTTCAGGATCTTGCAAGAAAAGGCGTCCACAAAAACAGCATATTCGGCACCACGACTCAACGCCTCCAGACCCAAAGCCCCTGTACCGGCGAAGAGATCCAGGACGCGTGCTCCGTAAAGCCACGGAGAAAGCATGGAGAAGAGGGCTTCCCGAACAAAAGACGACGTTGGTCTGGTCCTTCCGCCCCTGGGGGTTTTCAGTCTTCGGCCTTTGAAAGTGCCTCCGGTAATGACGCTCATGTTTCATGTGATTATTATCTGCCGTCCTGATTGACAAGGTATTTCCACCGGGAAACGGGCATCTTTACGGTATGATTCAGACAGTAAGTACGGGTGTTGTACGTATGTGCCACTTGATAACATCTCCTGGGTCTGATAATTCCCTTTTACCATGAAGAATCAGGGTCTCAATTCCAAGGATGTATTGAAGCAGCAGATGGACGCCGTGGAGGTGTTCCACACCATATACCGTTCGGCAGTCAAGGACGACGATGTGGCCAAGAAAGGTTCACATACGGAAGTCCACTTCTTGGATCCGTCTCTCATGACCGGCAACATGCTGGAGCTTGCCAAACGGAAGGGAGAGATCTCGCAGCAGCAGGAAGAACGCATCAGGCTGTTTGCTCGTAGGTTTGCCGAAAGGTTCGTGGTGAAGGTGGGCCGTACCAGTGATTACACCGTACGTCTTGGCGGCAAGGAACCGGCAGTCCTTCCCAGGGCCTACATCTCTGAGGTGTGGGGGCCCATGGGTTTCAGCATATATCCGACGTGGAACAAGATAGTCTCAGACTGTACGGAGGCTGTCAGGCTGATTCCCTATTTCTTCCACGGCCAGGCATCAGACATAGTCCTACCCCATCTCATCCCGGTCTTCCAAAAAGCCCTTGCTGGAGAACTGGAAGACCTGCCCCAGGGCGGTGATGAGGGTCTGTTTTTGGTGAAGGCACTGGAGGAATATGATTTCTACTCCATATTCAGCCTCCTGGACAAAGACCCGTATACGGCCTACAGGCCGAAAAGCATGGAAGAGTTGCGAGAGATCTCCGGCCATCTCAGGGCCATGCCCCTGGATGCCAAACTCACAGAAGAGATACGCCGATATTTCGAATCACCCGTGGAATACGGAGTTCAGGGATTCTTGAGGCGTCTGGCAGGGCTGGACAAGCCGGTGATGCGGTGGGAGCTAGCACGTACAGTGATAGAAGAAGCCTTCAGCCGTCATCGTCATGAACTTTTCCTTCCACCGGAGATCAATTACTACATCCCCGCCCCCTGGATGGCTCCAGATGAGGTTGGGGAACTACTCCAGCACAACAGGAAAGTCCTGGATGCCGCCATCGATATCCTGAAAAAACGAATCTCGAAAGTTCACATGAAAGCCCTGGGGGAGAGGCGTCTTACCAGTTTGCTTGCCGACCTTTTCACTCATCTTCATGATTATCCTGAGTATGAACTCGAGGAGAATATATCGCTGGTCAGTCCTGCGACGTTAAAGATCACGGTGAAGTCGCTTTCTTTTCTGATGCTGTTCTTGAGTGACATCATTCTTCCCGACAGGCTCAATGCCGATGTGGAAGACTTTCTCGCAAAGAGCGGATGGCGTGACGAGCTCGTCAGACTCATGCCCAGCACATACAAGTCTTTCCTGGTCTCCCTCTATGACTTCATTTTGGAATACATGATCCTGGGGGCGGTTCCGGATGACAGCGGTAACAAACTTAAGTGGAAGCCAATCGTCTATACTTTCGTGACGATCCAGGAAAAAGCCGACTACGTTCCAGAGGGATGGGAAAAACTGGACGTTTTCTCCATGGAGTCACTGTTCAAGCCCCAGTACAGGGTCTACCTTTACAAGTACCCGCAACTGGCTGAAAAGTTGATTGTCTTCTTCGTCATGGCCATCAGGTATTTCATGGAGACAGACTTCGTACCCGACCTGAGACCGGATGAGGTATTCGTGAACATGATCCTGCTTGGCATATGGGGCTGGATGACAGAGAACATGCTTATCACCGTGTACCGCTCTCCAGATGGAGAAGAAGGGGTAAAAATCCGGTTCATAGACAACAAGGATCAGTTCAAACGGTACCGCAGGGAAGTGGACCGTAAATACCCTCTGGGAATTGGTAAATACGCACTGCACCTCGTGGCCCCCATCGCAGGTCCGGCACTCCTGAGGGCCATCGCCACGTTCACCCTGATAACCTATGAGAATAGTAGGGGTACGAAACCAGAGACAGAAGCATTGTCACCACTCGAAAACAGTCTCGTGGCGGCGAGAGAATTTCTGTTGGGACAGCTTGAACACACCACTGAGAATGCAAAATACTTCATATCCACATTCATAGATGATGTTACTCATTTCCTACTGCACAAACTGAGTGGAAAAAAGGAAAAGGACAGGCAATAGATGGAGTTTGGCCTCAGCAGTCCCATAGTAATGGAAATACTTTCCCATAAAGCAGGACTGTACTCAGAACTCATATTTATCGCTTTTGCTTATGCTTTAATGTTCATATTCATATATGTATATTCAAAAAAATTCGAACCTTCAGAACGTTCCTTTGTGTGGTGGCTTTCGTTCAGTGCTTTCACACTACACGTAATCTTCATCCTGTATTATTCCATTGCCATGCCCATACGTAACAATCTCGGAGGCGGTGATGCCTTTGGATATATATTACAGTCATACTATATGGTGCAAAAATGGCAGGGAAACATGATCAGCACTCCCAAAATTGCTGAAACCAATATGCTATACTACTACTGGGTAGCTTCAATATATTACACTTTTGGATTAGTCATCTATGCTCCAGCCTATACCAATGCCCTCATAGCGACGATTACGACCATCATTTTGGCCCGTTATTACAAAGACTTCATAGCCTGGAGGGCAGTACAGTACTTCATGTTCATCTTCTCGTTCTATCCATCCTTATTTTTATTCAATTCGGTGATCCGCAAAGACACTATACTAATCTTTTTGACAGCCATCATATTTGTCAACATCAATCCTTTGCTGAAGCGTTTCTCTATATCATCACTCATAAAAGCAGTAGCATCCTCCGTATTGCTGTACATGCTGCGATTTTACCAGTTGTATATCCTGCTGATATCCGTGGCAGCTGGAACTTTTCTTTTGTTCAGGGAACAGAATAGACTCAACAAGGGAATCAACATTGCGGCAGGAGTCATTGCACTGATAGCCTTCATATATACTATACAGCATTCAAAATTCCAGTTGGATGTGGAAACTTTTTCCCTGTGGAGGCATTATCTTGCCTCCGGAGGTTCTTCTGTTGAACGTATAGAGTACCATTCATGGCTGGACATAATACTATATCTCCCAAAAGGGCTCTTATATTTCTTTCTTGCGCCGTTTTACCCACACAATTTTGCATCTCTCCTCAGTTTTCTGGAAAAACCTCTCTGGCTAGGCATCATATATTTTGGCTACAAAGGAATAAGATTCTTACTTAAATATTATCCTCAGGAAACATGGATTTTCACGACGTTCATACTGGCACTTACCCTGCTTTATTCCATGATTGAAGGGAACATAGGTACCATGTACAGGAAAAAAATTCAGATTTATCCATACCTGTTCATGTTTGCATCTGTGGGCATTCTTGAACACATCGCCACAATAAGAAAAATTCCAGAACTGTATATCCTGGCACCGCAACGACGAATGCAGTGGGCAACAGAGGAGGATTTCAGATGAAGACGGGCAATCACCCCTCCCCTCCTTCAGGACCCTTTGATGCTGGCTCCGGACGCCTTTCATTTTCCACTCCACCCGGCCAGACTTCCCATAATGATATCGGTTTCAATGAACTTAGCAGGTTGTTGTATCTGTTCAAACGTTACTTCTGGGTTCCCATAGTGGCCCTGGTACTGGGTTTGGGCGGTGGTTACGCCATCACAAAACGCATGACCCCATACTACAAGGCTACTGCAACGGTTCTGGTCAAAAGCCAGCCACCAAGTTACCTGGGCGCCAAAATGAACAGCGTCATAACCGACGTATTTGACTCGTATTTCATGGAAGGTCGCTATATAAAAACTCAGACTTCCATACTCAAGAGTCATTTCCTTCTTCTCAAGACAGCCCAAAAACTGTCATCTTCCACCTTACGAAAATTGCTTGACGATATGGGCCGTCACCTGAAGGACGGAGAGCCCGTGTCTGCATCGGATCTTGAAAGCATCACCAACTATCTGGCTGCGATAGTTGCAGTCGAACATATGGAAGGAACCAGGATACTAAGAGTATCGTGCATATACAGCGATCCTAAGATAGCGGCAGAAATATCGAATTTGATAACTGAAACGTATATAGAGCATAACCTCAATCAGAGACTCTCCTCTACTTTCAAGGCATCGGAATGGCTGGGCACACAGCTAAACAGCATCAAAAAACGCTTTGATGCCGCAGAACAGAGACTTTATGAATACAAAAAAGATCATAAGATATATGCATTATCTTTGGACAACCGCAAAAAAATGCTCGGAGAGATCATATCCCGCAGACAGCAGGAAGTCGAACGACTGACCATGCTGGAACGCGAGGCCAGAGCCAAACTGATGCAGTTCCGTAGGCTCCGGGCAGCCAACCCTGAATCAGACGCAGCATCCGATTTCATAGGGAATACACGCATATCCGAATTAAGAGATCAATACCGTCAAGCTATTGCAAAACTGAATGCATACAAATTCGAATTCCTGGAAAAACATCCAAAGATTCTTGAGCAGGAAAATAGAGTCGCATATCTGAAAAATGCTCTCAACCAGGAATTCGACATTCAGGAACGTGCTCTGAAGGCAGAGTATGACAAGGCTCATAAACTACTCATGGAAGCAAAACATGCTCTGAGTGAATCTGAAAAAGAGGCTTTTGAACTCAGCAAAGTTGAAATCGAGTACAGAAAACTTGAACGAGAAAGGGATGAGACTGCAAAACTTTATGATCTCATACTGTCCCGTCTCAAGGAAACAGATCTCGCAAAGGAACTGAAGACCAACAATGTCACTATCTTAGACAGGGCTGAAGTCCCAAAAGTTCCCTTCAAACCGAAGCTCCTGTTCAACATAGCGATTGGCGGTTTCTTTGGACTCTTCCTGGGATTTATTCTTCTTACCATTCTATATTATCTCGATACTACTATCACAAGCGAGGAAGAACTATTAAGTTATCTCCCAGCTCCGTTTCTTGGAGTCCTCCCTGAACTGAATGAGGATATTGGCCCACTGGTACTTCTGAAACATCCACGTTCAGTGGCAGCGGAAGCACTGAGGACCATCAGAACCAATCTTCTCTTCATGTCTCCGGATAGTCCGCTCAACTCATTCGTGGTATCCAGTGCCAATCCCAGAGAAGGGAAAACCACACTGACAGTAAATATTGGTATAGCCCTCGCCATGAGTGGAGAACGAGTTCTCCTGGTGGACACTGATTTGCGTAGACCGTCACTGTCCTCCTACCTCATTGAAGGGAAGCCAGTCCGGGGTATTTCCACTTACATAATAAACAAATGCACACTTGATGAGGCCATATACGAGACGGACATCAATGGATTGTATGTTCTGCCATGCGGCCCAATACCTCCTAACCCAGCAGAATTATTGCAATCTTCCCATTTCATCAATCTGATACGAGAACTAGAACAAAAATTCGATCGGGTCATTTTCGACTCCCCCCCCTCTCTCCTCGTGACAGACCCCACACTTATTGCAAAAAACACTGCTGGTGTCCTGCTTGTCACAAGATATGGAAAAACCACGAAGCCTGCCCTCAAGGAGATGTACAAAATTTACAGCGGTCTGAAGATCCGCATTATAGGCGTTATTATGAACGAGGTGGATCCCTCCAAATGGGGTGGTGGACGATATTATTACGGGAAATACGGTAAAGGCTACTACTACCATAGATATTACGTATATGGAAAAGATGATGACTCATCAGACGAAACAGACTCTGATGCCCTGAAAAGTTAGTGTTATTTCAAAATTTACAAAATTTACTGTTGCATTTCCGCATAATATCCTTATATAAGATTCCCTTGGCCATTTAGGAGATTGATGTCATGAACGTAAGTGAAAAAATTGCAGCCGTTTTCAGATGTAAACGATATGGTGAACTCAAGGGACTTATTCTTGAGATAGTCCACGACATGCGCAATCTAAGTCCTGATGAAAAACTTGTCCCCTACGAGGCCTTTGAGGTGGTTGGCATAACACGCCCGGACGAGGAACTCGCTCAATTTTGGATTGGTGATAAAGAGTATTATTATTTTCAAAAATGTAAAGGCGCTTTTGAAGCATTCAAAAGTGGAGATTACAGACAGTCTGAGACTCTTCTCCTTGACGCAAAATGGGATATAAATGAATGGGCACTGGCACATTACCTGCTTGGACTCCTCTACATGGAAGAACGAAGATTCAAGGATGCGTATGACCAGTTCAGTGAGGCCGTTCTGTACGAGCCCTATCAGACACGTCCGATGGCAATACTGAAAGATCTCATGCTGCTGGTACTGAAAAATTTCCAGGAGGTTTAGATAATGCCAAACTTTGATTTAATCTTTGAATCAGTCGAAGATCGAATGACCCAGGAAGAAGCCCTCCGGGAGATGCTGAGGTACTGGAAAGTACTGAGAGGAGTACCGTTACAGGAGCTGCTAAATCCCGATGCCATTGAAGCACTGAAAAAACATTTCCCCACATATCTACATGATATTCTGTTTCAGTTGTCCATCGATGAACTGGAAGGTCGTGAAGAATCCAAACGTCGTTCTATCCAAATTCAGGTGGATTACGCCAAGATGGCCGACCGACTCATCGAATACCTTTTATCACAGGAAGACAACAAGGCCCTAGCACATGAAGTGAAGAATCATTTAGCCGATCTCATAGGGGAAAAAAAGCTTACCGTAACCCAATGGAGACATATTACAGACCAGTTTCCCGTACACAGGGCAGATCATTACTATGAACTTGAATTCCGTGGACAAGCCAGAAGTTCGACAGTCATCCTGAAAAGAAAAGAGAAGTCCACCGGAGAACTTGGCCCAATGGTAAGGCCAAAATCCTAAACAATGGAGAAACTGGCATGTCCGGTTTCATAGATTTGCACTCTCATCTCCTTTTTGCCGTGGATGACGGTCCCGGGGACATGGAGATTTCCTTCTCCCTGCTGAACTCTCTAGCCAATTTGGGCTTTTCAAAAGTCGTTCTCACCCCTCATCAGGCTACACTGCACTACAATCCCTCATGGTCTGACGTAAACAATCGTTTTAATATGATGCTAGAATCCTGGGAGGGAACAACAGAGTTATATCTCGGTGCCGAAAATTATTATGACGAGCAGTTCATGCAACGTCTGGACCAGGGCCAGGTACCAACTCTTGCAAACAGTCGTTCCATCCTCCTGGAATTCAATCCCCGCTTCCCACCTGCCAGCATTCGTGAGCTCATCTTCAATATACAGATAAATGCTTATGTACCTGTAATCGCACACGTAGAACGTTATCCGTGGCTGGATACCGCCACCATGCGTAGACTCAAGGACTCTGGAGCGTACCTGCAAGTCAATCTCACTGCTCTCGTGGACAAAATCACGTCTCCAGAAAGAATATCACGAGCCCACAAAATCATAAGGATGGGTCTGGCAGACATCCTTGCAACGGATACCCACGACACACCATGGATAGAAGCTGCTTCCGAGGCCATAAGTTGGCTAGAGAGCCGCTATACATCCGATGAGATAGAACGCCTTCTCATAAAGAAACCTGCTGAAATTCTTTCATCCCGATAATACTGCTACCCTCATTCCTACATGACCAAAATCAATACCATGAAACAATCTTTTTCTTGGCTTACTCACGTAATGATGCCAGCTCCAAGGAGCTTATGCGCCTCATACTATCTGAATCATGCAAAATTATTTGACATCATATTAAATTAGATTATCTATACTTTGTTTAGAGGAGTCTACAAAATGCGCTGCACCCGTTCAGCAATACTTACTTCAGCCTTGGAAGATTATCTGGAAACCATTTATCTGTTCGTCCAGCAGCAGGGATTCGCAAGAGTGAGGGACATAGCCAAAGCCAGAAATGTCAAGGCTGGTTCAGTGTCACCTGCGATGAAGCGTCTAGCCGCACTGGGGCTCATAGAGTATGCCCAACGCGAATACATAAAACTCACTGACGAGGGAGAACGCTTCGCCCGCAAGATATTCTCCAGGCACGAGATTCTTACACGCTTCTTTCATGAATTTCTAAAGATGGACCTGGAAGATGCCAGTGCCGACGCTTGTGCTCTTGAACATTCACTGTCCGATGAGGCCATGGACAGACTCGTTCGCCTATTTGAATTCATGAGACTGTGCCCCGAACGGAAACGTGAATTCTGGGATTTCTTCCACACATGCACCCTTGTGAACCCGGACGGCACTGGAGAATGCAACCACGAATGTACTGAGAATGTCAGACGTCTTGTAATAAGGAGCAAAAAATACCTCAAAGACATGGAACCTGGTGAAACCTCCAAGGTAATAAAGCTGGACTCTTCGGGAGATGAGCGTAATGTACTCATAGATTTGGGTTTCCTGCCTGAAGCTAGTGTAGAGATGGTTAGAATCTCAGAATCTGAAGGTCGGGTATATATCAAACTCAACGGTTATCGTCTCAGTATTCCTATGGAATATGCTGAAGCCATTCTTGTGGAATGATGACTCGCCACGAATCGAACACCTGAAACCATGTGCGACCCCAACATTAAAATGTAATGATTACAGGTAGTTACAATGAGAACAATACTCATTCAACTTGTGCTGCTCATACTCTTGCAAGCAGCCTGCTCGCCTAAAAAAGATAATGGAATCATATCATCCAGAGTAATGGTTCAGCCTCTACCTGAAAGTACGCTACCTACCTCATATCCTTTCATGCCCCTCCAAAAGATACGTCTGATCACAGGTCAGGAGGGAAGACTTCTGGTGACTACTCCCCATGGTGAGCGTATGGTCGTGAATCCCAGCACGACCATACTTACTGATGACAAGAATAGAGGCATGAGACTAGAACACGGCTCTATCACGGCATACGTGAATGGTCATGGTTATACGATTACTTCTGCGAAGGGGGATTTTTGGGGCACAGGAATATTCAGCCTCGCATTCGACACCAAAGAGATACCGAAGGTAAAAGCCCTGGCAGGAACTGGAAGTCTCAGGACGATATCTTCCATACATAAGATTTCTTCTTCAGGTCTACGCAGTGCTTTACCCGTCATTGCCGGTATTCCGGGTATCGTCCTCACTGACTCAGGCACCATGTTGCTGCCAGAATCCATACACGTCACCTCATCTGTCAGACCTCTGTCTTCCATACTGAACGTTTCTGCATCATACAATACCGAAGTCCCGGGAAAACTGTTGATATCAGTACCTTGGGCTTCTGTATCCACGGTCCTCATGCCCTTAGAAGTCACTTTATCCGGCGGAGGATACTCCAAAACGCCCATTCCCCTGAAACGGATAAGCTCCACTACTGCCTATATCAGACTGCCCGCAGGAAGACATGTCATCGATATGCGGGTACCTGTAAAGCTGCCCTACATTCACGGTGGATATGTTCTCGACCTTCCTTTGACTCCTTGTGCTGACGTATCGGGGACACTGGACATATCCCGCATGGGAAACAGCCCCCCAGTCTCACCTTCTGGCAGATACCTTTCGATGAAAACCGATACTACGGGGCTACGGTATATGAATTTCAAGGAACTAGGAACCATCAGTATCCTGTTTCCCCGTAAGAATCCTGTCGGAGTCTCGTCAGACGGTGTAAGATGGGAACCCGTCCAGCCAAGAAAGCAGGCCATCGTCATAATTGGTCAAGGCGACCCAATACCGCAATCCGTCCTGGATGGCTTCCTCGATCTACTGACCCGCGTATTCTCCAACGATACGACTTTCATGACAATGGATGGAAAACGCATCAAAAAACATCAGGCTGCATCATTTCTGTCCGGGAGATATCCCAGACCTCAAAGTATCTCTGCTGCACTGAAGATACTGCCCTCTCCATATAAGTCCGACCGGACAGTCATCGTGTATATCGGTCCTCCTGAAGTCATGGGCATAAAAGACTGGGCAGAAGCCTTCAATTGGTGTTCTTCACATCGTATCCCCCTGCTTTTGCTCTTCACCGGGCCATGGCATTATCCCATCGAGATTCCTTATGGCGTCACGGTGCTCACTCCAAGCGAAATCAAGCCCCCGGCAATCGACTTCCTGCTGAAAAAGCTCTCAGTGTCAGGAGGCCGTAGCCCATCAGAAGGTACCGTCACTGGCGACAAAGCATTCTCGACCCCCAGACCCGGCTCTTCCGTAATCTACGAGCCTGCTGAACGCGCTCTGATTCCTGTAATGTGGCCCTCATACGGGAAAAAGCCTCTACTCGATGCGCCATCTGCCCAAAACCTGTCACAGACGACCAAAAATACTAGCTCCACTTTGGAAGATGAGCTCGAGGGGATGGTACGAAGATGGCACATGCCCAACACCCCTGCAGCATTCGGTGTCAGACTGGTGAGTAGTCTCCTTCGAGCCGGCAAAAGGACACAGGCCAAAGACGAGGCAATGCTTTTGCGTACCCGTACGACTTCATACAAATATCTCATAAAGGCCGGACTACTGCTTTATGAATACGGGTTCAAACATGCTGGCAGCCATCTGTTTCTTTGGCCTTACATGAAGCATCCCACAGATGTCAAAGCCATACTGTATTGTGCCTCTGCCCTGGAAAAAACAGGCCATACAGAGCAGGCACGCCTCCTCATGGAACACGCGCTGTCACTGCCAGGTCACGACAAAGACGCATATCAGGCACTGGCCATGCTTTTATGGAAACACGGTAAAAAGGTTCCTGACAGGCTGCTTTCTGCTCTGCCCCGGCATCTAAGGGCCATAATAAACCCTGCAAGTTACCACGGCTCACAGGATTTGGTGGCAGTGATCCATGACACATGGTTCGACAGGCCTTCGGTATCCCTGAACATGCAGGCACAACAGGTGACATACCCACATGCCCATGTAGTGATTTTCTACGGACGGCTGGATACGCAGTTCAAGATTCACCTCAGATGGGCCCCGGATGATTCAGCTGCCAAACAGGTGGTCATCGTCAGACCAACGTCATCAAGAACTCGCCACAACTCTATAAAGATTTCACCTGCAAACAGAATACAGGCTGTCATCTCTGTGAAAGATATTGCCCTTTCAGTGGAATAGGCTCCGATGCCATGGTATGATTCCACCCCTGAAAGGAGATAATCATGATACGTACCAATCAGAAAATCATGATGCTGGTTGCAGTTCTTGTCTCTGTGTATACCCTGACTGCATGTGTATCCGTTGAAGATAATGACAGTAACAACAACGATACCTTCAACAGCAGCACCAATAATGCTACCGACACAAACAACTCAACGACGAACAACGGTTCGAGCAACAATAGTGCCAACAATGCTACCGACACAAACAACTCAACCGATACTGGCTGGAGACCACCTGAAAACAGCCTCGTTTATGTGAGTTCTGCCACGGTACTTTATGTCATAGATCCGCAGGAATCCCTCGAACTTCAGGAGATTGGGCCCTTTGAAGGTCCCTGCACCAATGACGCTGGCTTTTATGATCTCGCCCTTGATGAGAGAGGCAATCTCATCGGCATATCAGAACACGGCATATACACAATAGATAAAGATACCGCCCACTGTGCCGACGACTTTTTTCATATTCCTGATGGAGCCCCCCACTTTTTCTCCCTTTCATATGTAAAGGGAGTGCTCCCCGATAATCCATCTAAGGACTGCCTCATGGGAGCATCAGCAGAAGATGGAGAATGGGTCATGATAGACTTCTCCGGTGAGGGCCTCTCGGACGTGTTCATTCATATCGGATATTACGATTCCCCAGACTACAAATACGTATCGTCAGGAGACATCGTCTCTGTGCAGACAGGTCCCTCCAGTTACAAGACATATGCCACGCTGAAATGTTCAAGGGACTACGCCGATCCCTCGGACACGAATTGCGACAGCGACTGGTTGGCAGAAATAGATCCTACCACTGGTGATGCCCGCATGATAGGTCAGACAGGATTCCATGACATATACGGCCTTGGATTCTGGGGTGACAAGGTATATGGGTTCACGAAAGAAGGCGAATTCATCCTCATAGACGTCAATACCGGAGATGCCACACTGGTATGGCAAAAAGAATCCATCTCCTTCTGGGGGGCCGGAACGACGACCAAGCCCTATGTGGTCGACTGAGGTTCCTCCATGCCTGTGTGCAGGAAATGCGGACAGGAATTTCATAACTCTCTGTGGGAGCGTATTTTTTGGCGTAATGATCTGTGTCCCTCATGCAGGGTTCGCCGTAACGAGGCCATTAGACTATTAAGCTCCCGCCTAGATCAATTCGCAAATGACGGATATCTCGATATTCGGGAAGAGCGGGCTCTGCAGGAAATAATGCATCAGTACGACCTTACCGAGCAGGATCTAAGCCCGGTAATGACGCGACTGAATGAACTGCGCTCCCGGACACGGGCTGAAAATATCCGTTTGCTCAGAAAAAAATTCGAACAGATAAGCAGTGATGGATACATCGATGATGAAGAACTGCGTTCTCTTCATGAGATGGCAGCATCCATGGGCATAACCCTCGAAGAAATCGACGATATCGCTATTCGCCTACGCAGACTTCTAGACCTGACGGCCATACATGACGGAAAGCTTCCGGTTTTGGACGATGTAGACATCATCCTCAAACCCCGTGAAATGTGTCATCTGGCATATCCTGTCCAGCTGGTGGAGGAACGGAGCCATACCCATTACGTAGGCGGTTCCAGGGGAGTATCCATACGTCTCACGAAACATATCAGTTATAGAGTCGGCGGTTTTCACGGTCAGCGCATAACCGTAAAGAATCTAGAAATCGTGGACAACGGAGAACTTTACGTCACGAATCAGCGCATCTTGTATGCTGGAGAACGCCGTACCTATGTATACCCTCTTGGTAAACTGGTTGCCGTGAACAAGTACGCCAATGGCATAAGATTTCAAAAAGAGGGTGAGAAAAGACCCAAGTACTTCCTCATCGACGATGAATTCCTTATTGAAGAGATAGCGCTTCTGGTATACAAGCTGATCGAGAAGCGGACTGAAAGATGAAAAACTATACACTTCTGCTCTCCAACGACGACGGAATAAATGCCAGGGGAATCAAAATCCTAAGAGAAGTGCTCGAATCCAGACTCGCTGGAACCGGCTCTTCCATCGTTACCGTAGCTCCTGACGGAGAACGCTCTGCAGTGTCCAGTGCCATAACCCTCAGGGATCCCCTTCGCATGAAGCGGGTAAGAACTGATGAATGGGCAGTGAACGGAACTCCAGTGGACGCCGTATACATGGGAATGGTCCATGTAATGGCTGACCAAAAACCCGACTGGGTACTGTCAGGCATAAATGACGGCTATAACCTGGGCACGGACGTCCTGTACTCCGGAACCGTGGCAGCAGCCATGGAAGGTGCTTTGAGAGACGTTCCATCCATGGCCATATCCGTCCACAGAGGAGCCAGTCACGAGATGATGGAGCAGGCAGCAAACCTTACCATGGACATCATAACCCGGCTGGAAGGTATCGAGCTGCCTCCCAAGACCTTTTTTACACTGAATCTTCCCATGGAACTGCCGGTGAAAGGAATAAAACTCGCCTCCATGGGTTTCAGACGGTATGTGGATGAGGTGATAATGAGGCACGATCCCAAAGGCAATCCCTATTACTGGATAGGTGGACCCAATACCATAGACCATGACAATCTGGAGGGTGGAGAAAAAGCCTTACTTGATAAAGGGTATGCCGTCGTAGTGCCAATGCGTCCTGATCTTACCAACTATAACCTGCTGAAATCACTGACCTTTTAAAACGATGGAGTTTCTTACCATTTTTGTCAGAGGCATGCTCATGGGGGCAGCAGACGTGGTACCCGGAGTCTCCGGAGGCACCATGGCATTCATAACCGGCATATACGGCCGTCTAATAAATGCTATCAGTGCCTTGGATGTCGCTTTGCTGTCCGATCTTTTCAGACTGCGTATAAGGGCGGTTTTCAGGCGCATCGACCTGCGTTTTCTGGTCCCTCTGTTTGCCGGAATACTGACTTCCGTATTCTCCCTGGCCCGCCTCATACACAGCGCACTGGTATCTCATCCCGTACCAGTCTGGTCGTTTTTCTTTGGACTCATCCTTGCATCCTCATGGGTTCTGGGGAAGAACCTTACCTGGCACCGCTTCGAGTTACTCACGGCCCTGACCTTCGCTGTTTTGGCCTACCTTCTCGTGGGGCTGGTCCCTGTGACAACTCCTGACACGTGGTGGTTCACACTGCTTTCAGGTTCACTGGCGTCGGTAGCCATGATTCTTCCGGGCATATCCGGATCCTTCATTCTCGTTCTTCTATCCCAGTACGAACGCATACTCGCGGCAGTCCACCATCCTGACCCTTCCGTTCTCGTGCTCTTCACCACTGGAGTCGTGCTGGGATTGGTCGGATTCTCACGTATTCTAAGGTATCAGTTGAAATACCATCGGTCGGCCACACTAGCGGCACTTACAGGCCTCATGCTCGGCTCGCTCCGTAAGATATGGCCCTTCAAGGATCTCTCCGGCTCCAATATCATGCCCGATTCCCTGAACAGCGACTCGTATGAGGCACTCATTGCCCTTGTCATTGGCGTGGCTGCTGTTATTGTCGTAGAATTCGCAGCATCTAGGAGGAAAATCCATGACTGATCTCGAGATAATCAAGTCCAGCATCCGCGAGATTCCGGATTTCCCAAAACCAGGAATCCTGTTCAGGGACATAACCCCCATATTTTTGAACCCCGAAGCCCTCAAGGCAGCCATAAGGCTCATGAAAGACCGTGCCAAGGATCTTGCTCCCACCAAAATAGCTGCCATGGAGTCACGCGGTTTTCTTTTTGGTGCTCCACTTGCCCATGAGTTGGGACTTGGAATGATTCTTGTAAGAAAACCGGGCAAACTGCCTGGAGAAACCCTCAAACGTGAATACGCCCTGGAATACGGAACCGATGCTCTAGAGATTCATGCAGATGCAGTAACTCCGCAAGACAGAGTACTAATAGTAGACGATCTGCTGGCCACAGGAGGTACCGCACAAGCCACGGCAGAACTCATAAAGCAGGCAGGGGCGAGTGTGGCAGGTTTCATATTTCTCATAGAACTAGCAGGCCTTGAGGGACGTTCACGCCTGAATGAAGCGGTCCACGCCATCATATCCTATGAAGGAGCATGAATAATGGACGATCTGGAACTCATCACAGTAGACTACGAAGAAGACGGTGTCCTGGTACGCAAACAGATTGACAAAGCCATAATTTCCGGAGGGGCATGGCCTTTGGTGCTGTATCTATACCAAGAACTGGACACATCCACCAACGAGTACAAATCCCCCAAGGCGATGCTCGTCAAATACCGTAAGGTCCGCGGCGTATATCGCAAACACTCCAGCATAAATATCACGAACAGCAAGGATGCCCTCAACATCTCAGACGTACTGAAGGAATGGTTTGGAAAGACCAAATAAATGCCATAAGACTGCTGTCTTCGACAGTACGTAGGGACATTGTCTCTCTGAACAGCAGTACACTTACACTTGAACGGCATCTTTCAGACCTGAAAACTCGAATGCAGTCCCTAAATTCCAGGATTATAGAGCTTCAGGCTGAAAATCTTCTACACAGTCCACTGAAAGCGTGGCAGTTCATGATGCAAAGACAGTGGAAGAAGGCCAAGCTTGAACAGGTTGATACATTACGCTCGGAATACGACTCACTCAAAACCGAATATGAAGCAACCGTACTTCGTCTAAGACAGGTCAATAAAGAGATTTCCATTCTTCAGCAAAGGGATGAGGAACTGCACAATATGATAAAAGAGCTGTACCGTAAGGAATTGTCATCACTCGATGACAGGCGTGATGAAGACGTGCTGGATTCTTATGCCGCAGCTTCCGTACAGACTGCCATAAATCATCCCCCCTATAATAGACACATTTGAATATTCGCCGTAACCACCTAAAATTACTTGACTTTTGTCAAGATCATGGTCTTTAAGAACTACATCTGGCTATCTTAGTACCTGACAGTTTTGTGGGACAGGTTGAGAAAACCATGAATGCCCTCATACCTGATGATACAGTCGCCATAGAGGGGGACAACGGTGAACGCTGCAGACGATACAATCAAAAGTGATTGATCAAAGTATAAGGTGGTAGGCCTGATTTTATGAAGATGAGAGTTTTCTTTTGAGTTTCAAGGCCTCTTTATGGGTAAGGCTGTCTTTGGAAGTTATGGCCAGGACCTTCTTTATGAGTTCCATGGCACCCTGTACGTCTCCGGCCTCTGCCCTGTTCTTGGCCTTGCTCAGGAACTCCATCGCCTTCTGTTCAAGTTCCTTCATACCCTCAGTGAGATCCGTCGTATCATCGGGATCAAGATCCAGTCCCTTCTGGAACCACTGATATGCATCTTCATACCTGAATGCACGCATCGCTGTCTTACCGTTGTTGTAATATGCTGATGCAAGTCGGGTCGCGATGCTGCGTCTGTAACGACTCTTGACACCTTCAGGCATAACCTGGGCATCCAGCTTGAGAACCACACGCCATTTCTGCTCTGCCTTGGATACGTCGTCCTGCTGATAAAAAGACTCACCAGCCTCCATGGCCTGACTGATTTTGTTGAGCTGGAGAGTAAGATCCTGAATCTGAGCTAGAGCATCTGGGTGCTTCTTTGTAAACCGTCTGGATTTCATGAGCGAGTTCAGATACCGGATGGCTTCCTTGGCACGGCCGTCCATATAAATCACCACGCCCTTGGCCACTTCCTTGATGGGATACTTG
>JALWFW010000346.1 GCA_027013865.1 Polyangiaceae bacterium | reverse complement strand
GTGTTGTAATATCAAGGAGTTACCGCGTAACACCAACGCTGTGGCGGGGCATGTGGACCGTGCCAAAAAGGCCGCAGCACCATGGGAGAGCCTTCTTAAAGCAATGAATCTGTTCACTTGCACGGCCGGAAGCATGTCCAGCCAGGAAGACATATCATGCACCCTTGCAGGGTAGCCCGCCGGCCCTGGTGTTCAGTTGATATCCGCACCCTTGCAGGGCAGCCCGCCGGCCCTTCGAGTGCCTGCCCCTGCTCTTGAAGCAAGGTCAGGAAGGCTTACCACGCACCCTTGCAGGGCAGCCCGCCGGCCCTGGTGATACGGGATGTACTTTTCGAAACTCCGGCAAGATCCGTTGATGCTGTTCTAAGGTATCGCCGTGTAGTCCAGGGCACCTGAAACTTCAGATCCGTGTGGCACCATTCGCAGGCAGTCCTTGCAGGACGCGTGACGGCCCTGGCGTAGGGAAGGATTTTGTCGGGGCAGCCGGGTGCGCGGTAGTAAGTCGTATCAGGCGCTTAAGGTTGCGTAACGTATTGCTGGGACGCGACCGTCATGTCCCCCTACTTCCTCTGGTGTGACGAGCTGCGTATTTCGAGCATGTGCATGCAACTTGTTGAAATCATTGAAAAAATTACATCACGTCCCAGGCCCAGCCGGAATCGTCGTCATGGGTGGAGAAGTAGGTAGCTGTTTGTGTAACGGACAGGAGTTTGGAACGGTTTTTCATGTTCTTGGCTGCAAGGTGTCCTGCGGAGGGATGCCGACGCAGCCATCTGACCATGTCGCTGGCATGGAACACCGCAATGAAATGCGCCACGGTGAGCCCCTCCCAGCCAAGGAACACTCCGGCACGCAGGGAATAGATCTGCGGATGCTGAAGAGCATATCCGGCAGCACTTCTGTACATCACTGCAAGGTGGGCCACTGACAGACCACCGAATCCCACGGATGTCAGGCGCCGTATGTACGGGTCTCTGAGTGCCATCAGAGCAGCATCGGCATGGAGCAGTACAGCCATATGCGCCACGGAGAATCCTGCCCATACCCCTTCGGAACGTGGCGGAGCCTGTGATGCCATGGCATGACTGCCAAGGGCCAAGATGGCCGCTTTTCGGTGACGCACGGCCATGTGGGCAACTGACCAGTCGTCTATGGTTCCGGGCCGGCTGCCGCCCACCGCCTTTCTGAGCTGCTGCAAGGAATAAGAGCCCTGTAGCACGGCTTTTTCGCTGACACTGGCGGTGTAGTACGGCAGCCAGGACGAGTACATGACCATCTGAGCAGCTTTGCTCGACAGGGTCACGGCAAGATGAGCCCCGGAGCCCACCGTGGGTATGCGCTGGCATGCCAGAACAGGATCGCGGACGACCCTGAGGGCGGCACCGTCCACGATTCCCGATGAAAGGAAGTAACCAGTTTTGGACATCTTGACGTACTGTCTGGCCAGATACGCGAGAGCCTCGAAGCGCGGGGCGTCAGGATGTGCCCTGAATGCGCCAGTATCCACTTCAGAACAGCGCGCCGGAGTGCGTGAAGGAAGGGTTTTGGTACTGGCGGACGAAGAAGAGCAGCCGGACAGCATTAGTGCCGCCATGAAAGTGGCCAAGATCGGAAGAGTTGTTCTCGAACGGTGTATTCTGGCAGGAATCGGACTCATGTATGACACCGGATGCCTCATGATATGGGCTTCATGGACTCAGCATATATCTCACGCACGCTCTCGGCGTCCATGGTGATGGGGGCAAGGCCCATGAGTCGTACGTAGGGTTCGTATGACATCACGAATTCGGTGATCGAATCCATGTCCTCGTCTGTGTATCCGAGATCAGAGATCTTGCGGGTTTCACCCGTTGAGAAAATCCACTTCTCCAGCTCCACCGCTACCCTGTCGGCCTCTTCTGCCTTACCCTGAAGTCCGGGGATCATGGGCTTCAGCATGTCGGCGAGTATGGAAGGGGCGGCCCGGTATACCCTGCGGAACACGGCGGGCATTATGACTGCGAGTCCCAGCCCGTGGGCTACCTCGGGTTTTTCTGCACTGAGTGTGTATTCCAGGGCGTGTCCGATGTGAAGGCGAGAGAAGTCTATGGCGGTTCCTGCGAGCATGGATGCGTAGAGCAGGAAATACCTGGCGCGTGTGTCTGCAGGGTCATCCAGGACTTTGGGTAGATACTCGGCTATGAGTCGGATGGCCTCCCTGTCGACCATGAGGGTATAGGGAGTAGCATTGCGGCTGGTGGCGGATTCCAGGGCATGAGACAGGGCATCCAGAGCAGTGTAGCGGGTCTGATCAAGGGGTAGGGACACCAGGAGGTTGGGATCGTCGATGGCATGTACGGGATATAGCGGATCGTATACCACGGCCTGCTTCAGACGACGTTCGGGGATGGTCAGCACGGCGATGCGGTCCACCTCGGTGCCTGTCCCGTGGGTTGTGTTGATGGCTATGATGGGCTTGGATCTCTCGGGCACGAATTCAAACTCGTACACCTGACGCGCGGTGCGGTCAGTGTGCTCGAGAAGGGCTGCGGTGATCTTGGCTGCATCGATGACCGAACCGCCTCCGATACCAATCACGGCGTCCAGGCCCTCAGAACGGCCTATGGCAGCAGCCTCGTCGACTTGGTGGGTAGTGGGATTGGCTGATACGCGATCGTACAGGTGCCAGCCAAAGCCCCGGCTTTTTAGGGCTTTTTCCACGACGTCCCATGCCCCGCTCTTGCGGTATGCTGTGGGGGAGGTCATCACCAGGACGCTCTTTACCCCGCGTTCTTCTAGATAGGCGAGTATGTCATGGATTCTTTCGATGGCCCCTGCGCCCATGTGCAGTGTGGTCCTCAGATTGAGTTGAACGACTTTGTCTACTGGAAAGTCCCTATGCCACATATCAGCCTCCTGTATGGGTAATCATGCGTTCATTTCGGACAGTGCCTCGTCTACCACTGGCAGGACTTGCCTGGTGGCACGCTCGAGATCCTCGGGGAAGTCTATCTCAATGGCTGTGAGGCCACGGATTTCTACGCCTACGAAGCGGCCAGTGTCGAGGACCCGGTCTATGGCGTACTCGAAGAAGGTGTTGCGCTTCATTTCTTGTTCGCACACGTACTCCAGTGAGGCGACGAATGACTCGTCCTCCCCTCCAAAGCGTGCCACTCCGATGAATTCTCCGAAAGCCTCTGACGGGGGTATGGTCTTTGCTATGCGGGTGATGCGCATGCGCTCGTCTACGGTCACCTTCACCTCTTCTTCGCCGCAGGGTTTACGCTCCACCGCAAGGGCGTGGTAGGACGGTGAGGCCACGAGCATGGAGAGTATGTGGGGATGGAAAAGAACGTCACCGTTCATGAAGAAAGTGTCCCGTGCCAGGAAATGACGGGCCAGGTACAAGGAGTATACCGTGTTCGTGGTGGCATAGTCGGGATTGTAGACGAATTCAAAGAACACTCCGTGCTTCTCCTCGAGATGGGCACAGTGCTCCATGACCTGATCTCTTCCGTAACCTACCACGACTATTATATTTTTTACACCGTGAGCCTTGAGCGCCCGCACCTGACGTTCGAGGATGGTCGAACCGTCCAGAACCAGAAGGGCCTTTGGGATGCCTTCGGGAAGATGCTCTCCGAGCCTTTGTCCGCGTCCTGCTGCAAGAATTATTGCACGTTCAACTGACATGGTTCCTCCCGTCGAGGGCCCTCACCCTGATGGCCCGCTGAATCAGTTTGACTACAGCCAGTACGGCATGGGTCGTTCCAACGAAGTACATGAGAAGATCCCACCTGTCCAGAAGAACGAACAGTGACGTCCAGAAGTAGTAGTCAGGCTCAGAGAGCTTCCAGATATGAACGTGTGACGCAAACCAGCCGGTCACGGTGGTGGGGTCCCAGCGGTACGAGAAGCTGCGTGGCCTGTGATTCGGATGCGCGCGCAAGTACATGTAGTTTTCGACCCAGTATACGTAGCCTATGAATATGCGGGACGTGGCGGCTATGAATCCTAGCCACACGTGCACGTGATTTCCGGTGACCAGCCATGCCCGGTAACCCAGAACGCCAAAAAGTCCTGCCCAGAACAATGCGTCCGTTGCCTTGTCGATGTAGGCGCCCAGATTCGAACCTGCACCACGGTATCTGGCAAGATGACCGTCCATGGAATCCACCACGCACCTTATAAGGATGAGGGCGACACCAGACTCGTCATATCCCTGGAGAAAGGCCCATATCCCGACCAGACCGAGCACGAAAGCAGTGATGGACAGAAAATTCGGAGTTATCAGGGGCAAGTCGGCCACCGGCAGCAGGAAGATGTTGGCCAGGGGACGCGCAAATACCAGTGCGAACCACTCATCGTCACCTGAAGAGCGAAAAGCCTGCTGAAGTCTCCTCCATCTGTCCCGAAGTGATGTATTCATGATCTCCATTCCCAAAGCCGTATGGCAGCGGGATGTTAACATGGGGACCCTTCAGTGCCAAGGGTTCTGTCCGGCAGTGGGACTAAGGCGACGGGCAGGGCACTGGTATACGTCGAACCAGTACTTCATAAACTTGTCGGTTTGAACACTGGAGAGTACGGTTCTTAGGTGGTATAACTTGCGCCCAGGAGGCCGCTGCCATGCGTTCACTTCTTCTGGTTTTCACATTTTTCATGATGATGCCAACCGTCACCTGGGGAGCCCTGTCCCCCGTTCCCATGGAGAGATGGGGGCGTACTGAGACTTTCATGGTCAACACGTCCTACGTGTCCCTGGTAGGCACGGCGGATACGGACACTCTTCGGAAGGTGGCCGCGGCCATGGGCCTTCGCATCACGGACGTCTTTTACGTACAGGGCGTAACCGTGTTGCAGATGGATGGGGCAGGAAATGGACCCACCACCGGGGAGATCGAACGGTTTTTGCGCCGCTGTGCCGCTGTCCCTGGTATCGAGTGGACTGGTCCGGTGTTCTTCGACGGCCCTGATACGGCTCTTCTCACAGGAAATATACTCGTACGGTTCCCGAAGGGCACTTCCGGGTCCGTCATCGAACAGAGACTAGCACGGGCCGGACTGTCACTGAAACGCGTTATCCATGGTGCGCACGAGATAGCCTTGGCTGCATCCAGGGGATACGTTCTGGACGTCTATGCAGGGGCCGTCCGGTCGGGTCTGGAAGCCTTCCCCGAGATGATGCGCCGTCTGTATCCCAAGCTGGTTCCGACGGACGAGTACTTCCAGTACGAATGGTACCTCAACAACACGGGAAACAACGTTCAGAACGTTTATAGCGGTCTGCCCATGGAAGGCATACCCATGGCCGACGTGAGGGCCGAAGACGCCTGGGACATCTCCACCGGCGACCCCTCCACCGTGATAGCGGTCATCGATTCCGGTGTGGACTGCAACCATCCTGAACTCGCAACCAAATGTATAGCCCAGTATAACGCCATAACCGACGCCAACGACGCTGCACCTCCGGATCCTGCCACGGACATCACGGGAGGACACGGAACTTCGGTGGCAGGAGTCGCTGCAGCACCCATCGACGATCAGGGAGTGGTTGGCGCGTGTCCCGACTGTTCGATAGTTGCGGTTCGTCTCATAGATTCCGGTACATTCCTCACTGACACCATGATATTGAATGGTTACAAGTTCGCCGTGGACAACGGTGCCACCATCATAAACAACTCCTGGGGACCGGCCGGTAACGGATCGTACTTCATACCAGTATCCTCAGGCGAGTTGGAGGGGATGGACTACGCCCTTGCAGGCCGAGGCGGCAAAGGCGTGGTGGTGGTCTATGCTGCTGGCAACGAGAACATCGACATACGTTGGTACGGCCACCTGATGACCGACAAACCCAATGTCATCGCCGTGGCAGCTTCCAATCACCGGGATCACCGTTCCACTTATTCCAACTACGGCGACAGGATAGCAGTCAGCGCTCCTTCCAGTGATCAGTACATGAATCCTACTGTCTACACCCTCGAGAGGGTGGGCGGCGGCGACGTGGCCGACGGTTACACCAAGTACTTCGGCGGCACTTCCTCGGCTGCTCCGGTGGTGTCTGGAACCTTGGGACTGGTGGCTTCCCTGGCCCCGGATCTGGACGCCAGCAGCCTGATAGAAATAATCGAGCAGACAGCAGACAAAGTGGATCCCGACGGCGGATTCTACGATTCAGAGGGTCATTCCCCGGCATACGGTTTTGGTAGGGTCAATGCGTGGCGTGCCCTTCTTAGGGCCCAGGGTGCCGACGATCGCCCCTGGTGTACGAGCCCCGCAGCATCGGAAGACTGCTCCGTGCACCGCGACGACGACTGTGACGGTTACGTCGACGAGGGGTGTACCGACGCATCTCCCCTTGGAATCCCGTGTACGGATGCGTCCCAGTGCGGGTCCGAAGCGTACTGGGAGTGTCCCGACACCGGCAAGGTGCGCGGCATCTGCACGTGGGACTGCTCCCAGAGGCCGTGTCCCAACGGCTACGAATGCGCAGATGGCGTGTGTTCGCCCGTATGCACCTTCGATGACGGTGGATGTCCCTCCAGCGAGTTTATCTGCTCTGACTACACCTTTGGCCACTGCCTACCCAAATGTTTGACGGACAGCGACTGTGTTGATGGCGAGAAGTGCGATCTATCATCTCATAAGTGTGTCCTTGATACCGACGGACAGCCCGGATCCCCGTGCTCAGACAACGATGATTGCATAGGCAACGGCGGAGTCATGTGCCTGTCCGAGAACATGGGCTTTCCCGGTGGTTACTGCATACACTCCTGCGGATCCGACATGGACTGCGGCGGTATAGCGAAATGCCTGCACACCGCCTACGGAAGCTACTGTTACAGGTCGTGTTCCCTCGATGGAGACTGCAGACCCGAATACGTGTGCGAACAGGCAGGCCCAAGGGCCGGAACCTGCTACAAAAAGTGCAGCAACGACGACCAGTGTACCGGCTGGGATGACTCCCTCGAGGGCGTGGTCGGATGTGAGGTGGAGACCGGTCGCTGTGTGTGGCTCGATTCCACTGACACGGGAGACGGCACGGACGCCACTGACACGGGAGATGGCACGGATTCCACTGACACGGGAGACGGCACGGATTCCACTGACACGGGAAGTGCCACTGATGACGGGACCTCCGGAAATAGTGACGACGGAGGCTGCTCGTGTTCGGTACCGGCAAGACGCAGACGGATTCCCCTGATCAATCTGCTTCTGGTCGGCATGTTCCTTGCTTTCGTCCGCAGATGGGGCAAAAACTGAGTACCTGAGAACATACCGGCTCCGCCGGTCACACCGGAACTATGGAGGTAGACATGCTCTCTCCTGCCGAGAGCGCACGGCGCTGGATGCAAATTGCAGAATATACGGCCATTCACTTCCCTGAAACCGTGGCAGCCGCCCGGCTTCCCGATGATATGCGTGACAGGGCACTTCACGACAGCCTTCAGGCATGGGCACTGCACAGTCTTTCCGTGCTGGAGGTTCCCTTCTCGGTGAGAGGTGCCGAGCACGTGCTCAGTCCGGGACCGCAGATCTTTTTCTCCAATCATCAGAGCTCCCTGGACATCTTCTTGCTGGCAGCATCCATACCGGTACCGTTCTCGTGGCTCTACAAGCGTGAACTGGAATGGGTTCCCCTGGTGGGACAGTTTCTCAAGTGGTTCGGGAGCATCGGTATAGATAGACGCAACTTGGAAGCAGCCAAGAAAAGCCTTGCCAGGGCCGGCCGTCTGGTGTCCGAGGGCCGCAATCTCGTGGTATTCCCGGAAGGGACGCGCTCCCACGGCCCCCATCTCCTTCCGTTCAAGAAAGGAGTATTTCACCTGGCCATCGAGTCTCAGGTTCCCGTAGTTCCTGTGACTCTCAACGGTTCGTGGCAGGTTTTGGGTCGCAATCCGTTTTCGGTACAGCCCGGGCACGCCTCTGTGACATTTCATGAGCCGATTCCAACGGAAGGGCTCACCAAAAAAGAACTCTCATACCTCATTGAGCAGGTAAGAAAAGCCATACAGGCTGGTCTGGAGTAGTCACAATGACTTCCGGATTTCCTGATGCACAATCTTCCGAAAAACCAGAAACCATCACAGAGCACGGTTCCGCATCACGTCGCCTTCCACTGGATCCTTTTATATGGGTTTCGGCACTGGTGGCCCTGACTGTGGTGTTATTCGTTCATCCGAGAACGAATCTTTTGCCTTACGGTCTCACCGTCGACGGGATGGATCTCGGCGGGAAGATGCTGACTGAAGCCCAGGAGGCCCTCGAGAAACGCGCCAGGGCTGTGGTTTCCAGGACTTTCATCATCAACGGCCCAGAAGGCTGGTCGAAGAAGGTGGAACTCGGTGATCTGGGCGTTAGAGTGGACGTGTCCTTCCCCATGAAGCGCATCCGTTCTCTTCTCAGGGAGCACTCTTCTTACTGGGGTCGCGTTCTCCTTTCGGAATGGGCCCGGGAGGGCAGACTGCACTTCAGTTCGGTGCTTCAGTATGATCGCGGACGGGTTCAGGCCCTGTTTGCAGACATCAAAAACAGACTGGATCGCAAAGCCCGCAGCGCCAGGGTCGATCTCGTGAATCGCAGGGTGGTGCCTGGTACGGATGGCATCGTGGTGGACGTGGCCCGTTCCATTGCCTCCTTCGAGAGTGTCATAACCTCCGGGAAGTCCTCCATGAAGCTCGTCTTCCGGAAGGTCAGACCCTCCATAACCAACAGCGATCTCAGGGGCCTGTCCCTCCAGAAGGTTCTCGGATGGTATGAGACATCATTTGCATTCAGGGGCAAGTATGCCAACCGCGCCCACAACCTGAGGGTGGGGGCATCCAAACTCACGGGAGCCGTGCTCCTGCCAGGAAGGGAATGGTCATTCAATCAGGCCCTGGGACCACGTACGGCCGAGGAGGGGTACCGCATGGCCCCGATAATCGCCAGGGGCGAGATGGTGGACGGCATGGCAGGCGGCATGTGCCAGATAGCCTCCACCCTGCACGCAGCAGCCTTCTTCGCGGGACTCGACATCGTTCAGGCCAAGAATCACACACAGCCATCCCATTATATAGATCTGGGTCTCGATGCCACGGTGGTCTATCCCAGCGTGGACATGGTGCTGCGCAATCCGTATCCCTTCCCAGTGGTCATTCGCTATGACGTACGCGACGGTAGGGTGCGTGTGGAGATTTTAGGCAGAGAGCGTCCCTACGCAAAGATAGGTTTCGAGCGCAGAATCATAGAAGAGAGACCATTCAAGACCGAATACCGTGAAGATCCCGAACTCATCAAGGGAATCATGAAGCTTGCCCAGCGAGGACAGAAAGGCTATCTCATCCGTCGCCGCAGGATATTCTTTGACCAGGACGGCTACGAGGTCAAGGCCCAGCGCTGGACTCTGTATTATCCTCCCACCACCATGATCATTCGCGTGGGCACGAAAGAGCCTGACGATCCGGCATGGCAGCCACCAGAGCCTCCTGAATTCACTCCCCGGAAGGATCCTCCGGCCTTTAGACGAGAGATTCAGTAATACTTACTTGCAATTATGCATTAGTGCCGTAACCTAATCTGTCAGGACAGCACAATATGAGGGTAAATATAACGAGTGGAGAGAATGTTATGCGGATATCTAACTATCTAAGAGTGCTCATGGTTTTGTCAGCATTTATTTGGATTTGTTCAGGGTGTGACGACTCTGGAGGAGGAGGCGGAACCAGTGGAGGTGGGTGTGGTAATGGATTGCTGGAACCTGGTGAGGAATGTGATGGCGACAATCTGAATGGACAGTCCTGCGAGAGTATGGGGTTTGCACGGGGCAATCTCGGATGCTCTGATACCTGCACCTTCGACTACAAGCAGTGCGTGTCTAAATCCTGTGGTAACGGCAAGATAGACGAAGGCGAGGAATGCGACGGCGACAACGTAGGTGGCATGACGTGTAAGAAATTGGGTTATGAAAGTGGCGAGCTCGCATGTGACGAGACGTGTCACGTGGATCTTTCCGGATGTCTGGGTGGAGAGTGTGATGCCACGCAGCTCGATGAGTTCGAGTGTACCGACGACATACTAAACGGGTATGAATGTGATTACGTTCTTCAGGCTGGGTGGTGTATCATAGATGGCGCCTGTGTGCCGGAGGGTGCCACTAGCATCGAAAATATGTGTGAGGGTTGTTCACCAGAGGATTCCACGTCCTTGTGGAGCAAGCTGGGAGGCGTGCCCTGTACGTATAATGACGGTAAGGGCGTATGCCTTGATGGGCAGTGCCTGCCTGACAGAGACGGCGATTTGGTTACCAACGCAGTGGACAACTGCCCTGGGATTGCCAACGCAGATCAGTTAGACTCCAACGGTAATGCAAAAGGCGACGAGTGTGAAGTTATGGCTATCTCTGCCGGTGAAACCAAGACCTGTGCAGTGACTATCACTGGTCATGTTTACTGCTGGGGTGGAGAAGTCTCCAGAAGCAGCTGGATGCCTGAGCTGGTGACGACTGAATCCGGCTCTCCCCTTGCAGATATAACGGATGTACAGGTGGGTCATGATCATGTTTGCGCCCTCGATGCCGGCGGGTCAGTGTGGTGCTGGGGCAACAATACCTACGGAGAACTGGGTAATGGCACTATAAGGAACAGTGATTTCCCCCCCATGCAGGTGGTAAAGGATGCCAGCGGTACTCCTCTCGGTAACATAATAGCCATTGACACGGGCTATGATTTCTCCTGTGCCCTTGATAGGGGTAACGGGATATGGTGCTGGGGACGCAATACTCATTTCCAGGTGGGGCAGGCAACCGACAACCTTCCGGTGAGCTATGCCAGGGCGGTGGTATTATCAAGTACCTTCAAAAAGAATGTTCTTACCACAGGCACGCATCATGTATGTGTGAGCGAGCCCGACTTGAGTGGTGACAGTTTTGCCAATGGAGAAGTGTGGTGCTGGGGATACAATGAAAAGGGTCAATTGGGTAACCCATATGTAGATGTACCAGATGCTACGAGTGTAGCGTATCGTTTGCATGGAGGGGTTTGGGTCAACAACAGGTGGGAAATAAGGCCTATTAATTCAGTACAGAACGTTTCTGCTGGTAAGAATCATACCTGCATCGTTATATACAACGGTTCAAAATTTAGTGTGATGTGTACGGGAGACAACACTTACAAACAGATAACCGGAACCGATATAACTTATACAAAATTTGCTAGGAATGTGCTTGTTCCTGGAAGTGGCCCCATAGGAGACATCAGTTGTGGGGATGAGCATACCTGTATCGTGCGAACCAGCACCAGAAATGTTTACTGCTGGGGGAACAATAATAATGGACAGTTGGGTCTAAATAGCTTGATACCAGCCATAGAACCATCGAGTTCCCTTCATCCTGTCAGTACCATAGACGGCAGCCCGCTTACGAATATTATGGATGTCTCGGCTGGAAGCACTCAC
Organism: Polyangiaceae bacterium; assembly: GCA_027013865.1. GTDB lineage: Bacteria > Myxococcota_A > Polyangia > HGW-17 > JALWFW01 > JALWFW01. Next base: position 9,407 of record JALWFW010000346.1, on the reverse strand, counting down.
ACCTGCGCCGTTGACAACAATGGCGATGTATGATGTTGGGGCAACAATAATAATGGACAGTTGGGAATCGATACCAGTACCAGTAAATCCCTGTTGGCCACGCCAGTATATGGTCTCAATTCCTTGTCGACTGCCAATATAACTAATTGATATTATGGGCTTTTTTATGAATATGCAGTCAGAGAGGGTAGCCGGTGTGGTACCTGTAGTCCACTGACTCAAGGGATAAAAGGAAGAGCCTGGTGATCTGACCGTATGATGCCGCACCCTTTTTAACTGAATGAACAGGACAGTACTGGGAGGTAAGAGGAGGCAAACCGATGAGGAACAGAACATTTAGTTTCAAGGAGAATAGGCTGATAGTATGGCTCAGCATACTGGTATTCATCTCGCCCGTGTTTTCTGCCTGTTCCGATGATGATGACAACGGAGGTGACGGTACCACCGCCGCGCAATGCGGCAATGGCGTTGTGGAGGAAGGCGAAGAGTGCGACGGGACGAATCTGGGCTCGAAAACATGCGAGAGTGAGGGATATGCGTCTGGCACTCTTGGATGTACTGCTGATTGTAAGTTTGATTTTCCCAGTGTGAGGAGAACACGGAACCCAAGTGCGGCAACGGCGTTGTGGATGAAGGCGAGGAGTGCGACGGCATGCAGTTTGGTTCTCACTCGTGTGAGGAGTACGGTTATACGGGTGGGACGCTGGTCTGCCAGTCGGATTGCTCCATCGCTTTCGCTAGATGCGATGGTGTCCTTGCAACCTGTGGAGATGGGAAGGTGGATCCCGGTGAGGAGTGCGACGATGGCAATGACACTGTCTGGGACGGTTGCGACGGCTGCCGCATATCCGAATTACGCGTTAATTCATCCACCGAATACGATCAGAAGAGTCCCAGTATAGCGATGGCTCCTGACGGACGCTTCGTTATAGTGTGGCACAGCGGATACATGCCTTCCACCGATGTATATGGTCAACTCTATGATGCCGACGGTTCCAGGGACGGTACGGAGTTCCAGGTGAATTCCTATACGGATTACTCCCAGGGTGCGGCAAGGGCCTCCATGGCTCCTGACGGCAGTTTCGTGGTCGTATGGCAGAGCAGTCCCCAGGATGGGAGTGGTATAGGAGTCTTTGGGCAGCGCTTCGATTCTGCGGGCAATCCGGTAGGGGATGAGTTCCAGGTGAATACCACCACCGATGGTAATCAGTATTTCGAAGACGTTGCAGTTGGCCCTGACGGCAGTTTTGTGGTGGTGTGGTTATCGGGCGAGAACGTTTTTGGGCAGCGCTTCGACTCACAGGGAAGTCCGGTGGGGGATGAGTTCCAGATAAGCAACGATGCCACTGCTATATCTGGTAATGTCCGTGTGGCAGCACGTCCTGACGGCGGTTTCGTCGCGGTATGGGAGGGCTGGGATGACTCGGCCACTGGCATTTATGCCCGTATCTATGATTCTGCGGGCAATCCGCTGGGAGCCGAGTTCCAGGTGAATGCCACCACTGATGGTTACGAGAGCACTCCTGACATAGCTGTTGATCCTGATGGCGGTTTCGTGGTGGTATGGGAATGCAATGGCCCGGATAGCCTGGGTATCTTCGGACAGCGCTTCGATTCTGGGGGAAGTCCTGTTGGCGGTGAAATTCAGGTGGTAGTCTCTGATACCTCTTCTTCCCAGGACAGACCTTCTGTCGCCATGTCAGCCGATGGCGGTTTCGTAGTTACCTGGAAGGATGAGGACGGTGATTCGGACTACGGTATTTACGCCAGGATATTCGATGCACAGGGAATTCCTGTTGGAAGTGAATTTGAGGTCAGCAGGTATCCTCTTGGGCAAGACACTGCCTTCTCCGACGTGGCCATGGAATCAAACGGTAGTTTTGTCATTGTCTGGTCTGCCTCCAGCTCTGAAGGCGATACCGGATGGGACATATTCTTACAGCGTTTCTCTCCTGAGGGCATACCCCTTGGGTCTACTACCCTTGAATAACCTTTCCTGAGTTTTCCGTTTTTGCAGTTTTTTGCAATTTGAAATATATATGAAATACCTTGGTTATTTAGTCTGTTGCGACACCTGGTCTTTTTGTAGGTTCCAGGGGGAGTTGGCTCTTTATGGGGATGAGCACTGCAGTAATTGGTTTGGATGACGGAATCTTGCATGAGTGAATCAGACGAAGATCATAGATTAGGCTCGTTGTGGCCTTTGTAAGGTAATCTTCATGTAAAGAGAGGAAGAGTCATGAACAATAAAGCAGTTCAGAAAATGGTTGTGGCAACGCTTATTGCGCTGGGAGGGCTGATCTTTGGAAGCTTAGGGTGTGATGATGGCAAAGACGGAGACACGGGGAGTGCTCATGAGCTTTGCGGCAACGGTGTTGTGGAGGAAGGCGAGGAGTGCGACGGTAGTGCCCTTGGCGGACATAGGTGCCAGGATTTCGGTTACACTGGCGGTCAGATCTCCTGCACTGCGGCATGCACACTGACGTTCGGGTCGTGTGAAGGAAGCCTTGATACGTGCGGTAACGGCACGGTGGAGCCAGGTGAGGAGTGCGACGACGGCAATGACACCGATTGCGACGGATGCAATGCATGCCGGATTTCCGAGTTCAGGGTGAATGCTACATCCGAGGGTGATCAGCAAGTTCCACAAGTCGCCATGACCCCTGATGGTCGTTTCGTGGTGGTATGGGTGGAGTTTAACCAGGATGGTGAAGGAGGTGCCATCTACGGTCAGATCTATGGTGCAGACGGCACTCCAGTGGGCGGAGAGTTTCAGATCAACGCTACTACCAGATTCATACAGGATAATCCTGACGTCGCCATGGCCCCTGACGGTCACTTCGTGGTGGTGTGGGAGAGCGGAGATGAGGAAGGGACGTGGGAAGATGTCTATGGCCGGATTTTTGACTCGAACGGTAATCCTGCTGACGTGGATTTCATGGTCAACACGACCACGGTTGAAGATCAGATGTATCCGAGCATAGCTATGGATGATGATGGAAACTTCGTGGTAGTCTGGCAAAGCTACCAGGACGATACCAATACCTATGGTGTCTTTGGCCAGCGTTACGATGCCCAGGGCAACCGTGTTGGTGAGGAGTTTCAACTTGATACCAATCTTCTTAGTGCATGGTTTCCAAAAGTAGTGATGGCCCCAGACGGCCGTTTCATAGCCGTATGGCAAAATGATAGCGAGGACGGTTCGGGTAAGGGAATATACGGCAAGATTTATGACCGCGACGGTAACCCTGTTGCCGAAGATTATCTGGTGATGCCTGATAGTAAGGACGAGGATATATATTTTTCTGTTGCGATAGGTACTGATGGCTCCTTTGTGTTGATATGGAACTTAACGGAAGGATACGATAAAGTGATAGCCATTCGCGGACAACGGTTCAATGCCGATGGTACACGTAACGGCAGTGAATTTACGGTGGCAGTGCCCCCGGAATGGGAAAGACAGTCGGCTTCCGGAGTAGCCATGGACTCGAGTGGAAGTTTCGTGGTGGCGTACTACAGGAAAGTAATGGATGGAGGAATGGAGGGCGGAGATGTTTATGTCCAGCGCTTCAGTGCCGACAACATGCGTGATGGCAATGAGCTGCATGTAAACACCTGTTCTGGTGGACGGCAGGCAGCCGGTCCGGTGGCCATGGCTCCAGACGGGCGTTTCGTGATAGTCCGGACTCGGGACGTCATTGATGACGGCGGCTGGGACATCTTTGCCCAGCGTTATACCCCAGACGGTATACCCATGGGGCTGTCACCCATGCCGTAAAACCCTGTGATATTACCGTGTAGCCAAGAAAGGCGGATTGTCCTCCTCGGATCAGATTTCATCCTTCATACAGTGTCGACTTTCTTTGGACGTTCTGTCGGCTCTGAGGTCCCCGGCTTCCCCTGCAGGCCGGGTGTCCTTTGGATGGTAGGTTTCGATATGCCGGGATAGAGCGTATGACGGACTGCACTAAAGAAATGGGTCGATGACTTATTCAGTAAGAACCTACAGCAGTGTCATGTGTGCTTCGGATACCAACTTTCCATAATTTGGTTCAGAAAACGGCAGTCTGACGATACGCCCTGTCTGAAACTCAGGAATACAGGCCTTGAGTCCTGCGGTTCTTTTCCTAACATATGGTGTGATACCTAAGGATAAGGAGGCTGACATGAGTGTGAAACTGACATGGCTGGGACATGCAGCATGGCTGATAGAGGCTCCGGAGGGATGTACGATCATAGATCCGTATCTGCGGGACAACCCTCAGGCCGCCGTAAGCCCCGACGATCTTCCGCCCATAGATGGCATCATAGTCACTCACGGACACCGCGATCATCTGGGTGATGCCGTGGAGATAGCGCAAAAACACGGCGCTACGTTGATCTCCACCGTGGAAGTGGCCAACTTTTGCTCCCGGGCCGGAGCTCCAAGGGTTCACGGCCAGCAGATGGGTGGCGGATTTAGTCATTCATTCGGTCATGTGAAGCTCACCATTGCCCACCACGGTTCATCTCTGCCAGACGGTTCTTATGGCGGCAATCCAGCCGGGGCCATTCTTACCGTCAATGGCGTCAAAATCTACCACGCCGGTGACACAGGCCTGTTCTATGACATGAAACTCATTGGTGAAGAGGGTATCGACGTGGCACTTTTGCCTATTGGTGATAACTACACCATGGGTCCTGCTGATGCTGTCAGAGCGGTGAGCCTCATCCGTCCGCGCATCGTCGTTCCCATGCACTACGGCACCTGGCCCGTTATAGACGTGAACGTGGAAGACTTCGTCAGGGGCGTGATGGAGCTGGATATGGATACCGAGGCGAAGGTCCTCGCTCCTGGTCAGTTCTTCGAAGTGGGTTCCAGATAGAGACAGTGTGTGATGGAGGATTTCTTCACACAGTGTCCACCCAGAGGAGATTCTCGGGAATCAATCGTAACTTGCTGAAATCATTATAGTTTTACGCCATGGTGGCGGTGTGGTGGATTTTCGGTGAAGGCACTTCTCAAAAGCGGGTGTTCGAGGTAGGAGGCATGCGAAGCGTGGTAAGGCGTAGCAGAAGTCATGCTGCGTCTTCGTTGTGAGTCTATACAAGAGAGTAAATGGGTGGGGCTTTAGAGCTCTATGACTCCGGCAGCCAGGGCCTTGGTGACTGCCTCCACGCGAGAGTGAACTGCCATCTTGGTGTATACTGATTCCAGGACCCTTTTTACGGAACTGCGGGATTTCCCTAGAGTAGAGCCGATTTCTGGATTGGACAGACCCTTTCCCACCAGGGTGAGCACTTCCTTCTCCTCATCCGTGAGATTCCACGGATCCCTTGGCGCGCGCCCGATGCTGGCAAGAAATAGGTTCCAGAAGCGGGCAGCCAGAGCCGGCTCTATGACCGTCCCCCCCGAAGCCACGTCTCCTATGGCCCGGGTGAGCCTGCGTAGCCCTACGCCCTTGACCAGATAACCCGCCGCACCGCCGCGCAGGGCCTCGAATACCCTATCCTCGTCTGCAAATGACGTCAGTACCAGAATTTCCGGTCCCCGACCCGCCACCTGACCAATCACCCACAGCCCGTCGCGCCCGGGCATCTCGAGATCCAAAAGGAGTACGTCTGCCTGCATCAGAGCCGGATCACTGACACACTGACCGCCCTCTCTGGCACGCCCGACAATCTCGATAGGACCTAGCTTGGGTAATGCCCGCGTCAGTTGTTCGGCGAAATCGTCACTGTCTTCGCAGATGTAGAGCCTTATCTTTTCTGAATCCATCCCTTTTTCATGAGAAGAGCCCGGCCTTCCCGGGCCTGGGTCGTTCGTGAGGGTATCAGTTCGAAGTATGCAAGCGCTTTTTCGCGGTTTTGGCATCTGATGGCCGCTTTGACGGCGCAAAGTGCCCATATTGGCGATTTTTTGGCCTTGGAACCGGCGATTTCCATGGCTTTTTGGCATTTTCCGCCAAGGGCAAGGGCACTGACGTACATGCGTTGGGTCTCGCTATCCATGTTCTTGAGGACGGCAAAGAGTTTCCATGCATCCTGACGGCCTTCCCAGAGGGCTATCTTGGCCTCCAGTCGGTGTACTGTGTCCACGAATGACGGGTCCAGAGACTGCGAAGCGGACTTCAGGAATTTCAGGGCTGCACGGGCTGCGCCGAAATCACCTACTCTGGCAAGGTAGAGGGACATGGTGTATATGCCTTCTGGCGTGAGAAGTTCCGGCAGGTTCATACCGAGCACAGATTTCAGGGGAGGCACTCCGTCCCTTCCAAAGGCACCGGCAGCCACCATCACCGGCACCAGTCCCTCCAGCACCCAGCGCGGTAGTGGCATCTCCAGACCGCTCTTTGGGGGTGCGGGGGATTTTGCGAAGGGATTCGAGCCCCTGATTGGAGCCAGGACCGAACGCGAAATCCTGTCAGCGGATCCCGGGAAGTAGAGCATCTGAAGACATGCAAGGCGTGCTCTGTGCATGAGCCTGTCTTCTGGAGCGAGGCGGGGTAGGATATCGAGAGCCCAGGTCATTACCTCGTCGCTGTTTTCGGGTGGTGAGTTTTCATCGATCCAGGCACGCAGGTAGAGATCATAGAGATCAGGACCTGCCCACGGTGACGGACAGCCGCCTTGGGACTTCGTACCAGCTTCGCATGCTTCCTTTGTTGCCTGGCGTGCTGCGTCAGTATCGCCGCGGCACCATGCAGTCCACCCGCGGATTATGGAACCCAGGAAAGATGATCCCAGGCGATCTGAAAAGGGCTTTACTGCTTTGAGGAGTTTTTTCGCCTGTCTCGTATAGCGTCCGGCTGCCATGCAGGTCCACAGTATGCGTCTGGCAGTGGCATAGGAGGCCAGGGTACCGGCAGCGGCACTCATGGAGGAAATTTTTGTCTTTTGGCTCTTTAGCCATCCATCGAGGTCATGTCCGCGGGGCAGTGGCAAGATACGCGTACCGTGTCCAGCAAGGATCAAGTCTGACACCAGACCGGAAAATGCTCCAGAAGCTTTGATCTGGGCGGGTTTGATCATATCGGGATGAAGGACGGCCTGGGCAAGTATCCTGTATGTCCGGGAATTCCGGTCTTTTGGGGAGCCCAGGGCTTCCAGAGCCTTGCCTGGCTCTCCGGAAGCCAGGAGGATGCTTGCTTCCAGACGTTTCATGGCCCTGGTGAGAGCCGGAACGCGCTTTCGCACCTTCTGCATGTAGTCAAGGGCCTTGCGCAATGTATCCCGTGAAGGGCTGTTCGTGAGATATACGGCCTGCCGGACACCGTATAGGAGCAGATAAAGGGGCGTGGTATCGCCTGTATCGGGAAGATGCCCACGGCACATGGCTGAGAAGTGCCTCAGTGCCGGTGGCGCGTCTTTGGGAGCAGTACATTCCTGAATGAGGCTGTGAAACACTGCAGGCATGCCGGGCATACATCTTTTCTCCAGAATCCCGGTATCACCCATACAAAGGGCAGCTGCACCGCATACCACAGAGGCATAGGGATCAGACAGACCGGCTAGTTCTTCGAGAGCCTTACCCGGACGTCCGAGTTCTACGAGCACTAACGCCCTGGCAGTGCGTAACTCATTGTTTTTATTGAGGAATCCCAAACTCTTCTGAATGGTGTAAAGGCTCTGGAGCCTTTCGGAGGCATTCCCTGCCAGCAAGTGAAGAGCCATGGCTTCGACGTAGGTGGGATCGTCCAGATAACCGGAACCGGTCTTACGCAACTGATCCAGGTACACGTCCCAGTGCCCGGCAGGCATGCCGTAAAGAGCCTGCCACCGAGCTTCTGTCAGGAGCAGCAGTTCCCAGGCCCGGGGGCGGGTGGGATCCGTTTGAGCGGTTTTGAGGAGGACATCGCGAATTTCTTTGAGTTTCAAAGGATTAGCAGATGCAATGAGGCTTTCGGCCCTGTGGATTCCGGCGCGGTACCTAGAAGAGATTCGTTTTTTGACGTGAACGTAGTAAAGAGCCCAGGTTCCCAGAACTAGAACTAGAAGTATCCAGGAACCATAAATGAATACCTTTTCCTGTCGGGTCATCTTTCGGGTCGCCATTCCCTGAATCTGTCGCTCCACTTGACCAGCCAGTGTTCGATGTGTCCTTGATGTACGTCGATCATCCTTATGGTTGGCATCTTGCCGGCTGTCTTTTGTTTGAGGAGGGCCGGACTGACGCTCATCACCGGAAGCTGTCCCCGTCCTGGACCCAGATCGATGTGGTGTACTTCGGTGTGGTGGATGTGTCCGTGAAAAAGCAGCTCTGCGCCCCGTTTTCTGAGGATGTCCATCAGTGCCACGCTGTCCTGCAATCCGTCGCACACGAGGCCGTGTACGGGAGAGTGATGAAGCGCAACGATTCTGGTGTAGCCGTCGTAACGGGCGAGGAGATCGTCAAGTCTCTCCAGCTGCCTTGTCCCAAGTACTCCGTAGGACATAGCACACGGTGACGTAACCGCGGAAGACAGACCGATCGTTACCAGGCCGCCTACACCTATCTCCGTGACCAGGGGGTAGTCGTCGGGTCCGGCCGAACGGGCGTAGGGTCCCAGGACCTTCCAAAAGGTCTCGTCCTCCATGGCGCTGGGAACGTATGTATCGTGGTTGCCGGGTACGATGGTAACTTTGGAGGGAGGGATACGTGCTTCTTCGAATGCCAGGCGCACCTGCTCGTACTCCTCCTCTAGGGCGAGAGAGGCCACGTCTCCGGTGATGATGATGTGATCCACACCGGAGTTGCGCAGAAACGTCAGGAGAGGGGGAAACACGGAAGAGTCGAAGCTGCGCAGGGGATTGAACAGCAGGTTGAAGGCTCCTAGCCATCTCTTACCGTGGAGGCTGTGTATGCCAGCAGGATAGTGAATGTCACTTATATGTGCTATGAGCATGGATGTTCTCCTTGATGACTACGCACGGCACAGGACATGTGCGCTTCATACAGCACTGAATCGTGTCTAGGATCCGGGCTTACGAGACAGCCCCTATGTTTTACAACAGTGCCGGAAAGTCACAAGGGGAGTGTGGCAAGTTCACGGGGCAGCCGAGTTTTGGAATTACAGGCCATCCAGGTTTGCCAAAACTCCATTCCCGTATGCCTAAGGCGGACAACCCTGTCCAAAAAGTGTCCAACTTAGCCTCGTTGAGCTGGTGTTCGGACAGACCGCATTGGGTTAGTGTTCAGACAGATCACCTGCGGCGTGGTGTCCAAAAGGCTTTTAATTTCAATATGTTATGCAAGTAATTTTAGTAAGTTACACAGTAAAAGCGTCTTTTGCGACTTGGCAGGTGTTCCAGGGCAGTCAAGTTTTGGGATTATAGGCCATATAGGTTTGCCAAGGCCCCACACCCGTATGCCTAAGGCGGGCAAGCCTGTCCAAAAAGTGTCCAACTTAGCCGTGATGGGCTGGTGTTCGGACAGACCACTTGTGGTG
>JALWFW010000345.1 GCA_027013865.1 Polyangiaceae bacterium | reverse complement strand
GACCAATCCTCATCTTTTTCATCATTCCAGTCATATCTCCACCTCCCGTCTCGCTTCCCTCCTATCCAATATAAGTGCCATGGTGCGATTTTCAATGATCATATTCGATATATGACGGCTCTATCAACCACCATCCCATACTCACTCACGGAGCAAAACACGTAAGCCATTGATATTAAAGCACTCTTTTAAATAAAAATTGTACAACACTCATATCTTCACCTCCTGCCAGAATGATCAAGCACATCTAAAGTGTGAAATAATGTTATCGGCTAGTGACCTGTGGGGCCTGAACCAGGTGATGCCGGTGGGGGCAGACAGCGAATTTCATTCGTGGGAGTCAGTTGCCCACGGACGGTTTTGTGGTCATCCACCTGTTTGATCTCTACCACGTCTTTCGTTCTGAAAAGGCGTACCAGATCGTTCTTGAAAGCGAAGAGCATCAACAAAACAAGTAACGACAGACCTATGTAACTTGCAATCGCCTGTACGATGACGGGAAGCTTCCTACGCATCACCATCTCGAGCAATGAGAACACTATGTGTCCTCCATCGAGCATGGGAATCGGCAGAAGATTGAGGAACCCCAGGTTGAGGGACAGGATGATCATCATCTGCAGGAAGATTATGAAGCCTCGATCGGCCGCCTCCTTTGCCATCTGGGCAATGGCTATGGGACCGCCCACATTGTCGGTGCTTACCTTCCCGGTGATCATGAAGACAATGCCGCTGAAGATGTCAGTGCTCATGTTCCAGAAGGATTTCATGGCCCGCCTGGCGGCAAATGCAACCCTTCCGTCTATTGGAACGTCCTTGGGGACCTCGTAGGAAGCCCAGGTGGCAGTTCCAAAGGAGTAGGTAGTTCGTTTATTGCCAAAGGAATCCACTCTGTGCACTTCGGCCTGAGCCATGGCAGCAGCATGAAAACACGACCCTCCAGGAGAAGGGGAGACCCATACCAGACAAAAACGTGACCGCGTGTTCATGCTCAGGAAGGTGTCGAAACTGCTGGAACCACCTAATTTTTTGAGCCCCGGATAGTCCGGGGTACACGCAGAAGCAGGTTCCCCTTCCTTCATACGGGCTGCGGCATAGAGCATGTCTCCCACCTTGATCCCCCACCTGTGGGCAGGCGAATCCTCGAACACATCGGACACGACCAGTTCACCTGGAACTATGCCTTTTAAAACTGTCTCAGTCTCATTGAGAGTAGCCTGAAGGAGCCCAACCGAAGGATCCAGCTCATTTGAGCCCCTGAGGTAGTACACTTTTACTTTCTTGCCTAGATAACGCCCGAGCTGGGACCAAAATCTGATGGGCCTCATACCAGAACCGTCGTCTATGCCGACTATACGGTCACCAGAACGAAGCCCGGCCTGCCATGCAGGACCAGTCGTATCGATGACACCAATAACCGCTCTGGTGGAAGCAAGAAGAACACCGGCCATGCCTACTTCCTGCTTCATTCCAACAGAGTTGCGTCCCACTGTACGACGCGGAATCATGGTGACCTGCCGCACCGAGCCATCCACTCCCCGGACAGTCATGGAAACAGGACGACCGGGACTGTTCCTCACCACATCACGGAACTCCTCGAAACTCTGAATATTTCTTCCGTCTATGGACAGCACTGTGTCTCCGGAACGCAGGCCTGCCTCGTAGGCGGCATATCCTGGAAGGACCGTGCCAAGAACTGGAGGGGCTATCTTGTCCTGACCCAAAAAGGCAAAAAACAGAATTGGGATGGGAAGAAGGAGATTGGCAAGGGGACCGGCAAGGGCAATTAGAAGCCGTTTGTAGGCAGGTGCCCTGGAGAAGGCCCTGTCAGCATCTTCTTCAGAGATTTCCTCGTCAGGATTCTCGCCCAGCATACTTACGTAGCCACCAAGGGGAAGCCACGAGATACGGTACTCGGTCTCACCCCACTTCCTGGCGACCACCGGCGGGCCGAATCCCAGGGAAAAGACCAGCACCTTTATCCTAAAGGCCTTGGCCATGAGAAAATGGCCCAGTTCATGGAAGAAAACCAAAGGTGCAAGGAGAACCAGAAACCAGAATAGAGTCATGACTCAGATATCCACCTTTCTTATGTCCCCGAGCTCTTCACCCAGAAATCTGGACCCAACCTCACGTATGTGGGACGTATCGGTGACATACACCGTCAGTTCCCCTCGATCGTTCCTTGTAGAACGAATACCTCTGGAGTCCAGGACATCGGATACGACCCGGGCAGCACTCTCACCAGAATCGATGAGCGTCACCTCATGACCGGCCAAGTCCTCTACAGTCGCATGAATTGCGGAACTGAGGAGAGGATAGTGAGTGCATCCCAAAATCAAGGTATCCATGTCAGGCAGGCGGGACACCAGGCGTTCCAGATACCTGCGGGCCACCAAATCGACTATGGGGCCGTCGACTATTCCCTCTTCAGCCAACGACACGAACAGCGGACACGGCTCCCCATCCATGATCACCGACGGACCGCCAAACTGTCTGAGCGCCCTCTCGTATGAACGGGACTCTATGGTCGCCCTGGTGCCAATTACACCGATGCTTCCGGATTTGGATGCCAAGACAGCTGCCTGTGCCCCAGGCTCTACCATACCTATCACCGGGATACCGGTGAAGTGTTCACGCATGGCCCCCAGCGCTGTGGAGGAGGCTGTGTTGCATGCCACCACCAGCATCTTTACCCCTCTGCCCAGAAGAAAACGCGCATTATTCAGTGAGTAGCGTATTACAGTCTCAGGACTTTTGGTGCCGTACGGCACTCTGGCCGTATCTCCCAGATATACCACGGATTCGGAGGGTAGCAGTCTACGAAGAGCCCGAACGACTGTGAGACCACCAATTCCGGAATCGAACACTCCTATCGGAGCCTCGTTCCCCCCACTCACGATTTTCCTCCTGTGGGTGTATCAGCAACTATTATAAAGGATCTCACCACCCGTCCTCACCCTCACGCCCGGTAGCCAGACAGACAAACAGAATCCTGATGTCCGTCACTCGCCGCATGCTGCATAGTCACTGCCAAAGTGTGTCTTGCAGGCACAGGCACATGAACCACCAAGGGCGCCTGCTTCTATGGAAGTGCATACATAGCCGTCAGGACATGCAGCGTCTGCGCCGCCACAATCCGAATCACTGGAGCATTTGTGAGAGCAGAACTGAATGGTCTTGAGGTCGGGATTCTGCTGAAGAGCAGTATCTGATGGAGCCTGGAGAATGCACAGACGATCTATACACTCCGGTGCCTCGGTATTGTAGGCCATCTGACCGGGTTCTGCTGTCATTGGGTCATATCCTGACACACAGTAACGGCCAAGATCATCCTCTGAGCATGCTGCCAGGAAGAAAAGTCCTAAAAATGCTGCCGCAAAACCTATTTTGCGCATGGGCTAGGCCTCCTGTTTCGCCCGATTAAGGGCAGGGTCTTTATACCAGCGCTTTGAGTGAAACGTCAAGCAATAACCTGTGTGACGAAAAAATAGACCCACATATCCCCAAAAAAAGTTCAAATCTCGAGTTGTGCCACAGGAATTATCTCTAGGGCCGGGGCTATCTCCTCAGGTGATATGACCGTGATTCCGGGAATCTCATGACTGAGAATCTTCCACAGGTAACGCCTTACATCCCTGGAGGCAAGAAGGACGCTTCCGGGGTACTGTCTCATGACTTCGGCAGCAGATCCGGCGATTAGCTCCGCCACCTCAGGATCCATACGGAGAGATGGCCCTGCAGCGCCTTCGCTCACCGAAACCGCTATCTCATCCTCCACCCTGCCGGACACCACCACACAGGACAGACGTCCCTGACGTGCCATTCCGGAAGTGAAGTACGGCCCCAGGGATACCCTCACCTCTTCGGCCAGGGTGAACTCATCCCCGTCCATGAGTATAAGCGTCTCCAGTATACGATCCATGTATGCCAGGGAGATACCCTCCTCCACGAGACGGCGGCATACACGCGTGACTTTGAGGAGATCCAGGCGTCTGTAAGCCTCTGTGACCAGATACGGTGAGGAATGACTAAGAAAATCCAGTATGTTCTTGATGGTATCAGGGGAAATCAGATCTCCGGCATGCCTCATGAGAGCCGATTCCAGGGCATCGGCCATGGCTGGAGGGCCACCAGTAGTTCTTGCATCTCGTGACACGAATCCTGATGAGACGGTGATACCCTTCACCGTGATTTGGAACGACTCGCGCTCCAGGGCATCGGACACAACTACCGTAGGTTCCAAAAGGGAAGAGGGAAGTCCCAGTCTCTGTGAAACAAGGGTCACAGTAGCGGGCAGATCGCGTTCCATAATCTCGGAGCCAGCACCAGTCAGTAGGTGAGCGGCATCCGTTCCCACTACTATGGAGATATCCGATACAGGGGAAAGACTCTGCTCATCGGTACTGGTTCCCTGGGCTCCCCCGCCAGAGGACTTATCCTTCACGGCCCCATGGCGGTGCACTTCACGGCTGCGTACCCACCATCCAGCCAGTGCCAGGGCCACTGCTCCGCCACCAAAGGCAGGTCCAGGCATTCCGGGAACGAGTGCAGCCGTCCCCAAAATCAAGGATGCCACCATAAATGGGCGCCAGGAGGAAATCAGTTCCTGCAGTATGGTATGTCCCATCGAAGGGGAGTCCTGTCCAGCCACACGGGTAACCAGGACCCCTGCACTAAGGGCACTTAGCAAAGACGGGATCTGGGACACCAGACCGTCACCCACCGCAAGTACGGTGTATGTGCTCAAAGCCTCTCCTAGTGACATGTCCATACGCAAAAGCCCCATAGCAATGCCTCCGGCGATGTTCACCGCTGCTATGACCAGTGCGGCGATGGCGTCCCCCTTCACGAATTTCATGGCGCCGTCCATGGCTCCGTAAAATCTGGACTCCTTCTCTAAAATCTCCCTACGCCGTCGGGCTTCCTCAGGTGTTATGTGCCCTGCCCTGAGTTCCGAATCTATGGCCAACTGTTTACCAGGCATCGCATCCAGTGTGAATCTGGCAGCCACCTCAGCTACCCTCTCTGCCCCCTTCGCCACCACCAGAAACTGCACTACCGTTATCACCATAAATATCACCAGACCCACCAGAACCTCTCCTCCTACTACGAAGTTACCGAACGAAGAGATGACCTGGCCTGCACTGCCGTGAAGCAGGATGAGTCTGGTGGAAGCCACGTTGAGTCCCAGTCTAAACAGTGTCACCAGCAGCAGCAATGAAGGGTAACTACTGAATCTTAAAGGACTTTTTGCGTCCATACTAACTAAAAGCAGCAGCATCCCGGCTGATATGGAGACCGTCAACATCATATCCAAAAGCCAGGCTGGTACTGGAAGCACTACCAGTGCAACTATCGTCATGGCCCACAACATTGCCGTGTACTGGGCCCGGTTGCTCTCCTTCTCTCGTGTTCCCATGATCTGATGCATGAGCGGCTACATAATCAATTTTCGGGTAAACTCAAATGAAAATCTCTTCGAGCAGGTTGGGCCGACCATTTTGGCTCTTGAGTATGAAACTGTTTGAGAGTATTTAATGACTCATGATGGAAAGTATTGACGTAGAGGCCCTTTTAGCCAGTGCAGGAGAACACATATTCCAGGGAGACCTTCAGGGGGCCCGCCTGATACTCGAGGGTTCCATTCAAAAGGAAAGCAGTGATCCCAGACTGAAGAGCCTCCTGGCACATGTATATTCAAAACTGGACATGCATACGGAAGCCCTGCACATATACGACCAGTTGCTGCGTCAATTTCCCAGGGAGGGGTCCTTGCACTTCCGCAGAGGCTTGGAACTCATCCACACCGGCGACTTGCCAAAGGCGATCGCATCCCTACAGAAAGCCTGTAGGCTGAATCCCGCGGAAAAACAGTGGAGGAAGTTCCTGCATCATATCAGGGCACTGATGGGCTTCGAGTCCATTCCGGAAGAAAAACCCGATTTCCCTCCGGAATGGCTTCATGCTGCCGAAAGACTGGCCGAGATGCAGTCCTCTGCCACCCCTGCTCAGCAATCTTCCGGACACATCCGGTACCAGCCGGAAGAACTGGTCGCACCTGAACCGGATGGCGGATGGCTGGACGTGGCTCTCAAACGTGGTTTTTACGTTCGTGGCGACGCCCTCCATGTTAGCAGTGGTGAGATGCGTTTTCTGCCGGCCGAAAATACCGATGCCAGCGCAAGAAATGCCATGACCGGCAATTTCCTGCGCTGCATGGGAAAAGGCCGCATTCTTCTGGATCCAGGCCCATCTAGCCGCCTGCTCTCCATAAAACTCTATGAAGCCAGGCTACTGGTATTCGCAACGCATCTGCTTGCCTTCCCCTCGGACATGTCCTGGGAACCCGGCACTCTACATAGCAGTGAAAAAGAACTGGAACTGTTCAGTTTTAGGGGCTCAGGAGACATTTACCTGTCAGTTCCCAAAACAGGTCTCATGGAACTGTCCCTGCATGAAGCCAAACGAACCATCATCGTCCCACAGGACAGAGTAGCTGCATGGTACGGCCGACTCCTGGCCCAGTTCAGGGACAACTCACTTCTTCATATCTCAGGAGAGGGCACTGTACTCATCAAAAGGTGAACCATGAAACCTCCCTTCCTCACCAGGAACGAGGGCACGTCTTCACACGGCATTCTGTCCATCAAAAAGGAGGCCCTCTCACTGCCCAATATCATGACCTACACCAGAATCGCTGCCATACCCTTCATCATATGGTTTATGCAGCACGGCACACGCCGGAGCGGATTCATCGCAGCACTGATATACATACTTGCAGGTTTCACTGACCTACTCGACGGCATAGTCGCCCGCATGACCGGCTCCATCACCGTACTGGGCAAGTTTCTCGATCCCCTGGCAGACAAACTCACCAACCTTTCGGTGCTCATATACATGGTCTACCAGCACGCCATACCTCCGTGGCTCGTAGTGCTGTTGGTCATCAGGGAATTCGGCATAACAGGACTGCGTACCCTGGCGGCATCGGAGGGAATCGTAATTGCTGCATCCAAAGGCGGCAAATCAAAAACGGCCTTCCAGTTTATCGGAGTGACCTTCTTGCTGGCAGGACATCCATACTATCTGGTAGGAACCGATATCGTACTAGATTTCCCCAAGATGGGCCTGTTCATCCTGTATATCTCCATCATATTCTCCCTGTTCTCTGCTCTGGAGTACACGGCCCTTTTCGTGGAATCCATCGAAGTCGAAAGAATTAGGGAAGAGCGTAAAACGGGTTCCATACCTGTTTTGCCCACCGACTCCAGAGAGGATGAAGACTCTTCCGGTGGTCGACATTCCCCTTAGTCTACTACTCGTGTCTACTGACGGGTATCATGCAGTACAGTCTTCAGGCGGGGATCCGAAGCGGTCCGGCTGTACGCTTCCGTAGCATCAGTCCTGAGAAGGGCGGTAGTCTGCCTTGCACACACCAAGGTCGCAAAACTCACCGTTACCGCAGTCACCGTCGCTCTGGCAGGTGGGATGGCAGTAGGCATTGATGCACATGTAACCTTCACCACAGTCGGACGAGAATGCGCACTGAGGATCGGTTGGATTCACATCATCCACACACACACCGTTGCCGTCGCATATCTGACCGATGGGGCAGTCACCGTCACTCTGGCAGGTGATGGCACATTTGTGATCACTGGAGCATACCTTGGTACCACAGTCATCATTGGATTCGCAAAACACCTTGGAATCGCCGCATACCGGGTTGTCTTCGGGTTCACACCGGCCACATGCCGCACAAACATATCCGTCAGGACAGTCGTCATTGGACTGGCACCCCTCCACACACTCGCTATTCTCACAGATCAAACCATGGCCGCAGTCGGCATCAGACTCACAGGAGGCATCGGGAGGAACTTCGGGTCCACACACACCACTATTTGTACAAATCTCACCCTGACCACAGTCCTCATCAAACTGGCAAACACTGGTACAACCATAATCAGTGCAAACCTCGTTCTCGGCACAGATCTGTCCAGAATCGCCGCACGGAGTATTGTCCACCGGCCAGCAGTAATCCCCTTCACACGCATAACAACCGGAATCATCGCAGTAGCCGCTCTGATACTGGCCACCGTCGTCATCACAGGCCTGAACCATGAAAGCCAAAAGCAAGACAGGAACAAAAAGCAGTTTTTTCATGAGAACACCTCCTTCGGGATGCCCTTTGCAACTTACATGCCAGCACAGCCCGCTCTGTATCTACAGTGTATTTATAGATCCTCCTGCAGGTTTATCAATTGTGTTGTCACATAAAATGCAACGGATGCCCACCTACGAAGTGGCGGGCAGGCGCCCACAAAAATCCTTTGATTACAATATGTTACATTAATATTTCAGCACTGACACCATATGATATGGCGATGCGGAACCAAAACACGCTCCCAAGTGACCGACTCATATGGTGCCGAGTTTGATGTGAACCCAACTTCACAGATGACTAATTCAGTTGGTCGTGGATTTTCGGGACAAATCGGTCTCGATGTGGAGTTTACGCAGGTTGTCGAGCCTTACCGCACACAGATCTCCACACATGGTGCACACTTCTGCATCACCCGCCTCGCTTTCCTTCTTGTAGGTACGGGCCTTGAAGGGATCGATGGCCAACTGGAACATGGCCTCCCAATCGAGATTCTTGCGGGCCGTACTCATGAGGGTATCCCAGGCGCGGGCGCCTGAAACGTTCTTCACCAGATCCCCTGCATGTGCAGCTATCCTGGCTGCCACCACACCCTCACGTACATCGTCCTCGTCAGGGAGACGCAGGTGCTCCGCTGGGGTTACGTAACACAGGAAATCCACACCATGGGATGCGGCAATGGCGCCGCCAATGGCTGAAGTGATATGATCATAACCCGGAGCCACGTCCGTGACTATGGGGCCGAGAACATAAAAAGGTGCTCCGTGGCACAGTGTCTTCTCCATCTCCACGGTGGCGGCTATCTGGTCTATGCGCATGTGGCCAGGACCCTCTATCATGACCTGAACACCGCGCTCACGGGCCCTGCGGGTTAGTTGTCCCAAAATCATGAGCTCGGAAATCTGGGGAGCATCATTAGCATCGTCGATGGCACCAGGGCGCAGACCGTCTCCCAGTGAGAGGGTCACGTCATGCTCGAAGCAGATGTCCAGCAGCCTGTCGAACTGCTCGTACATTGGATTTTCATTGCCCGTGGTGGTTATGTAGTGGGCCAGAAGGGAACCGCCTCGGCTGACGATGCCTCCCACCCTGTCCGAATCGTTCACATACTGGACCGTCTGTTTGTTGATGCCAACATGCACGGTGAAGAAGTCCACACCCTGACGGGCCTGCTTCTCCAGGACCCCGAACAGAAATTCTGGATCCAGTTTATCTATCTTAGTACGGGCAGCCACCTCGTAAATGGGCACCGTGCCTATCATCACCGGGGAATGCCCTATTATGGTGGCACGAATCTCATCAAGATCCCCGCCCACTGACAAGTCCATGACTGCATCGGCTCCGTAGCGGACGGCTATATCCAGCTTGCGCAGTTCCTCTTCCATGAGTTTTCGCATGGAAGAGGCCCCGATGTTGGCATTGACCTTGGTTCTGAGGCCCTTACCGACACCCACGGCCCTAAAGTCACGGTGTACATTGTGGGGTATCACCACGAGACCCTCGGCAACCAGGTCCCGTATTTCCTGAGGAGAGAGGCCCTCGTCCTCTGCAACCTGAATCATTTCCGGTGTTATCTCGCCACTGCGGGCCCTTGAAAGCTGGGTAGCCATGCGAATCCTCCCGAGGCTGACTTTGTATAACGCTGGGGCAGGATGTCAAGGAAGGGAGGACAATTGCACATAAGGATACCTGATGACTGAATTTTTCTTATCCCTTGATGTGCGTCTGGTTATATATATGATGTTTTTTTCTCTAGGAGTTTGGACAATGCTCGTTCAGGATATCATTGCCAGGAAACGTGACGGAAAGAGACTGACGGAAGAGGAGATCCGGTGGTTCATAGAAGGCTACACCAGGGGAGACATTCCAGACTATCAAGCCGCGGCTCTCCTCATGGCCATATACCTCAACGGTCTGGACGGGGAGGAACTGCATCACCTCACCCATTACATGCTGCATTCGGGTGACGTGATCGACCTCTCATCGGTTCCCGGCACCAAGGTGGACAAACATTCAACAGGTGGAGTGGGAGACAAGATAAGCCTTCCACTGGCTCCACTGGTGGCCTCCTGTGGTGTTAAGGTCCCCATGATGTCCGGACGCGGTCTGGGCCATACCGGAGGTACCCTAGACAAACTCGAGTCCATTCCTGGATTCAGAGTAGGTCTATCAGAAGAAGAATTCATCAATAATATCAACAAGATAGGCGTAGCAATGATAGGTCAGACAGGTCAATTGGCTCCGGCTGACAAAAAACTCTACGCCCTGCGAGACGCCACTGCCACCGTTCCATCCATCCCCCTCATATCGGCCTCCATCATGTCCAAGAAACTGGCCGAGGGAATCGATGCTCTCGTCCTGGACGTCAAGACCGGATCCGGTGCGTTCATGAGATCCATGGACGATGCCGAGAAGCTGGCACGCACGATGGTCGATATCGGTAAAAGGGCTGGCAAGCGGGTCACTGCCTTCATCACCCGCATGGATGATCCCCTGGGTAACGCAGTGGGCAACGCCAACGAGATGATCGAATCCATCGAAACCCTCAAGGGTAACGGCCCCGAAGACATCGAGGAACTCCTGTTCGCCCTAGGAAGCGAGATGCTGGTCCTGGGAGGCGTGGCCAAGGACTCCGAAGATGCTCTCCTGAAACTCAACGAATCCTTGGACTCCGGCAGGGCACTGGATAAGATGCGCGAGATGATCGAGGCCCAGGGAGGAGATCCCAGAGTAGTGGACGACTACTCTTTGTTCCCCGGCTACGAGAACGAGATGGAGCTTCCGGCACCGCGTGACGGATTCGTGACTTCCGTGGATTCTACTGAGATAGGCCTTGCAGGGGTACTTCTGGGAGCAGGACGCGAAAAGGTTTCCGACGACGTGGATCATGGCGTAGGTTTCACCATACTCAAAAAGACCGGCGACGAGGTTCGCCAGGGAGATCCTCTGATGGTCATACACTATTCTTCATCTTCCCGTCTCGATGAGGCCGTAGAGCGCCTGAAACGCGCTTATGTCATCGGTGATGATACCCCCGAGGCCAAACCTCTGATATACAAGATGATCCGCTCTTCGGACCTGTGATGCCTCCCGCCTTTTGGGCATCCTTCGGCATCCAATTGTATCTTTAACATATCCTTCATATTCTGTAGTATGCCCCCCATGCAGAGGATAACCTTAATTGCGGCATTACTGTTTCCCGTCGTACTATCACTGCCATCCGCGGCAAGGCACCGTGAACGCAAGTATGCGGTCACCGGCAAGATCGTTCTCAAAGGAACGAAACCATCCAAACCACGGTCAGCATACTGGATATATCAGGATCCTTTTGCCATCACCTCCAGGACTTCCTCAGAGGCTTACGGTGATCTGGTGGCGGTGATATTCAAAGAAATCGGAGGCAGGGAGGTATCTCCGAAAACGACCGTACGGGGTATGACCTTCGTTCCCCACACCAAGATCCTCAACTACACCCAGGATCTCGAAATAAACAACGAGATGGATGAGGATATCACCGTCTATTCTCCGGGCAGGGTCAGGGATCGCAGAGATCTCGAACCTCAGACAGTCTCTGCAAGAGGTTCTGCCGTGTTCACCGTGGGGCCGTCAGACGAGGAGGCCGAGGATCACGGCGTCCGCTTCTGGGCATATCCTCTGCGGCTGAAGGAATATCCCTTTGCGCGCGGCTGGGCCGTATTCGTGAGATCCTCCTACTTTTCAGGTGTCCGAAAAGACGGCACCTTCGAGATTCCTCCCCTGCCACCTGGAAAGTACACCATACACTTCATATTCAGGGGGCGTCTTCTCGAGACCAAAAAAACGATCACAGTTCCCAAACGTCTGCGTCGTGGCAAAAAAGTGAATGCCGGCGTGATTCAACTGAACGTGGAGGGGAAATAATATGTTTCTGACCAAATTATGGACTCTGGTGATAACCGTCCTGTTCATCCTCCTCATGGGAGCCCTGCTAGTGGCCACGAAACCTGCCGAACATTTCCTGGCCCAGTCTCAGGAATCGCAGCTGGACATGGCCCAGGGATTCTTCGACATGGTCATGGCCCGGCAGAACAGGAACATACTGGACATCATGGGCAAGGCGCGGCTCCATTCGCCACTCGTAAAAGCCACGGAGAAGGGGGAGGAAGATGCCGCTGTCGGCAAATGGCTGGACACACTCAGGAAAAAACTGCATCTCAATGCCATTTTCGTCCTCAACCCCAAAGGCAAGGTGGTGGCAAAGGCTGGAGAGAAGGGCTACTCCTCCCTCGAGGGCCTGCCCGAATTCCGGGTTGCCATGGAAGGCTATCACCTCGACAACACGACTATCCTGAAGGATCGCAAGGGGGAGCGCATCTACTGGGTGTTTGCGGTACCAGTGCTAGGCAAGGACCGCAGGAAGATAATCGGTGCCATGATTGGCCTCAGACGGTTCGATGCCCAGTATCTCTCAGATCTTTTGGCGCTGGTGGGCAAGAAAGGTATTCAACTCGGGGCATACCAAGGCAACGCCATATACGCCAAGACAACTGAATCTCCTGTATGGGAAAAAAGCCTCGCCCTTTACCTGAAACACCGCAGCGAGCTGGAGAAAACAGGTTTCACCGCTCCCATCAAGATTTCAGCAGGCGGACGAGACTACCTGGTGGTGCTCTCCTCACTGCGGGGATCCGCAGTGGATCTGGCCAGGGAACAGCAGACATCCAAAACATCGAATAAAGCCAAGAGCAAGGTCCCCGACAACCATCTGTACTGGGCAATAACGTGGTCCATGCCTCCAGTGACCGGGACATGGGCATTCATGCAGAAGGTGGTTCCCTCCGAGGTGCTCTTCAGCGGATTTCCGTGGGCACTTTTCATCATCGTATCTCTTGTCCTGGTAGTGCTGGGATTCCTAGTGTCCTACTGGGAAGTGGATCTTCAGATCAACCGGATGCTCGATAGACTGACACAACTGGGAGAAGGAACCCTAAAGCTTGTCAATGATCAGGAATTCAGGGGCAAGTTCTCCTCCATGGCGCGTGCTGTCAATACGGCCCTCGAGAAAGTGCTCGAGAACGCATCTCCTGACATGCTGGTACGCTCCAAATCAATGGACGAGATTCTTGGGGAACAAGACAAATCCGCTCCTTCTCTGCCTGATGGTGGAGTTCCTGCACCTCCACCCGGAGGCAAGTCCATACAGTATCCCAAGATGAAAAAAGTTACGCTCCCCGGACAGTCATCCGTTGGCGTCGGATCTGCCGGAGCTACAGAATCCGCCAAACCCACCGTGCCCAACAGTGAAAAGAGTTCCTCCACTGCCGGAAGTGAATCCGAAGTGCTGATCCCACCAGCTCCAGACGAGGATCCAACGAGATACTTTACAAAGGTGCTCGAGGACTTTAAGAAGTTGAAACATGAGACTGAAGGCACCATCGAAGGATTCGACGAGCAGGAATTTCTGGACAAACTCGCTAAAACGACTGAAGAGCTGCGGAAAAAACTCAAGACAGACAGAATCAGACTCACTGTCTACGTCAGGGACGGCAAAGCCGCTCTCAAGGCTGCTCCTTATCGCTCTGGTGACCGCAGCAGCAGTTAGTGCAACGTCGTGCTCCGGTCACTCATCTGACGGGAAATCCCAGAAAAACGAAGATTCCCAAAAGTCCTCCACGGGGGATAATCCAAAAAAAGTCCTTTCTTTTCCAGTAGTTGAGCAAATATGGAAAAGGGACATGACCACATTCGTGGTGGGAGTAACAAGCCGGGGTGGACGCATTGCTGCCGTGTCGTTCAGACGTACACGAAAAGGGCTGTATCCGCGTCGGCTCTTGCTCCTGGACGAGCTCACCGGCACCACTTTGTGGCTGTCGTCACGCAGAGCCCGTCAGTTCGCATCAGGTGTGCCGTGGTCCTCTCCCTTCGCCCTGACCTCGGACGCCTTCCTTTACCTGTCACGCCGGGGAAAACTCTTTGCACTGGACTTCGACAAAGGGGCAGTGCTGTGGAAGATGTCCGCTCCGCACGGTTTCGCCCTCCTGGATGGTGGACTTCTGGCAGTGGGAGCCAATCGTCCATTTACCTACAATCCTGAAACAGGTGCCAGAGCTTCGTGGAAGCTCTCGGCACGTATTCCCTTCCCTGTGACACTGGCCCGCAAATCCATGATCCTCAAAGCCGGTACCCAGGCTGCAGTCAGGACTTCAGACGGCGTGATACATGGAATCGATCCTGCCAGTGGCCGCGAGGTGTGGAAGCTCTTCGACGAGAACGACTCCAGGCAGACCCTGCTGAACACCCCCGTATCCCAGGGGGCAGCCCTGATAAGAGCCGTGTACCCGCAATACCTGTCCCAGGTGAGGGTAAAGACGCCCTCCCACGAGTTCACCCTCCCCGGAAACCCCATGGGCAGGCCTATGGTGAGCGGCAGGCTGGCCACGTACCTACTCAAGGACTCACGTCATTTCCAGTCCCTGGCGACCCTGGACCTCGACTCGGGCAAGGTGCTGTGTACCTCCGAAGTCAATGTGGACGCGTGTACATCCGCAAGTTCCATGATAGTCTGTCGCAACGGTCGCACCCTCGTAACCCTGGACCAAAAAACGTGTAACATACTTAAATCACAGGACTTTTCAACAGATATACAATTCGTATCAGCCGATGGTCCTGCAGCGGCCCTCCAGCTTGCCGGTGGACGCATCGCCCTGCTGCTTCCGGCAGACGGTAAAACCCTCATGATATCGGAGATAAAGATAAAGGGTGCTTCCACAACATTGAAGGGCCTCATGGACACCGGCGGTGGCAGATACGTACTCCTAGTGCGCACGAGATGGCCCGACCGGCCGCGTCTGGACCGCATATATGCAGTGGTGTTCGATGTTCGTGCAAGCCGGGTGGTACGGGAGATCAAACTGGGCCGACCTACTCCCAGATATCGTGAATCACGCTATGCAGAAGGCCCGGAAAAGGTGAAAATGGACGATCCGGTATGGAAGGGGGATGGACTCATAGTGTCATGCCTCGATGGTCTGTGTCAGGCAGTCGATCCAGGTACCGGACGTTCCCGCCGCTCCTTTCTACTGCCCGGGCGCGGTCCTGCCTCACTGGAGGGAATGCTTCCGGGTGATATTGCCCTGATTGAACGGGGCGACCGTCTGTTTGCGGTTACCTCCAGGCCTGCAATAGCATGGCAGACAGGAATCAGGATGCTCGAAAAGAATCTCGTAACCCGCAGATGGGCATTTTACGGCAACCTCGATTCACTGGTGGTCATCGATCTCGTAACGGGCAGGAAGGTCCGGCACCGCGTCCCCCACGGATACGTGCCCAAGGCTGCCACCGAAGATGCCTGGTACTTCAAAACGGCCCGTGGTGGCGTGGTATTCAAAAAGGCCCGTCCCAGCAGGGCAAAAGTTCCCTACCGTTACGATATACTGGCCGGAGAGGACGGGCTCCTGTTCGCTGCGGCCCAAAAATTGCCTGCTCCTGGTACATGGTACGCCATGGATCTGAAAACAGGACGGGTACTCTGGAGGAAGACGTTCACCCGACACCCCTCGGACACTGGAATGGCCAAGGACATCGGCGAGATCGAACCGAAGAAGGACTCATTCGTCCCCTATTACTGGACCTCAGCATGCGAAAAGGGATTTCTGGTTCCGGATCCCTCCCACAGGTGCCTGTATCTCGTATCCCCCAAAGACGGCAGTGTTATCTGGTCCCACTGTTTCTTCAGACTGGGCGGCCCGCCTCTGGTCCATGGACGGTGGATTCTCCTGCCAGCAGTGGGTCCACACGCTCCAGCGGGCAAGCCCCCCAAAGGAGCCGTTCCCGATGGAGAAGGAAGGCTGGCGCTCTATGCCATCGATCAAGACAGTGGCAGGGCAAAACTACTGTATACGCCACCAAAACCCTACTCTGTACTGCTTCCGTCTGATGCTGACGGGGTGATTCCCGTGACTTTGTACAGTGAACACAAAATAAGACGGGCCACCACCGTACTGGGCATGCGCATGAGTGTTCCTTCCGTCAAATCAGGGCAGGCTCAGAAGGCTCAGTCAGCCCCACATAGATGAGCCCTTACCCTCTGACAACCCCACTCCAAGTCTTGATTCCCATAAAAAGCATCATCTGCCCAGACGTACAAGGGCATTGAAAAACGGCCTGGCGTAGGAGTATTCCTTCCAGGATACCTCTAGAACGGCAACACCACTGCGCCTCAGCGGCTTTCTGGATGCGAGCCGTTTGACAAGACTCCATGCACCAGCACTGCTGAATTTTTTGGAAAGTCTGACGGCCTGACACGCCAGAGGTGTATCCTGAGGACAGGTTCCGTGTCCTGTGAGGTAATCTTTCAGGTGCAGCAGGTTATTCTTCCACCTCTCCTCCTGCTTTCTGACCTTCTCACGCAGTTTTTCGTATTTACGGTAGAGTTCCCTGACCCTTGGATCCAGCACGGCCAGATCAGCCGCGCAAGACAGTGCTCCAGGATATTTGGTGATGCAGGTTCTTAAGAGAGTCTCTGCAGGACCGCTCTTACCGTTTTTGCGCAAGATGACTGCCATGGCATGAAGTATATCTGCACTCTTGGCTCCACGGGCACGCGCATATTCCAGGTATTTTCTGGCCTTGGTCATGTCACCAGCATGGAAGTAGGACATTCCAAGAAGGGACAGCACCCTGACATTGCCTGGAGCCGACGGAAGGACGGCCTGAAGCAGACTGGCAGCCGTACTCCACTTTTTGAGTCCGTAATAACGCTTCGCCTGAAGATAGCGCAGACCGACGTTACCAGGATACGCGGCTAGTCCGGCCTTTAGATAATGAAGGCTGGAGCCACGGTCGTAAGCCGCACCGTAGGCCCTCACCAGAACCTCATAGGTCAGGGGTGCCCGGCTTCCCAGCTTCCATGCCCTGCGGGCCTGCATGAGGGCATAATCATAGGATTTACAAGAGATGGACAGAGCCGCTGTACTCGATGCCCTGTCTGCAGGGGTGAGACCCGTGAAGAGATCTTCCGTGAGAAGCACCACTCCCATGGGATCGGATGGCCACAACCATGAGTCCATAAGCCAAGGCGACAGTGATAGAAGACGCCTGATCTCCCGGACAGCCTTGGTTCTGTCACCAGTACGGGCATGGGCCACGGCTGCTGCTGCAAGATACCACGGTCTTGAACCTCCGAGAGCCAGTGCCTTTTCGAACCTGCGGGCTGCAGGACCTGGCCGGCCTAGCTCCCACAGTATGCGTCCGCACCAGTACTGCGCTGTGTCTGAGCGTCCAGCTGCTCCTTTGTCCGAACACACCAGAAGGGCCTTTTCGTAGTCCCCCTTCAGTTTGAGCACAAGGATGGCAGCTGCCACGGCATCCGGAGAAGACATGCGTCCCTCGAAGGCATGATTGTAGGAGGCAGCAGCTCCATCAGGATTTCCTGCACACGCGTGCATGGCAGCATTGTATACCTGAGATGCAAAACTCGTGTTCGTCCGAGTATGGGACATCAGTATCATGGCGAAAATCAGTTCAGTCACCTGCATAACCTCCTGTGAAGCTCATCCACCAGATTTACAGCCTCAGGGCCGGGTATGGTCCAGCGGGAGTCACTGAGTTTAATGACGCGTGTATGCCGCAACTCTTCAATCTGTGACCAGTCTGCGGGGTCACTCTTAGTGAAGTCGACTATGGCATCCAAATGTGCTGATCGCAGAAATTCCAGGGAAATCCGGGGATACGGGACCCGCCACCCATCCAGTACATTCACTCCTCCAGCCAACCTAAGGGCCTCACCAAGAAAGGTGCTGCCAGAAGCTGCCACCACACTACTCAGTCTTCCAGTAGCACGCCCCACCACCAGAAGAACGTGCGGAGATCCAGGACAGACAGCGCGCCGCAACAGTCCGTTCCTAAAGGAACGAATCATCTCACGGGCCTTCGATTCCCTGGAAGCGGCCCTGCCAAGACGTTTCATGGCCTGCTCTATGTCTGAGAAGGTATCCAGTCTGAACACCATTACCCTGATCCCCAGAACCTCGAGCCTGGATGTTACGGATTTCTGGAAATCCATGGCTAGGACTGCGTCAGGATGAAGAGCAACAATCCTTTCCACGGAAGGCGAGAGCATGTCTCCCACCACCACCCCA
Organism: Polyangiaceae bacterium; assembly: GCA_027013865.1. Classification (GTDB taxonomy): domain Bacteria; phylum Myxococcota_A; class Polyangia; order HGW-17; family JALWFW01; genus JALWFW01. Next base: position 2,551 of record JALWFW010000345.1, on the reverse strand, counting down.
GGAGCGTCCTGACAGTGGATGGTGTGTCCCAGGATACTGAGTCCCATACGCCTGGCTATCTGAGTAAGAGCCGGAGCCAAGGATACCACCTTTACCATACGTGCAGCCTCTGTACTCTGGGAGTCACGATCCGGGCCAGTAGTGTTCCGGCAGGCTGAAACCGTCAGTAGAACGATCACTGCGGCATGAAATACAAAAATATGGCTGTGTGGTCTCATCTCAGCAAGACTGTATGGTGTCATTGGGACATGCAGACGGATAATCACCGGACAGGAGGCCTAAACACACCGTCCCACTGTCCTTCCGGAGGCTCCACCACGTAATTCATGGCTCTCAGGGCAAACAGATTGAACAGCTGCTCTCTTTCGGGATACTGTTCGGCTCCCATCCTGAACCTCCAGGCGGCTTCCTCAAAACGGTGCTCCGAATACATCTTGAAGGCATCCTCATAAAAGCGAGCGGCCTCCATCTGTCTTTCGGGGACCTCGCCCCTGAGGCCCATGAGCTCGTAAACGAGCACCGGCTCCTCATGTCCCCTAACCTCTACCCTGTCCACCAGCATGCACTCCATGCGCTCACGAACGCGTTCATAGACTTCCTGACTGATAAGGATTTCAGTGCCGTACAATTTGTTTAGTCCCTCCAGACGAGAAGCAAGACTCACTGAATCACCGAGAGCCGTGTAATTGAACCTAGTGGGAGAACCTACATTGCCCACGATGGCCATTCCCTCATGTATGCCAAACCTCGTTCTGAAGGGTGGACGTTTACCGCTGTGCCTGCTGTCCAGTGATACAATGGCCTTTTTGCATTCAAGGGCAGCCTCACAGGCCATTCGGGGAGGATCCGGCACCGGGGTGGGGGCTCCCCAAAAGGCCATGACGCCATCCCCTATGAACTTGTCTACCATACCACGTTGGGAGTGGATTATATCTGTTATATGCTGAAAGTACTCACCCAGATACTCAGTGAGCTGCTGGGGCTGGGTGCTCTCGCTTATGGAAGTAAAGTCCTCTATGTCCGTGAACATGATTGTGAGTCTGCGGGCCCTGCCACCCAGAGCCACCCGTTCCTCGTACTTGAGCACCTGGCGTACCAACTCCAAAGGGACATACCTGCTGAGTATCCTAAGAACACGATACATCCGTCCGAAGGATGCGACTAACTCGGCCATCTCTGAAAAAACGGTATTCTCCGGGGGGGTATGCTGAGAAAAGTCTAGATGCTCCAGGGTAAGGGAAGCCGTCTTCATGTAGTTTATGGGTCCAGAAAGAGCCCTCAAGACGAGCCATACAAGCAGTAAAAACGCCAGGAACAGCACCACAGACACAGCGAGCCAGTTCTGTTTGAGAAAGGCCATCAGAGTGATGGCAGCAGAACAGGGGAGCACCACTCCCATCTTCCAGCCATCTAGCGACGTGAGCGGGTGCATGAATAGCACGTATGAGGCCCCGGAAGGAGTGGATACAAAACCTGAGACACCTCTGTCCAGGGATCTTTTCAGAAACTTTAAGTCCCCTTCCATCATGGGTTTCATACGTGACGACAAAGTCTTACCAGAGGCGTCCATGAGCCACCAGGATGAATCTGGAAGCGTCGATGAGATGACATCCCCGAGCGCCGGATAATCAAGCATGGCAGCCACCAAAGCGCCCTTCGGATCCGAGCTGCCAGTAGAAATGCGGCGGGCCAGCACCAATCCCCTGCCCCCTTCAGGAAGTGGGACCACTTCAGACCAGCGACTTGCATCGCTGTAAAGCATGCCACTGAGCCATGGCCTCGAGTCATTGATGCTCTCATCCTCCAGCTTCCGTACCTCACGAATATGATGGCCGTCCAGGGAATACACGGAGGCACCAGATGGCGTCAGCACAAAACCTTCCGCAGCAGAGGAATGGGGCTTTTGTACCCCAATCTCGGTTCTGTCGGGAAACACCAACCAAAGTTCCCTCACGTGGGGCATCATGGACAGGCGTATAGCCAGATAGGACATGATAGTACGGTATCCATCCCCTTTTTTTACGGAAAAAACTGCCGAAGACGAGGTGAATGCCCTGGACAGAAAGGAGACTTCGGATACTGCCGGGTTCAGTGTCTCGGATATCTGATGGCTTATGGAGGAGGATACGGACTGTACCCTCGACTGAATGAGTCTTTCGAGAAAAACGGAAGTTATGAAGTGCGAGACTACGAAAAGAACTGCCGAGGTCACCACTACCGCACCCGGCACCAAAAAAAGAAGCGTAGGCTTCAGAGAGATTCGGCCGGTAGGGGACTGCGGCATCAGGACGCCCCGGTCACTTCTTGAGTTGTTTTTTGTCTGATGCTTTGCCGCTGTCTGAAGGTTTCATGGCCGGAGCCATCGCAGGTGACATGGCCGGAGCCATCGCAGGTGACATGGCTGGAGCCATCGCAGGTGACATGGCTGGAGCGGGCGTCATCGCGGGCTTTGTGTTATCAGACCGAGTAGCCTTCATGCGTTTCTCGTACTCTGCCTTCGCCTTGGGATCAGTTCCTGCTTTGCTCAGGCATTTCACGAAAGCATCACAGT
>JALWFW010000344.1 GCA_027013865.1 Polyangiaceae bacterium | reverse complement strand
GTTGTTGCAGCCCACGATGCCCACGGCCCCCCGGATCTTGCCGGCCTTGATGGCGTCCAGAAGCGGGGCCACGCTGCCGCCCAGGGCGCCCAGCACCGCCTCCACCGACATGCCGCAGATCACCTTCTGGGGGCTCACCGGTATGGAGACCTTCTCCGGGTTGCGGCGGGGGTAGTTCTCCACGGCCAGGCGCACCAGCTCCAGGGCCTTTTCCTGGGCGTTCTGGGGCGAGAACTGGTGGTGCTCCATGCCGGGGAACTTGGCCTTGTCCGAGGTGGAGATCATCTTGGTGTGGTAGCAGGCGGCCACGTCGCTGATGGCGGGCATGATGCACTGGTAGTCCACGATCATCATCTCCGCCGCGCCGGTGACCAGGGTCAGCTCGGTGGTGAGGTGGTTGCCGGCCATGGGGATGCCGTGGCGCATCATCAGCTCGTTGCCGGTGCAGCACACCCCCACCAGGTTGATGCCCCGGGCCCCCTTCTCCTCGGCCAGCTTAAGCATCACGGGCAGGCCGCAGGCGGCCACGATGGTCTCGGAGACCAGGGGATTGTGCCCGTGCACGATGATGTTGACCTGGTCCTCCTTCAGCACCCCCAGGTTGGTGAAGCTCTGGGCCGGCTGGGGGGTGCCGAAGAGGATGTCCGAGACCTCGGTGGCGATCATGGAGCCGCCCCAGCCGTCGGAGAGGGCGTTGCGCATGCCGTGCAGCAGGATACTGACCCAGTCGTTGTCCACCCCCATGTGGGTGCGGTGCATCATCTCCGAGGTCTCCCGGTCGATGCCCCGGGGAACGATCCCCGCCTTCTCCCAGAGGGCCCGGCGTTTCTCCGGGGCCCGGGAGAGGAGGGTGAGCGAGTGCTTGGCCGTGCCGTAGTCCTCCATCATGGCCCGGGCCAGCTCGCCGGCCAGGGCCAGGTCATCCTTGCCCTCGATCTCGATGCCGTACTCGGAGCAGAGCTGGCGCAGCTTGTCCGGGTCCTTGATGGAGTAACCCGGGGCCTTGTTTGCGGCCACGTCGGCCAGCACCTCCACCAGGTCGCGGCCGTGGTCCGAGTGGCTGGCCGCCCCGGCCGCGATCATGCGGCCCAGGTTGCGGGCCACGATGATGTCGGCGTCGGCCCCGCAGACCCCCTTCTGGGGTCCCTCGCCGAAGGGGTCGATGCGGCAGGGGCCCATGGCGCAGATGCGGCAGGAGATGCCCAGCTCGCAGAAGCCGCAGTGGGGCTGCTGGGCCTGGTGGCGGTCCCAGACCGTCTCCACCTGGTCCCGGGCGGCCTTGGCCAGCATGAGCCGGCCGTCGGCGGTGATGGTGTATTCCTCGAACTTCTTGTCCTGGGTAGTCATCTTCTTCTCTCCTTGCATCCGGCTTCAGGAGCGGTTGACCGAACAGGCCGCCTTCTTGAGGCCCCGCCAGAGGGAGACCCCCTCCGGCAGGCCGGCCTGGGTGCCCTCGCCCAGCACCGCCCGGCTCACCTGGTCCGTCCTTCTCTTCTGGGCCTGGTCCATCTCCTCGTAGGTGAGGGCGCCGCTGAGGCAGGCCCCCACGCAGGCCGGCTCCAGGCCCTGGTCCCGGCGCTGGTCGCAGTTGTCGCATTTCACGGCCACCACCTTGCCGGGGGGCGCGGTGTGGTCCTGGTGGAAGCGGAGCACCCCGAAGGGGCAGGCCATGGCGCAGGAGGCGCAGTTGATGCACCTGTCCGGGTCGATGAGTATGGAGCCCCGCTGTTGGTCGCGGAAGATGGCCCCGGGCAGGCAGGCGGCCAGGCAGGGGGCGGGGTCGCAGTGCCGGCAGCGGTTGGGAAAGCCCAGGTTCCAGGGCCCCGCCCCCAGGTGTATGCGCGGCCGCGGCCGGGGGCTTTCCTGGGTGGCCGCCAAGAGGTCCTGGGCCCGGGAGTGGGCCACCGCGCAGGCCAGCATGCACTGCATGCAGCCCAGGCATCGTTCCGGGTGAATCACCACTTGTTTCATGATCCACTTTCCTCCTTTCCCCGGTCCCCTCAGGGCGCCAGGGTGGCCAGGTTGAAATCCGGCTCCAGCAGCCGCCGGGGGTCCCGGGCCAGGGGCAGCCCCCGCTGGATGAGCGAAAGCAGCACCCCGCCCTGCTCGATGCGGTTGACC
>JALWFW010000343.1 GCA_027013865.1 Polyangiaceae bacterium | reverse complement strand
GCGTGAGCGATCCTGCATGTGCCAGCACCAACAACACCAACAACGGCGGCAACAACGGCAACAACGGCAACAACGGCGACAACAACAACGGCAGCGGTTCCTGTGATACGGATCACATCTTCTTCGATTCCACCCCGAGCCCTGCAGATGTTTGCCCCGACGGTCAGGTGTGCTACGTCACAGACAACGACCTCAACGTCGGCTGTGTAAGTGATGCAGTCAACAATGGCGGAACCTACTACGGTGCATGCGGCCCCAATCGCGAGTGCCCTGTGGGTTCAGCATGTTTTGGCACGGGTGACGGTACCGCTACCGAGTGCATGCCCTTCTGCAACCGTCAGACCCACAATACCTGCCCCGAAGACGGTGTATGCATCTATGGCACCACCAACAGCGCAATCATGCTGTGCGCCAAGCCCGACAACTGCGACGTCGTGAACTACACTGACGTGTGTGAGAATGGCGAAGGCTGCTACTTCGTCTCCCAGGACGGCAAAAAGACCATGTGCTCCACAGCGGGTACCAAGGGCGAGGGAGAATCCTGCCAGTATATCAACGACTGCCAGGCTGGCTACATCTGTGTAGGACAGACTCCCACTTGTATGAAGGCGTGCCACACCAGCGGCTCCAACGAGTGCCCCTCTGGAACCACGTGTAATCCCGTTACCAACGACTACGGTGTGTGTGCCGCTCAGGGCGGTAACTGAGCCTATTACACCTAATCCTCCTTCACTTACTCCCTGCTGAACTCCCCCCTTGTTATTTTTGGTCCAGCCATCTGTTTGGCATTTCGATTTTGTGTCAGAGACTGCATGGATATGAGTACTCAACGCCCGACCGTTCCTGTAGGGCACTCATACTCATCACACTAGTTCGTACGCAAAAAACCTATAATATCAACTAGTTATACAAATACAACGATTACGCGTCACTGTATGAAGGCCAATGGCCCTGTGGGTATGCTTGGTTGTGGAAATGGATGAATAATGTAATAGAATGTTTGTCTGTAGCAGCATTTTCAGGAGGACACACATCATGCTTCGTCCAATATCCTTTTTTACGCTGGCAGTACTATTACTGACACTTCAGTCATGTGCCAACGGAAGCGGTTCTTCGAATGACGGCAGTTCCAACAACGACACAGACAACCGGGAAATCTGTACGGGAGGCGACGATGAGGATGGAGACGGCCTCACAGACTGCGAGGACCCCGACTGTACAACGGATCCGGCATGCAATACCTACCATGAGGTAATATGCTCTGACAGTCTCGACGGCGACAAAGACGGCCTCACAGACTGCGAGGATCCCGATTGTACAACGGATCCGGCATGTACTACATCCCAGGAAGACTGCTCGAACAACGTCGATGACGACGACGATGACCTCATAGATTGCCTGGACCCTGATTGCGAATCCGATTCAGCATGCCAGGAGGACAACAGAGAAAACTGTACCAACGGTACGGATGATGATGGAGACGGATATATCGACTGCGCCGATCCTGGTTGTGAGACTGACCCGGCATGTTTCGACGTATGCGACGAGAACCATATTTTTTACGACTCTAATCCGGATCCAGTAAATTCCTGCCCCACTGGTAAGATATGCACCGTGACGGGTACGAACCTGGAGGTAGACTGTGCAGATGATTCAGTAACCGGAGCAGGAACGTTTTATGGAGAATGCGGACCCAATGGGCAATGCCCCGCTGGCTCGACCTGTTATTCTCCCAATGGCCGTGCCACCATGTGCTATCCGCTGTGTAACATGACATCCCATCCAAACTGTCCTGACGGAGGCATCTGCTTTCTCCATACCAATAACAGCCTGGTAGACCTGTGTATTCCCTCTGACGACTGCCATCCCGCAGACTCGATACAGGAATGTCCGATCGGAGAAGGCTGTTACATAATTCAGGACTCGACCCTGTGTCTTCCATCGAACAACGTTCAGGAGGATGAATCCTGCAGCTCCGTCAATGACTGTGCGCCGGGGCTCTTATGTGTCTATGACGTTTCGGAATACCGATGCTTAAGGGCCTGCCATCCGGGGGACAACAGTTTGTGTACTTCAGGTATGACGTGTCAGGCCATCCAGAACTCATCCGAATATGGAGTGTGCAAGTAAAATGACACATGTCTGAATGTACTATCCAGTACCTACCATCTCCCTGACCACCTGCAGCCGTATTTGATTGGTCTCCTAAAACGTGATTATACCATTATATCTCACGAGTGTATCTCACAAGACAGGTCCAACAAGAAGAGCACTTATTGCTTTATGCAACATAACCAGTTGTAATCACTAGCCTTTTACAGCTTTTGCCATATTGCAGCCTTGAATAGCAGTCGAATCTGGGAATGAAAGGGGAAGGAAGAATGAAAGAAAAGTCAAGTTCTACCCGAATCGGGTAACTGATCAGTCATCGTCATCATCGTCGTCTTCGATGATGCGGCGGCGCTTTTTCCTACGCATCGGTGCTGGACGACGGCGAACACGTCGAATGACCTGCATTGGTGCCGGACGCCGACGGACAGGAGCGGCCACCCGCGTAGCAGCAGGACGTGCCACGGCGGGAGCGGCATCAGCCGTACTCTGTATGCGTTTAGTGGTCTCCTCATACAGAGTCGAATCTTCAGGAAGGATCTCCAAAGCCTGCTTCCAAGCTGCCTTGGCTTCTGCCATTTTCCCTTCCGTATAAAGGGTAGTGCCCTTTTCATAGAGAGGTCTGGCAGCTTTTTCGAGTTCCTTGAGAACGATAGAAGCAGGTGCGGTAAGGCCATCGGCCTTCAGAGCTGCATATATGGCCTTGACCTGCTCGTACTTCTTCGAAGCCACCATGGATATTGCCAGCTTGACCAACCTGTCAGCCATATCCTTACGGAAGAACTCCTTGTTGAGCCCACCCAATTTGGCATCGAGACGGATGCACTGGGCATAGGCTTCTTGAATCTTTTCTGGACTGCTTGCATCCATCCCCTTTGCATTGACATAAGCTCTGGCCAGTTTACCAAGGATTTCAGACATCTTTTTGTAATCAGCAGCCTTGCTATCATCAGCAGAGGATATCAGGCTGTCCAATTTTTCCTTGGCTCCCTTGAAGTTTTGATCTTTGTAAAGGGATGCGACCTCCTCGGGAAGCCCGTCACCAATGGGCGTCACCGGCATGGTGCCTAGCTCTGCCAGTTTCTTGGCTTCAGGACTGGAGGCAAACGCCTTTCGGTCAGCCACTATGTCGGTCTGAACCCTACACTCATCTATAAGGCTGGGTTTACCCTGGAAAGGCGCAGGCTTACGGGAAAGCTGCTCCTTGAGCTGCCAAACCTTCTTGCAGTTAGGATACTTGGCAAGAACCTGATCGTAGATCTTTCTGACCATCCTCTTGGTCCGAGCATCTTTGCCCATGGACAGCAGGCTTTTGGCCGCTTCTATCTTGCTCTTCACAAAAGACGAGGATTTCTCCCTCTGATCAAGAATCCTGTAGATGCTCTTGAGCTTCTTGAGATAATATTCCCTCACTCCGTCGGCCATGACGAGATCGTCATCCTGCATCCAGGCCTTGGCCCCCACTTTGTCTAGAATCTCACGGATGTCCTTGGACAAGAAGCCCATACGGTTGAGTTTGATCTCGGCTTCGGTAATGGCCTTATCTAGCTCGAGACCACGTTTAGCCTTCTTCAGGAAGTCAGCAACTATCTGGCTGTCTGGCTCAAGAGCTGCTGCTTTCTGATAGATCAGGATGACCTTCTTCCAGTCCGGACGGCCAGACACATCCTTCTTCCACAGGGAATGTCCCTTTTGAAGGAGTTCCTTGAATTTGGCCTCCCGCTTCTGGGCCTCGATCCTGGCAAGTTCCTCCTTGGATGGTCCCTTTGGCTTTTTATCACCACTGGGCAGGGCAATGGCCAGGACCAAAAACAGTAGAAGAACCCCGACACCTCCATAAAAACCAATCTTCTTGACCTTCGTGTCAAGATATCTGTCCAGCAGTCCCTTTATTCCACCAGAAGATACCTGCACGGGAGACATCCGTCCGGTTGGTCCACCCATGACAGGCGGTCCCCCTGGAGTAGATGGAGGACCTCCTGGTGGGGGCATCGCTCCTGGAGGCATCGCCCCTGGCGCTGGTCCCCCTGGGGGCATCGCTCCTGGGGGCATCGCTCCCGGCGCTCCCGGAACCGGGCCTCTTGGACCTCCTGGCGGGGGCATCGCTCCCGGCGCTCCCGGAACCGGGCCTCTTGGACCTCCTGGCGGGGGCATCGCTCCCGGGGGCATCGCTCCCGGCGCTGGGCCGCCCGGGGCTCCACCGGCTCCCCAGTACATCGTCCTCTTCTTGGGACCCTGTGCCTTGGCCCCGCCCACGGGTCTGGCTGCTTCCGAAGCCCGTGGATCAACGAAACGGAGCTTGGTCTTACCGCATGTTATGAGATCACCCATCTGCAGTATATGGTTTGACACCTTGGTACCGTTGACCTTGGTGCCATTTCCGCTCCCCTGATCCTTGAGCATGTAACCTTCTGCCGTGGGTATTATCTGGAAATGACGCCTCGAAACAGACAGGTCGGGTATGATGAAATCACATTTCGAGGACCTTCCCACCATCACCGGGGCCTGACCCAGTACAAATTTCTTGCCCTGTTCTGGGCCTTCTACGATTTCGAGATACGGTCCGGTAGGGGCCATCTATACCTCCTCAACAGGTAGCTCGTAACTTTATGCATCACAGGACATCAATCCGTCAATTGTTTGAGTATATCCTCAAGCTTGCGTCTTCTGAGATCGCCCTCAGGGAAACGCTTTATTATCTTTTGTATCTTGCCGAGCATGTCCTGCATCTCTTTCTTGTTTTCGGTTCTGGAAGCCTCCCACAGTAGGGCTCTCGTTTTCTCGAACATATTATCGAAGTCACGCTCCAGTATATTGAGCTTGGATATGGAATCTTCATACATTCCCCGGATTTCCGGCTGGTTGCGATCAGACAGTTCGAGGAGATCCACTACCTTGGAGAACTTGACATAGGCCTCTTTGTAGTAACTGGGGATCACCTCACGCCGATTGAACATCTCCTTTGCAACGGAGTAATATTCCATGGCCTTCTGGGGATTTGGTTTTGGCAGGGCCGTCGTCTTGAGGCGAATATAAAAGATGTACCACGATTCATCGCCATGCCCCTTGCCATCTTCACCTATCTTGTTGTAAGTATTACGAAATTCGAGAATGTTCTTGCCTTCTTTAAGCTCTAGGTCCTTACGTTCCTTTGCCGTATGGTAGAGATCCACCACATAGTTGAACTTGGCTCTGTTGGGAGGAGCCCATTCGGCATACTGAATCCTCTTTCCGTTGAGAAGAATTTCGACCTCCTTATCCTTCTCTATCTTACCGGCAGCGTAGTACAGTTTGACTCTACGATTCTTGCCGGTGACCACGAATTCAATCTTCACACTGGCCCTGAAGGGCTTGCAGTACTGGCAGTACTCCGAACTGGTCACCTCCGAAGGCTTACAGTATCCGAACACCTGGAACATGAAGTCTTCCCAGTTGCTCTCATCGTAGGTGACAACCATATCGCTATAGTCTTCGTATACATTGACCCTGCCTTTGTCAGGATCATCGATGAGCATCCACATGATGGCGAGTATCAGCACGAAGAGTGCTGCACCTGCTCCAATGAGCTTCTTCTTGCCCTCTTCATCCTCCCACATGTCGAGCACAGGACGTGCCCAGGCCCATGGGTCTTCTTCAAAATCCAGCTTCTTCTGTTGTTTTTCACTGAGATTTATTATGGCCGTAGGCTCGCCGGCATCTCCCATCTCCAGGTTGGAGAACAGCAAGGTCACCACCCCCACCGTCACATAATCGCCATCTCTCAGGACTTCGGGGCCCTCTATGATCTTGCCGTTGACCCTGGTTCCATTGGAAGAGCCGAGATCCTCCACCATGAAGACCCCTCTTTTACCCCATATCCTGGCATGATTACGCGAGATGGAATCATCGACGATGATGACGTCATTACCAGCCGTACGACCAATGGTACATTCAGTTTCGAAATGATACTCTTCACCTCTCTGGCGTCCATCCTCCACGAGAAGGACGAAACCTTTGGGAGTTTCCTTCTCGGCCCGTTTGGAACGTCTGCTTCTGTGCCTGGCTGAAGGCATTACATACCTCCTCCACCTGTCATGAGGGCATATGCTATGGGGCCAAAGAGAATTAGAAACACTGTAGGAAAGATGCACGCAACGAGAGGAGCAAGCATCTTCACCGGTGCCTGGTTGGCCTTGGTCTCAGCCATCTGGGAACGCTCCACACGCAGCTGCGTGGACTGGATTCGGAGAATCTTGCCTAGGGACGTACCCATGCGCTCTGCCTGAATGAGATTGCTCACAAAGGCATTTATCTGAGGCAACTGAATTCGCGCTGCCATGTTGCGCAGGGCCTCCTCACGCGCTTTTCCCATCCTGATTTCCGAAAGCATGAGGCTGAATTCCTCGGCCAGAGGATTGTTCTCCGACTTTTCCACCACCGTCGCCACCGCAGC
>JALWFW010000342.1 GCA_027013865.1 Polyangiaceae bacterium | reverse complement strand
CGAAGCGGAACTGGGCCTCATGAAAGAGCGCGGACAATTTCAGCTCCGGCGGCGTTTTTCGTGAAAAACCGTTGAAAGTCGAGGATTCGTAGACTGTGTAAGTGCCGATGGGGCATTCAGGTAATGAGATAGTTGGAGCAAGGGAATGAGACTTAGAAAGTACATGTTGCGTGTATCAGATTTCGAGAAGGCCATGCAGACGGCTGATAGGCTGAGACAGATGGGGTTTACCGAGTATGAAGACGCTCATGCCTCGGACGACATGGCGAACGACAGCCTGTATGACACTGAAACCGAAGGCAGTCACGACCGGGAAAAACTCGTGTTCATACGGCGTTCATGGGGAAGTCTGGTTACACATTTCATCTTGTTCGTAGCGGTGGGTATTGGGGCGATCTATCCGCTAATGCTCAGATACTGGCCCCTTATGGCCTATGCAGCCATACCGGTTCCAAATTTCATATATGCCCTCTACAGCAGGTGCCTACCTCCAATAATAGTGATCGAGGTCAGGAACACGGAACATTCCAGGAATAATCCTGCCGGTTAATTGTCTGTGATATTTGCCGTTTTTTTTGTAGGGATGCGTGGTTGTCAGGGGAATAGCAGCCAGGAGTTCACTTTTAGGTAAACGATTGCTGTTGGTTTACGAGGATAGGGGGGACACGTTTCGCAGAGGATGATATCTCGACAGAGCGGAGCAGTGTTCGGGAGGTGCAAATTGTGGAACCAACAGAATATACGGAATACACAGGAACCCGATCTGGAAACAGTTTCTCCTGAAGATATGCACACTGTACCGACGGAGGTGGGAAATTACGAGATAGAGGATATCATCGCCGAAGGTGGTATGGCCATCGTATACAAGGCATACAAACGTGGTCCCACGGGATTCCGTAAGCCTGTGGCGCTCAAATCCATGCATCCGAACTTGGAGGGTATGGAGAGCGCTCTGTCGATGTTCACCCACGAGGCAGTCCTTGGAGCCATGTTGGATCATCCCAACCTGGTGACAGTATACGACTTCGGGAAGCAGGATGAACAGTGGTTCATAGCCATGGAATATGTGGATGGAATTAATCTGAGGAGTGCCATGGATGCGGTGGCCGGTCCATGGCCGCAGCGTCTGGCAGCATACGTAATCCTTCAGGTGGCCAAGGGTCTGGCTTTTGCCCATGAACTCAAAGATGAGACAGGCAGACCGCTGTTACTGGTTCATCGCGACGTCACTCCCAAAAATATACTCATGTCGACACGCGGAGAGGTCAAACTGGGGGATTTTGGCATAGTGGAGTTCTCGGGACGAGGAAAGTACACGGGCAGGGGAGAGGTCCGTGGCAAGCTGGCTTATCTGTCTCCTGAGCAGGCCCTGGGGCGGGTTCTTGATTTCAGGACAGACATATTCTCCCTGGGGCTGGTACTATGGGAGATGCTTACTGGTAGGCCTCGTTATAACGTAAACTCACCAGACGTGTATACGGATGTGCTCATTGGAGAGTATCTGCCGGTATCCGTGACCGGTGTCCGGATTGATCCTGCCATGGAATCCATACTGCGCAGGATGCTGGCCCGCAATGTCGAGGACAGGTGGGAGTCAGGACGTCAGTTGGTGAGGGCTCTTCAGGAGTATGTGGGAGGTTATGATGGTTCCCATGAGATTCAGGAGCTGGTAGGCGGTGTGCGCTCTGGTCGTAAAAGCCTGGAACTCGGGGTTGACCTACCTACCAAGGTCAATCCGGCTGGAAATACACGCGAGTTCGCCAAGGCAAGTCTGGAAGCTGGAAGAACGGTTCTTCTGGAGGAGAATATCCCTACTCGCTTGGTATCCCGTGAGGAAATAAAAGCCCTGGAGATGCGGGTCAACGAGACCGATCTGCACCATGTCTCCGGTAACGGACTGTGGAGTGGTTTTTTGAAGGGTGTATTTACTGGGCTCGTGTTTGCATCAGCCATGGTCGGAGGCTTTCTCGTGTACCGCGGCGAGGCATCGAGTGGACACCTTTCTCATGATTCTGATTCCAACACACGTAGCCCTCGGAATCCGTCGTCTGACAGGGCACATACAGCAGAGGGACCTTTACGTGACAGTAGTGTGAAAATAGCAAATGACGATATTAATAATGTAAATAATATCAATA
>JALWFW010000341.1 GCA_027013865.1 Polyangiaceae bacterium | reverse complement strand
GTCAGGCATCAGCACATATGTGCAAGGCGCGCATTCTCTCCCAAGGGTGCGGGTGAGGTATGTGAGTTACGGCGGATCTTCCACCACCCCCGCCGGATGCGCGGCCGCAACACCCGACGGGCGGATCCCTGTGTCTCCTACGGTCCAGTCATGAAGCCCGCCTATACAATATACGTGCCATGTGGAATGATCGGAATTCAGAGTACGCAACATATTGAGACAAAAGAGCTTTTGAGTACCTTACCACAGGTGGTCTGTCTGAACACCAGCCCATCTCGGCCAAGTTGGACACTTTTTGGACAGTCTTGGACACCTTCGCATACGGGCGTGGGGTTTTGTCAAACCTGGATGGCCTGTAATCCCAGAACTCGGTTGTCCTGAAACGAAACTCAAAAGTCCTTGACAGAGATACCGACTTTCCCTAGTATTCTTCCGCCTGAGTGGGGCCGTAGCTCAGTTGGGAGAGCGCTAGAATCGCACTCTAGAGGTCGTGGGTTCGACTCCCATCGGCTCCACCAATTCAAAAATTATCATTGCATAGGTTCATTGCCAGTGAGTATCTGTTAATACATTTTTGTAAGGACCTAGAGGGCATGGAATATTTGATTTTGTAACATCCTCTTTTATCTTTGGGTATCTCTACAACTATCAACTTATCATCGTTATCGAGCTTCTCTTGCATATTCCCAAATAGCTCATCAATTTCAATATCACCGATTACAAGCCATAATGATTCCATAGCATGACACACTTTACCACCTCTTCTTTCTACTTCTTCATAAATTTCTTCATAAATTTCTTCATACTCTAACCGTGTTCCTTCTTTCAAGTCGTAGGTTATCAAGTATACCCGTTCCATCATCAATCTCCTTTTTGAAAACTTACAAAAACTCATACACTTCAACTCCTTATTTTGGGATCTCATCAGTCTATGTCATATTCACCTCCCTCGTTCTTTCATATAAGTCTGTTTACGACGAATGCAAGAAGTCACATAAAAAAACTAACACACAGCCATTATTTTACTTTTAACAAGAATCTCGTCAGATGTATATTCATATAAAATATGTGAACATCCCTTTTGAGAGCTCTCCATAATAAAATACAGCCCTACCCTACTCCCTACTCCTCAATACCCCGTAAGCCGCGGCCAGGAGTATCAAGAGGGCGAAAAGTCTCAGTAAATCCAGTCCGGCTTCCCTGAAAGAGGCCAGCACCAGATTCATAGCTGCCCCGTCATTGGCATGGGGAGCCACTGCCACGCCACCTGCGGCACTGCGAAGGGCAACGGCAATGCCACCGAAGGCACCTTTGAGTGCCAGGGCAACGCTACCTGCTGCCACCACACCCATGGCAAGCCCTCCGAGGGCGAGATATCCTGCGGCCATGCCACCTAAGGACACGAGCCCCAGCGCGACACCACCGACGGAGATGCCCCCGAAGGCAAGACCACCGGCCGCAAAGAGGATGCCGAAGGAGATGTCACCGATGGCAATCCAGCCCATGGCAATGCCAGTTGTGCGTCGTCCGGGCTCTTTCGTGCCAGTGGATATGTGAACGAGCGGAATTCCGAACAGAGTGCGGCTGCTTGTGTAGTGCATGACAAATCACCTATAACTTATTGATATTATTAACCTTTTGCACACAATCTCAAAGAGTGCCCACTACCGGACATCTCCTGTTCTCAGGGCATACAGGAATCCGTTCTCACACCCGAAGTACACGGTATGTGCATGTACCAGCGGTGTGGAATGCACCCAGTCTCCTGCCGCAAAACGCCACTTCTTCCTCCCGGTTTTTGCGTCCAGGGCGTAGAGATTCCCGTCGTCACTGCCAACGTACACCACGCCTGCGGATACGGCCGCTGATGAAGCTATCCTGCCCCCTGTCCTGAAATGCCACAGGTGCCTGCCGTCTGACGCGTCCAGGGCGTAGAGATGGCCGTCGTCACTGCCAACGTACACAACATCGCCGGAGACCGCAGGTGACGGGGATATCCTATTTCCTGCCTTGAACTTCCACCTGAGACGGCCGGTCTTCAGGTCCACGGCGTAAAGATAACTGTCATGACTTCCGAAGTAGAGCATCCCATCATGTGCAGCAGGCGACGAGGTCACGAGATCGCCCGTGCGAAACTGCCACACCAGGGCTCCGGTACCGGCATCCACACCATAGACCGTTTCATTGGATGCAAAATAAATGAAGCCGTCATGAATGAGCGGCGTCGAATCTATCCAGCCCGAAGCCCCAAATCTCCACTTCTCCTGAAAGGTCTTGACGTCCACGGCATAAAGATGCGTGTCCCAACTTCCGAAGTAAAGCGTGCCTCCATGAATGAGTGGTGACGTACCTATGGGTTTTCGGGCCAGGGTCAACTTTCTTACGAGATGGCCATTCTTCGCGTTCAGGACGTACATGTCCTTTGCCATAGCCGAAAAATACACCAGACCGCCGCGGACCAGCGGCGACTCACTGACCGGCTGCGGCGTAGCAAACTTCCACCTGAGACGGCCGGCCTTAACGTCCACGGCGTATAGATGCCTGTCATGACTTCCGAAATAAATCACCCCGCCGTGCAGCACCGGACGGCCCTCAACTGCCCCACCTGTCTTAAACGCCCAGATAACCCTGGGACTGGAAATATCACCCGTATTTTGCTTGGGTCCTGAATCATGGACTCCAGCCAGATAAACATCGGGAGGACGCTCCTGTCCAGGGTCCGAACCTGCAGCAGGTCCGGGGGTGCTCTTGCCCTTTTCAGTCACCATGTCCTGGGAGTATCTCCCAACCGGGTTTGCCCGGGCCATCTTTCGGACAGGCATACTGGTGGCCGTGACAGGCGACGTGGATCTTTCATCATCCCCAGACTCTTTCCCTGCACCGGGACGCCTCAGGGCTGTGCTGCATCCCTGAGTCATGAGAATGACCGGCACAATAACAGCGGCTACGATTCCGGACCTCAGCATATTCATACTGCGCTTGTGCATCCCGCACCTCGAGGTCATACTATGCTCATCTTCCACTCATAACAACAGGGGCTCTGGGACATGTTTGGCATGGGATACTCACAGTACTGAGATGAATAATCTGCGGTTATGTGCCGGCACGACCGTGTGATACCCCTAAAAATCTCCGTAACATACTGAAATAAAAGAACAACTAAATATCAGTGAGTAGCGGTGTTCCCCTGTCCGAATCAGTTGACGTACGAGAGCCTACTGTTCCTGCTGCTGGGCCATGACGGCGTCCCACCACTCGGGAAGCTCTCCGCGGTTGGCTGCCTGCATGTCCTTTGTGTAATGGCACAGTTTGTACTTCTTGCCACTTCCGCACGGACACGGGCCGTTTCTGGGGATACGCTTTATCATCTTGCGAATCTCGGCCTTGGTGTACTCCTTCTTCGGCGCCTCCTGCTGCTTCTGAGCCTCGCTGCCGCCGCCCTGCTCGTAGTACTCGCGCTCTTCGTGCTCGTACTCCGGAAGCTCGTCCACCTCTTCCTTCACCTGTATCATGAACAGTTTTTGCACCACGTTGCGGTTGATGTTGAAGAGCATCTCCTCGAAGAGCATGTGCCCCTCGCGCTTGTACTCCAGCTTCGGATCCTTCTGGGCATAACCACGAAGGCCGATGCCGTCCCGCAGCATCTCCATGTTCTTCAGGTGCTCTATCCACTGGGAATCTATCTCATCCAGGTAGAAATGACGGGCATAGAACAGGAACTGTATGATGCCCATCAGTTTTTCCTTGTGCTCCAGGACACTCTCGAGATGGCTGTAGACGTGGGCAGCATAGGACTCGGGGTCGGGCTGAACTCCATCGAAGTCGAAGTCCTCGCCGAACACGCTGTAAAGCTCGTTGCTCAGAGCCTCTAGCTCCCAGTCCTCGGGATGGACCTCGATGGGGCAGTGGCGCTCGATTATTGAAGATGACAGCTCGTCCACCAGATCCAGGATCCGTTCGCGCTGCTGAATAAGGGACTCCGCGATGATCTGAGTGGCCTTCTCCACACATGCCTCACGGGACTGCTTCAGTTCCTCCGTGAGATCCACCACTGCACCAAAGTTGCGGTACAGCTCGTGGGTTACCTCCCGCGGCTCCATGTCGATGTCTTCGAACCCCAAGGGGGGAAGCTCGGCACGACCCTCCTCACTGAAGGGATCTAGCCCCATCTCTAGGTACTTGCGGTCCTTGTAGGTCTCGGCCAGGCTGTCGAGGATTTTCTCCACCCACGGATGGATGACCTCCTGGAGTTTTTCGAGGGTCCACTGACCACTCTTTTCGGGAATGGGAGGCTTCTTGCCGGCCTTTATCTCATCCTCTGTCATGTCCCTGTAGTATTTGCCCTCGAGGATGTGACGGCGCAGCCGGTAGATGGACTTACGCTGGAGATCCATGACGTCGTCGTACTCCAGCAGGTTCTTTCGGATGTCGAAGTGCATCTGCTCCACACGGCGCTGGGCGTCCTCTATGGCGCGAGTCACCCATTTGTGCTCAATGGGCTCGTCCTCGGGGATGTTGAGCCAGTCCATCATCTTCTGGAGCCGGTCCGACCCGAAGACGCGCATGAGATCATCCTCCAGGGACAGGAAGAACCGCGATGAACCGGGATCACCCTGACGTCCTGCACGACCGCGGAGCTGGTTGTCGATGCGTCGGGACTCGTGGCGCTCCGTACCTATGATATGAAGGCCTCCAGCCTCGAGTACCCTCTCCCGTTCCTCTGCACACTGGTTTTTATATTTTGCTAATAATTCCGCATACTTATCAGGATCCAATTCTGGATCGACCTCAGCCTTCGCCAGGGCCTCGGCATTGCCGCCCAGAAGGATGTCCGTACCACGGCCTGCCATGTTGGTGGAGATGGTCACTGCGCCGAGACGGCCTGCCTGGGCCACGATATCGGCCTCACGGGCGTGGTTCTTGGCATTGAGCACCTCGTGGGGGACACCGGCCTTCTTGAGCATCTTGCTCAGAACCTCGGTCTTCTCCACCGACACGGTACCTACCAGTATGGGCTGCCCCTTGGCCTGGCGTTCTTTTATGTCCTTGACCACTGCCCTGAACTTGGCGATCTCGTTCTTGTAGACCACGTCCTCGTGATCTATTCGTATCACCGGCTTGTTGGTGGGAATCACCACCACGTCCAGGTTGTAGATCTTCATGAACTCCTCGGACTCAGTCTCGGCCGTACCGGTCATGCCGGCCAGTTTGTCGTACATCCTGAAGAAGTTCTGGTAGGTCACCGTGGCGAGAGTCTGGTTCTCGGCCTCTATGGCGACGTGTTCCTTGGCCTCGATGGCCTGGTGCAGTCCGTCACTCCAGCGCCGACCCTCCATCTTGCGGCCGGTGAACTCGTCGATGATGATGACCTTACCGTTCTCCACGAGGTAGTTCACGTCACGTTTGTACAGGTGATGCGCCTTTAGGGCTGTGTTGACGTGATGGAGCCACGTGATGTTGCGGGGATCGTACAGGTTGCCGATTTTGAGTTTGTCCTCCACCACTGACACGCCGTGATCCGTAAGCATCACGGTGTGGGCCTTCTCGTCGATGGTGTAGTCTATGTCTCTGCGGAGGAACGGGATTATCTCGTTGACCTGCTCGTAGTAGCTCACCGTCTGTTCTGCAGGCCCGGATATGATGAGGGGGGTACGCGCCTCGTCGATGAGGATGGAGTCTACCTCGTCCACAATGGCGTAGTGGAGTTCACGCTGGGCGTAGCGTTCGATGGAGTCCTTCATGTTGTCGCGCAGGTAGTCGAACCCGAACTCCGAGTTGGTTCCGTAGGTGATGTCCGCCTGGTAGGCCTCCTGCTTCTCGTAGTCGGACTGACCGTGCAGGACCACGCCCACCTTCATGCCCAAAAAGCGGTATATCTGGCCCATCCACTGGGCGTCACGCTCTGCCAGGTAGTCGTTCACGGTGACCAGATGTGCGCCGCGCCCCTCCAGGGCGTTGAGATACAGAGGAAGAGTAGCCACGAGGGTCTTTCCCTCACCGGTCTTCATCTCGGCTATCTTGCCCTCGTGAAGCACGATGCCGCCGATGAGCTGGACGTCGTAGTGACGCAGTCCGATGGTGCGGATGGCCGCCTCCCTGACCACTGCAAAAGCCTCCGGGAGAAGGTCGTCCAGTGTCTGTCCCTTGCGCAGACGGGCGCGAAATTCTGCGGTCTTGTCACGAAGCTGGCGGTCCGTGAGCTTTCTGATGGACAGCTCTAGCTCGTTTATTTTGTCTATGACTGGCTGATATTTAAGGACTTTTCGTTCATGAACGCTACCAAACAGATCAGTGAATCCCATGACGGATACCTCCGCAACAGCGCCAAGATGTAGCGCACATAAGAATTATTCACAAGTGGACAGATCATCAATGCAGGGCTACAGATTTCCGACTTTCAGATACTGTTTTGCAACTCTTAGGGAGATGTCCATGGGGGTGGCCAACTTAGATGAAAGGTGTGAGCTCGTATGATGGAACGGCCGTAAGATGGTGCTCAAAAGTTCTTTGATATCAGTACGTTACGCGCCTCAATGCCTTTCTTGAATACTTTGGCACGCATCCTGCATAGAGTGGGTTTATGACTGGACCGTAGGAGACAC
>JALWFW010000340.1:5402-6606 GCA_027013865.1 Polyangiaceae bacterium | reverse complement strand
GAGTATACCTCCTCGATGGCCTTTGCCTGGTCGGGAGTCTCTTCATATGGGAACGTGGCCTCGAATTCCAGTAGCATGGGATCGCTGACCGGGTAGGACGTGCCAGGACGCGATGCCCTCTCGGCTGCCATACGAAGCAGTTCCTCGGCCAGGGCTCTGACTTTTTCCTCGACTTTACCCTTCTTCTTCTTCCAGGAGTCACCACCCATGCGGTCCAGACGGACTTTGGAGGCGTCTCCGCCGCGGTATCGCTCGAGTTCGCCTATACGGTGTGCCGGGAGGAAGTAGGTGCCGTCGGCATACTGGATTTCTAGGAATTCTCCCTGTCTTCCCCCCACTTCCTTGCGCACGAGGCCCTGATAGCGTCCGATTCCGTGGATTCTGTGCACGACCAGGGCTCCGGACTCCAGCTCCTCGAAGCCGGTTAGGGGTGCTTTCAAACGGGCTTTTCTCCGTTTGGGTCGTCTGGCTCGGACTCCGAAGAGTTCTTCCTCTGACACCAGGACGGCGTACGGTGTCTCGAAACCAGTGGTCACGTGACCTCTGCGGAACAAGACGCCTTTACCTGGCACCATCTCCGGGGGGCCGGACTTATCAGGGTCCTGTGGCGTGATACCCAGGGAGCGTGCGGCTCTGGCAACTGGAGAACGCTCCATGGATTCTGGGCTGATGAGATGGATGGTGCGTCCGTCATTCAACCAGGCCAGATATCGTTCTTCAAGAAACGATATCGGATCTCCTTCTCCGGTGAGAGATGCGTGAACCTGGGTGCGCATCGAGGCCGTACTCATCGTCTCGATGTCTGGGGTTACTGCTGGATCGATGTGGGTGATTCCGTAGCGTTGCCAGGCTTTCTCTAGATCCTCGTAGGTAGCATAGAAGCGCTTCACCGGAACGGTTATGCGTCCGCGCTGCTTCCATGTTTGGAATTTTTCCTCCTCTGCAGCCAGGAGGACTTCGAGTCCATGGCGCACGGCTGCCGGATCCTCCACCATGACGCGGGACCCGTCAGGAAGGTAGTCCGCGAGGGTTGCCATGTCACCGTGGTACAGAGGAGTGAGGGGTTCCATGCCGAAAAATTCCTCTCCATCGGTGATGCGTTCTAGCAGATAGGCGGTCTTGGTGGATGGATGGGCCACCTCGTCAGCCAGAGCGTAGAGTTCCTCGCGAAGACCTGAAGTCCTTGTGAGCCGGGCCTCACGCA
>JALWFW010000340.1:0-5392 GCA_027013865.1 Polyangiaceae bacterium | reverse complement strand
GGGTGGACATAAATTTCTCCGGTCTCACGTATGCGGCGCTGAGTCACGGGATCGAAGAACGATATGGTTTCTATCTCGTCTCCCCACAGATGGATACGCACCGGTTCGGGGTACATGGGGGGATGCAGGTCCACTACTTTGGCACGTATGGCAAAGGTTCCTGGCTCGTCCACGACGTCAGTACGGCGGTATCCTGCGTTTGCCAGTTCCCTGGCCAACTCGTCCCGGTCCAGAAGCATGCCTGCGGCAAGTATCTGGGAACGGTCTTCGTATGCATCGGGGGATATGACCTTGCGGGCCAAGGATTCTATACCCGCCACCACTATGGCTCCGGCTGCCTTGCCAAACATGAGCCTTCCCAGTAGAGCGAGTCGTTCCTCGATGCGTTCGCGGTCGGGCAGAACGTCCGTATAAACGGACCCTTCCACCCACGGGAAGTGTTCCACCCGTCTGGCTGAGGCAGGATCCTCGGGAAAGAGCCTGGGGCTGCCTAGATACGTGGCCAGCTCATCCGCGGCCTGGAGTGCCCTGGACTGGCTGTGTACCACGTAAAGGATGACGTTCTTCGAATCGTGGGCAGCATGGGATGCAAGGAGAGTGTGAAAGGATGGTACCGACGAGCCAATGGTCACGATGCTGCCAGGTTCTGCTGTTCTTACGGGTAATCTCACCACCTGGACGGGATCCTCCTTTTGAGCATGAAATGCACCGGCGCGTTTTTGGCATTGAACAGCATGGCCTTGAGATCGTCGAACAGGCGTCTGTCCGAGGCCAGGGCCATGGCGCTTCCATGACTCGCCAGACGTATGAGTGCGCCGGCAGAATGGGCCAGGCCATCCTTCCGTGACGATATGAGTCTGATCTCGTGCTCGTAATAGGCTACCCTGCGTTTGAGTGAACGGATTTCCTTTACGGGCATTTGGGGTACAACGATATCGTTCGCTAAAGAACGAATAGTTGCGTGATTCAGGGAGACACGGTGCTTCAGGCATCCGGGACAGCTGGTCCGAGCGGCCAGTCTACGGTATTTTTCTATGATATGTACTGCAGAGGCGAGATCGGTCCGGGGAAGGCGCCGAATACTGCGGCGCAGGAGTCTTGAGGATGCCAGCAGTCTTTTCGTCTGCCGCCGGTGTCTGTGGACAATCCCGCTCGTGGTGGCAATGACTCTTTCGAGCCGGGTTTTCAGCATCTCCAGGTCGGGGGTACGGGTGGCGTCCATAGTCGTGCCTTCACTCACCGGAGGGGACGGTCTGCGTGGAATCACCATGAACCCCTTTTGCAGGACCGTTCCGGTGGGGGCGAGCACCAGGAGATCCCCTGCACGAAGCATGGAGGCACCTTCGGTGGTCAGTCTGAGCAGGATCGACGTGTCGGAGGAGCCGTATTCAGTGTGTATGACCTCTCCCAGTCTGACCCCGCCCATCAGGATCGGTGAGCCGGTGGGTACCGACACGTGACCGGAAAGTACGGTCTTGACCGTTGGACCACCACGCGGCACCGTCCCGGCAAGCCCCCACAGAAGGGCTCCCAGCACGACCATGCCAGACAAGAAAGCGGGTATCCGGGGGTACAATAATCCCATGTGCCAGTATATAACCCGCCCGAGCGTGACGGTTCAAACATTTTTACAAACATGACAAGATAAGGTAGCATCCCCGGGGATCAGATTGAAGATGAGAAAATTCCTGATTTTTCTCTACACTGTGTGGAGCGTTCTCCTCACTGCATGCGGACCTGGAGCCCAGGATGACACGGGCAGCATACTGCGCGTACTGAAGTCCAAGAAATACGAGAGTCTCGATCCAGCCTGCGTGGTGGGTATGGAATCAGTAGAAATAGTCACTCAGCTCTATGAAACGCTACTGAGAATATCTCCTGCAGGTGAAATCGTTCCCCATCTCGCACACTCGGTCAACACCACCGACGACATCCACTGGAACATAATTCTCCGTAAGGGCATACGTTTTCATGACGGAGAGCTCCTCGATGCAAAGGCGGTCGTCGAGACCTTCAGACGTCAGATGAGGGCAGTAGCAAACCCGAACAGTCAATCACGTACGTCCTCGTGTACCTATGCGTACTGGAAAGCGTATTTTTCCATAGTGGACAGTGTGGAGGCCAGGGGAGACTACACGGTGGTAGTGACCCTTAAAAAGCCCTATCCGCTGTTCAGGTACAACCTGACCCTGTTTCCGGTGAGTATAGTCTCTCCAGCTGCTTCCAGACGGGGCAATCTGGCAGAGCATCCAGTGGGTACTGGTCCGTACAGGTTCCTGAAGAAGGAAGACGACGGCAGTGTCCTGCTCGAACGCTTCGACCATTACTGGAACCGTTCTGCCCTGCCGAAGTTCAGGTATCTCAGATTCGAAGTCGTACCTTCGGAGAAACGCAGACTGCTCGCCCTGAGGGGTGGCGCCGGAGACATCGTCATGGACTTCAACTACCAGAATTTAGCGGCACTGTCCCTTCATCCAGGCATCAGTGTGTCGAAGTCCCCCGGAACAGCGATAGTATATCTGGCATTCAATACCCTACGTCCGCCCATGGGCAACAGAACCAATCGCCTTGCAGTGGCGTATGCCATCCAGCGAAGCCGTATAGTAGACTATGTATTTCAGGGGAACGCCGAGGTCCTGGACTGTCCGTTCCCCTGCAACATGAAGGTAGAGGGCGTAAGGGTACTGCCTGGCAAGATGATTCGAGATCTTCCTTGGATGCATTATTCCCCCGACGACGCCAGAGCGCTTCTGAAGGACAGTGGGCTTTTGGAGCGACGGGATCCCATACTTTTCTACGTGGTGGACAAACCTAGGGCGTACCTACCGGCACCAGTGCTGATGGCCAATATGATTGCCACTTCTCTCAGACAGGCGGGACTTAGGGTGCGTATCGTCAGTCTGCCATACAAACAGTTCAAACAGGCCGTTAAGGAAGGTAAGCACGATATCGCGGTTCACGGATGGATTCCAGACTATCCAGCACCATCCACGTTCCTGTATCCTCTCCTTTATACTCGGGTAAGGGATGGCAGGCCTGAATACAACCCATCCTTCAACCTGGCCAACTTTTTTGATTCCGAATTTAACAGGGCGCTGGACAAGGCGCTCATGGTCAACAGTGTGGAACAGCGCATAAATCACTACAGGGAAGCGGTCAAAGTCTTCTGGCGCGATGTTCCGTGGATCCCCATGGCCGTGGTCAGATATGTGGTGCTCCATTCTTCCAGGGTTACCAATGTCAGGGCTGCAGCAATGGGTATGATAGATTATTCCAAAGCACGTCCGGTGAGGAACAGATGAAGTTACGACACAGGTTTGCCACCTGGCTCATCGTTCTGGGCGTGGTTCCGGGATTCGGAGCCAGTATTCTGGGGCTGAGTCTGATAGCCACCCGTCTGGAGAAGAGTCTGTCTGATGAACTGGACCGTACCGTCAGTGTAGCCGTGAATATTCTCGTGGATAAGCTGGATGATCTACACGATACGGCCATTCAGTTGTCTTCGGATCCACTGGTTAGAGAAGTGGCCGGTCAGTTCAGGCATTACAGTGAGACACGCGTGGACATGCTCATGAAACTTGGGGAGCATTCCTTGTCCGACGATAGGATAAATTATGTACTCTATGGGTTGAGTAGCAGGGGGAAATGGACGCCACTGGTAAAGTCTGGAGGCCTGTACGGTACGTCACTGGAGGGCTCCCCGCTGGCCATAGATCCCAAACCTATTCTCAAGACTGCACGTCAGTACCGTAATTTCCTGGATTACCGCATAGGCAGGGGAACAGACGGCAGTAAGGGAGAGGTCCTCTATCTGGTGGCTGGCGCACCTGTACTGGATGAATCCTACAATTTAGTGGGTGCTATCATTTTGGAGTATCCTCTGGACGACAGTTTCTGCAAAGATCTCAAGATATTACTGGGAGCCGACATTACGATAGTCGCAGTACCCCGGGGGGTGATGTTGTCTAGACAGGTGTTCACCTCCTTCCCGGCTACGGTGGTTTCACCCATGGACAAGCTCAGTCGCTACTGGCGGGGAACACTGCGTACTCCGGTGATCTCCTTCAAGCGCAACGGACGCTATTATTCTTCTAAACTCGTGCATCTCAAGGACGCTTCAGGTCGTGATACTGCTCTTCTCATGGTGTCTGGAGACTTTACCCGTCTCCACGAGGGGCGCAAGGGCGCCATAGGAGCCATGATCTTCCTATCCATCATAGCCTCCCTGGTGGTCATACTGCTTGGCATGAAGGTCTCCCAGCAGTGGGTGAAGCCCCTTCTGAAGGTGGCCGAGGACGCCTGGCATCAGGCGGAGGAACAAGACCCTACGGTTTCCAGGGAGCCGGGTACAGACGAGATCGATGAACTCAAAAAGGCCATCGGAATGATGGTCCATGTGCTTAACAGACGGAGAAAACTCCTTGCATCGAAGATAAGTGAGATATCAACCCTCCATGAGATTGGCCTGTCCATAAGGAAGGAGCGATCAGTCAGAGGTGTGGCAGAGCAGGCCTTCGAAGAACTCTCCTCCATATTTAGCGCAGAGAAGGGCATGTTCATGCTGGGGGAATTCGAACCAAAGGATGCGTCTCTGGCAGAGGTTCAGATTCAGAGTCAGGGTAGCAGGGAAGCCAGTGACCATCAAGGCATGCTCGATACCTTCTTACCGGTGGTGTCGAAGGGCGAGATGTCCGAGTGCATCACGGTCAAGGAAGAACGTCAGTTTACTGAATTCCTGCTGGGGGTGATCGATTCGGACATGCCTGTGGTTACGGACATGGAATGCAGGGGAGTCAGCGGAAGCGCACTGTGTGCCGTTCTCAGATATGGCGGTCAGCCAATCGGAATCATATGTCTGTGGCGCAGGGATGCATTTTCGGAAGAGCACGTGCGTGTTCTCATGGCGACCCTCGACATCATAGAGGCGGGACTGTTCAACGCCAAACTCTATCAAAAGGTCAAGAGTTTCATGCTTCACCTCGATACCATGGTCAGGGAGAGGACCAGGGAGCTCGAAGAGGCCAATGTCGCTTTGCAGCAGAAGAACGTGGAACTCCAGGAGGCCCAGACTCAACTCGCACTGAGCGAACGGATGGCTGGTCTTGGAATCCTGCTGGCTTCCATCGCCCACGAGATCAACAACCCTGTACAGACCATAGACGGCATGATTCACCTAATGCGGGACGACCTCAAGAAGGTCTTCCATACGTTCATCTCCATTGCGGAGATGGGTATGAACGAGAAATTGATCGTCTATACCCTTGGCCTGTTGAGGGAATTCATGGAGAAAGAACCCGGACTCATTTTGAGGGAAGGCAGATCTTCGGACGAGTCTGTGAGGCAGCTGCGCGGCAGGCTTGAACACATAGGAATCGGTAAGTCCAGACGTCTG
>JALWFW010000339.1 GCA_027013865.1 Polyangiaceae bacterium | reverse complement strand
TGTATGCTGTCACCACTGACTTGACCCGGTCCGGAGTCCAGGCCAGTGTCACGAAGGCATCGAGTCTGGTGTAGTCGTGCACGGTTCCCGAATCCGAATAGCTATCGTCAGTGGAATACACGTCGCGCTCCAACATTAAAGCCATGCCCCCAGAGAAGAACCACCTGCTAGACTTCACCACTGTGAAGGGAACACCGCCCCCGACCAGGGCCCGCATGGCTATACGTGACAGGGGTCTGTATCCGTGCTGGAAGAAGAGTTCCAACCCTACCTTCTTCCACAGCCACCAGCGCCAGCGTGCATGTTCGAAGGTCTCCTGTATGAAACTGGCGTCATCCTTCGAGGCGTAGTCCATCCTGCCGGTCACGATGAGCCTGTGCCGGCCACGCCTGAAATAGGAGACCACCCCACCGGCTGCCTTCAGGTACTCCACGTTTCCCCGGCGTAGGTCGCCGCTTACGGTGAATGAAAGTGTGAGTCCAGGCTTGGCCTCCTTCATCAGGAGGGACTGCACGTTGACGATCTGAGCCCGTACACTGACGGGAAGGACCAGGACGGATGTAACACCAAGAGCCATGAGCAGTCTGCTACTCATGTCCACCTTCCGCATCCTGTCTGCGGACAGCCACTCCCAGGGGAAGCTGGGCGGCCGTCACTGCATCTAGCACCTTCACCACCATTCCGTACCGGGCAGCAGTATCCCCTTTTAGAACTACCCTGGAGATGTTACGGTTCTTTTTCATCTCCCTGAGAATGTCTGACAGGTTTTCCACACTCACCCGACGTCCCTCGAGAATCAGGGTGCCATCCGAACGCATGAAGAGCACGACTTCCTCAGGCAAAGCCAGTGTCCGACCGCTGCTGGCCTCGGGAAGTCTCACAGCCATGGTGGGATCGGGTGCGGGAGCCGTCGTAAGCAGGAAGAATATCAGAAGCAGGAACACCACATCTATGAGAGGCGTGAGATCCATGACCATGCCCGACCATCCCTTCGCAGGGGGCCTGCGGAACCTCATCTCACACCTCTGGTAAGGCTCTTCTTGCCGAATGTGGCCTTGCGAACCTTCCCATCACACAGGGAGAACACGTCATCGTCGGTTATCCATGCCGTATTTCGGCGTAAGAACCGAACGTCCTCATCGGTGAGATCCATGGTACACAGGAATCTCATGCCCCGCAGACGTCGGGGGCCACTGCTGAGCCGTATGGCGTCCCTCACCTGATCGTGACGTTCGGTGCCTGCCAGATGAGCGAACTTTCTCACCGTGGCATCGGACAGTCTCCCATCCGTTACCTGCCTGAGAAGTACCTCGAAGGTCTCGTACCAGGTGGATGACTCCGGTGCCCCGTGATTGGCCTCACCCTCCATCAGATACCTGGCAGCCTGATCCCTGACCAGGGAAAGGGACGACTTCATAGCCTCGAGAAACACACTGCGGGATCGCTCCCAGTCCCAGCCCGAGGCCCTCTTGAGAGCTGCCCCTGCCCTGAATGGGTCCTTGGACAGCACCATCTTCTCGAGTGATTTTACATCATTCTTGGTTCCAGTGGCATTCTCCAGGGAATCATACTGCCCCGTCAGTGCTTCCCTAGCAGCCTTGTCGGAATAGGGATCATCATCCCTGCGTGAACAGGACACCACGAAAGAAAACAACAAAACGATAACTGTAACTATGCGTAATTTCATGACTTTTTCAGAACATGCCACACAACTGGCCGCGTTCGTGTCAGGAACCGAAAAGGATGGTTACTGTACCACAAACTCGGTGAAGTAGATATTCAGGACACGGCCCGTGGTCAAGAAGCGGTTTATCCGGTTGATTATATTGAGCTTTATCTTGCGCTTGGCATCCATGCTCTGAGTTTCCGAAAGGGTAAGGGAGGAGAGATACTCTATGAGGGCGTCCTTCACAGGGATCTTGACCTTCTCGAGCTCCTTCTCGACCCCCTTGGACGAGACCTCCACCTGGAAGGTTGCCTTGAGATACCTGGTTCCTCCTGGCTCGTTGAGATTGACTATCACCGTCTCGAAAGGTACCAGAGGTCCGGTTGGCGGACCGCTCCTGAGTCCTGTCTGCGCTACTGCCGGGCCCTGGGCAGGAACCTGAGCCGCTCCCTGGGCAGGAACCTGAGGCGCAGCAGGTGCAGCCTTCTTGTTGCCGTCACCACCGCCCATCATCATGGCCACGGCAAACGCCACACCACCTCCCACCAAGAGTGCTCCGACTAAGCCTATCACGAGAACCATCTTTCCCTTTCCGCCACCCTGCTCTTCGGACTGGATCTGTTCATCTGCCATGTTCTACCTCCCCAGGGTTCTTCTCCGTGTCCTGAAATAAAATGTAACCTGTCTGTTGCGCGAATAAACTACTGTCTCTGGATACAGACGCATCCCAGGAACCCCCTCGCGCTGCATGAACTCGGCCAGGACTGCCGCACGCTTGGCTCCAAGATGGAATATCGTGGGATGATCCTCGTTCATGTAGTCCTCACCGTCCTTGAAGCCTCCCTCTATGTGGACCTCACAATTGCATATGCGGGCCAGTGACGCCACCCTGAGCAGGTATCTCACGGCCCTGGGATTCATACGCGAACTGCCAGGAAGGAAGGGATCCACCTTGTCCAGAGAGATCTCGTATCCGTCGGGCCGCTCCTTGATGCGCAGATAGGGATTCATATCGGGATCGTGAATCACCTCCAGCACCTTACGGGCGAAATCCTGCCATCCGTAGGGCTGACCCTTGAATAGTCTGGTGGCTGAACCGCGGAGTGCCATGTGTTTCTTCGACGGAATATTGGAGTCCCCCTTCTCGTCAGGGGCTGCGCTGCGAACCTTGGAGCCTCCCAAGGGGCCTGTGGCCGGAATGTTGGTGTCCACTGCAGGACGCCCACCCATTCCACTGTGACTGGAAGAAGCCGGACCAGGCTTGATCACACCCGAGGAGGTCTTCTCAAGGACGCCCACTGCCCCCTGAAAGAAACCAGACACCTGCTTGAGCTTCTTGTTGTCCATGGACGACATGGCAATCAGGAGCACGAAGAACGTGATGAGAAGATTCAGGAGATCCGAGAAGGTCATCATCCATGCATTCGGATCTATCTTTGCCATGACTCACTCCTCACGGGACCTGGACATCCTCAGGCCGACTCTGCGGTTTGCCCCTTCCAGGAACCAGCCGGAGTCTCTTCACCGGACTGGGAAGGGTGAGTTTCTCGCTTCTTATGAATATGACCACCGTATCGTTGGTTGGGACATGTACTGGAGTCCCCTTCTCACCGTACGGATAAGGTCCCCGTCCCACGACATGTATGAGTCTGGGATCCAAACCGCTGCCCCTGACCATATAATCGGCCACTGTAACGGCCCTGGCAATGGACAGATCCCAGTCATCCCTGGTGACGGCTCCAGGAACGGGATCCTTCACGTAACCTATGATTTCTATTGGGTTTTCCACCTGCATCAGTATGCCGGCTATACGATCGAGCACAGGATAGGCGCGTGGGTCTATGGATACACGCCCCGAGCCGAACAACAGGGCAGATCTC
Organism: Polyangiaceae bacterium; assembly: GCA_027013865.1. Classification (GTDB taxonomy): domain Bacteria; phylum Myxococcota_A; class Polyangia; order HGW-17; family JALWFW01; genus JALWFW01. Next base: position 17,697 of record JALWFW010000339.1, on the reverse strand, counting down.
ATTACCACCTTCACACCGTCTGACGTGAGCTCCACCTTGAGATCTGCGGGTCTGCGCAGATATCCGTGGGATTCCAGAAGTTCCTTTTCACTGGATAGCCCCTGAAAGATCTCTCCAGTCAGCACCAGGGGTACAAGCCGTGCATAGTACTTGCCCTTCTTGTCGAAGTTCTCGCCACCGGGAAGTATGCCGAAAGTCCCGAACAGTGAACCTATGGCCACCTTACGTTTCTGCTCGTCCACGGCGGTCATGGATTTGAGAAGTATGAAGAAGGCCAGCAAAATGATGGATAGTGACGTGAACATGACGGTAAAGCTGTCACCGCCACCTCCATCGTCTTCATCTTCCTGCCGTCTGGCCTTTCTGACCTTTTCCTCCTCGGCCATGAATGACTACTCCTCGCTCTGGGGCCTGTCGCTCATGGAGAAGAAAGCCTGCAGACGCTGCTCCACGAGACGGGGATTGTCACCTGCGGCTATGGACAAAATGCCCTCTAGTACCAGCTCCCGTATGAACTGTTCCTTTTTGCTACGCCGTTCCAGTTTGCCACGAATGGGCATGAATATGACGTTGGCCAAGATAGCGCCGTAGAACGTCGTAAGAAGTGCCACGGCCATGGCCGGACCGATGGAGTTCGGATCCGACAGATTCTGGAGCATCTGCACCAGACCGATGAGCGTACCGATGAGTCCCATGGCAGGAGCGTAGGACCCCAGGGCCATGAATATGTCCTGCCCCTGCTCATGACGCTTTTTGAGCTGCTCTATCTCGTTGATGAGAATGGCCTCTATGGCCGCGGGTTCCTGACCGTCCACCGCAAGCTGGAGACCTTCGGCCAGAAACTCGTCATCCGTTTCCTGAATGGCGGACTCCAGGGCCAGTATGCCTTCCTTTCTGGCTTTGTTGGCATATTCCACGATCATGGAAATCAGATCCTTGGGATCCCTATCCTTTGCAAAGAAGGCGTTCTTGGCGATTTTCATCGCTCCAAGCATGTCCTTCAACGGGAAATGTATGAACCCAGTGCCAATGGTACCACCCACCACGATGGCCAGGGACGGTACGTCTACGAATATGCCCAGATTTCCACCACCCAGCATGGCCCAAATCATGAGGCCGAAGGACATCACGAACCCTAATATTGTGGCTATATCCATGGCTTCCTCCGATGCCAGTAGCCTGAAAGCAGCCTGGTGCTGCCCTGCAGTCAGTCAGAATACCGCTCACCAGCGACACTATAAACCAGTGTAACATACTGAAATTAAAGACAAATTTTTCATCGCCCTCCAGAAGTGTGATTCTGGTGAGCCGAAACGATACTCTCCCATGAGATCCATTCGTCAAAAATGGTCAGGAATTAAGAGCACTGGATGATTTTTCCTGTTACGTGAGTACCAGCCTCATGAGCCAGCCGGATACGGACAGGAAGGTCACTGCCACCACTGCCCACGCCAGCCAGCTCATGAACAGAGGCCACAGAGGTACCGAGGTACCGAAGCGTCTCCATCCCGGACCAGGAGGCCTAACCTTCTGGTGAAAGGCCCTCAACACGTCATCTGACTCGGCCGGGCCTACGAAAGACACCACCAGGGCCACCACCGTGGACACCAGGGCAGTGACCGTAAGACGCCAAGCATACGGGAGATCCGCTGCCATCACCACAAGAGCCACCACCGTGGACGTCACGAGAGCAGCGAGCTCACCCCAGGCTGTCACTCTCCACCACAGCCACCTGAGGATGAGCACGGGCCCCAGACCAGCACCAAGAAGGATGACCACTTTCCATGCTCCTGATATGGAATTCATGGACCGGGCAGCTGCCATGGCCAACACCAGCATGAGGGCAGCCGAGATGCGTCCAACCCCACAGTGCCCGGGCATCACTGCGGGCACCTTCTCCGCCGAATTTCTGGTACAGATCCCTGACGATGTAGGACGATCCCCAGTTGAGATGAGTGTCCACCGTGGACATGAACGCAGCCGCAAAAGACGCGACCACCACCCCGAGCCATCCGGAAGGCAGGAAACGGGCCATCATCATGGGATAGACGCGCTTGTGGTCCGTGACGGCGGGAAACACCGCAAGTGAAGCAAGTCCCACTACTATCCATGGCCACGGACGCACGAAGTAGTGAATCAGGGCGAACACCCACACGGCCTTCGGAGCATCCTCCTCCCTACGCACTGCAGCCAGCCTCTGCACCAGATACCCCCCACCGTCGGCATATTTGTTGGCCCACCACTGCACCCCAATGAAAACAGCCAGGGACTGCCACGGCAGACGGAATGGGGAAGACGAGAAAGTAGAAGCAGGCACACTACTCAGGGGCACGTCCCTTAGAACGAAAAACGCCAGGGCAAAGGAACCCGCCAAGGCCACAACAATCTGAATACCGTCCGTCACCACCACACCCCACAGTCCACTGGCTGCGGAATACAGATAAGCCACCAGTCCCAGGGCACCCATGACCACCCACTGACGGGTTCCCTCGGCAAGCCACGAGTCGGGAAGATGCCCGGACAACTGGTTCCAGGGCACCACGGCATCCGTCACCTGGGCCATGGCCAGCATTACCCATCCCAGGGTGAGTATGTTGATGGGAACGGCCAGGTAGAAGGCTTTGACTGCACGCAAAACGGAAGCTGGCCGACCTCCGTATCTCAGTTCAAGGAATTCCGCGTCTGTGATGACCCCGCTGGCACGCCACATGCGGGCGAAGAGCACTGCGATGAGAAGGTGGGACAGCACGAACGACCACCATAGCCACTGACCTGCCACGCCTCCGGTGCGTACCAGCTCCACCACGGCCAGGGGAGTATCCGAGGCAAACGTGGTGGCAGCTATGGATACTCCCAAAAGTCCCCATCCCATGGATCTGCCCCCCGCGAAGAAGGACTCCACCGACGAGGACGCACGCCTGGCAAGGAGGGCTCCTACCAGAAGTGACAGTGTCATGTATGCGGCCAGTATCCACCAGTCCACCGGTGCCATATGCATGGCCGCACCTTAACCGATGATCCCGCCCGTGTCATCAGGTGGGACATCGCACAAAGTCATGTGGTGCTTTCGTGTGTCCTTTCCTTTCCATTGAAGAAAATTCCTACTAAAACGTCGTGTCCGTGCACCGGGCAGACTACCGACAGAACCGTCGATTCACATCTGTCTGCCATGTACGGCACGCGAACCGGCAGGACAAGACCGGCTCGCGATCCATGGAGGCATTCCCTATGGAAAGACTCAGAACACTCGTTTTCACAGTATTCATGATGTTTACTGCCGGAGCAGTCGTGAACCAGGCAGTATACATACCCCGGGCTCAGGCCAAAAAGAGGCATCACAGCCGGAAGAAACGCAGAAACCTCGACCGCAGGTGCCTTCGAAAACTGCGCAGACTGGGCGTACCCTACCGCATCGCCCCACCCACCAAGGGCGTACGCACTCCCATATATGTGCTGGGCGGCAGGCTGCGGCACATCACAGTATACCAGGGCGGACAGAAGGGCGATGTTCTCATGGACTGCTGGCTGGCCCTTTCTCTGGCACGTACTTCCAAGATATTCAACGTCAACGGAGGGGTAAAACAGGTCATCATAGGCAAGGCCTACTCATACCGCTACGTGAAGAACACTGCCAGGCTCTCACGCCATGCCAAGGGCCTAGCCGTGGACATCTACGCCATAAAGACGGACGACGGACACACCTACTGGGTCAAGGACGATTACGAGAAAGGCCTCGGGGCCGGCCCAACGTGTGAAGGCAAGGCCAAGAGCAGAGGTGCCAGGCTCCTGCGTCAGTTGGCATGTGATCTGGACAGATCCCACTATTTCGAGAGGATCATCACCCCTGACTCAGACCGAGAACACCAGGATCATATCCACCTGTCGGCCTACCAGCCCTGGAGGAAACCGTGGCGCAGACCGCACCGCACCGCACTTCTCGAACCCCAGAACTACGGACGCAAGTGGGTACGCCGTCTGTCTTCGAGGGCCCACCCTTCAGTACGGCGCGTCATACGGATCATCAGAGCCAGAAGACGGGCCAACCGCAGGCTCATCCGCGCCAGACTGAGAAAGAAGCGGCGCAGCAAATCCGCCCGCAAGAAAAAGAAGTCTCACCGCTCGAGTCGCTCCAACGGCGCAGTCCCACGGGGAAATTCCCAAAAATGAAGACATACGACCGCCAGAGTTCTGAGAACTGCCGTTTACAGCCGGAAGTGTCTGAGGCATAAATGATTCCCGCAACCGGGCGTATGGCAGTTCCATGAGGTATGGCAGTATGTGCCGTACATGGAGGTGAATGATGTATGCAGCCATCACAGCAGCACTGGTACTCGGAGCAATCCCCTATAATACCAAAGAAGCTCTCCAGCTGGTCAGACTCATGGAGACACATTATGCCAGGGTCGGTTCCATGAGGATTTCCTTTGAACAGACATACGTGAAGCGGTTCCACGGGCCCCAGGGCACCGAAAAAGGCCGCATCCTCATCAAGAGACCGGGAAAACTGCTGTGGGAGTACACTTCTCCACACAAGAAACTCTTCGTCATAGACGGTAAGAAACTGTGGATCTACGAGCCTGACAACAGGCAGGTGTTCTGGTCAGAGGTGAGAGAGTCCGCACTTCCTGCATCCGTGCGTTTTCTCTGGTCCAAAGTGAGTCTGGCGGACGAGTACGACGTGAAGTACATCCCTCGCTCCAAATTCGGCGGGCCTGGACTCAAGGTACTCAAGCTCAAGCCCAAGAAACGTTCTCCCCACTACAGATACGTGCTGTTCGTCATCGACGGGCAAGGCCGGGTTCACAAGAGTATCGTATACAGCCACCAGGGTGACAAAAACATCGTGGTGTTCAAGAACACCAGTGAGAACGTCTCTGTGAAGGACGACCTGTTCAGGTTCACTCCTCCCAAAGGAGTGCAGGTGATCCACGCGGCAGCCCAGTCCGGCGATGCGAGCGACCCGAAATAATTCAATAATTACAATATGTTAGGAGAGAAATTATGACACCTAAGGCACTGGAGGAATACCTTCACGCTCTTTTGAATCCCCAGGAATTCAACGACTACGCACCGTCGGGCATACAGGTGTATGGCACCAGGGAGATACACCGCCTGGCCCTGGCAGTCACAGCCGGATTTCACACCATGGAGCGGGCCGTGGCATGGGGAGCCGATGCCATACTGGTGCACCACGGTCTGTTTTGGGGCAAACCCGTGACCATCACGGGCCATCTGTACAAACGCATAAAGGTGCTAATGGAGCACGACGTGGCGCTTCTGGCCTACCACCTGCCCCTGGACGCCCATCCAGAGGTGGGCAACGCTGCTGCCCTGTTCCGTCGGGCAGGAATAACTCCAGGGGGACGGTTCGGCACCTACCGCGGAGCGCTCATCGGTATGTGGGGAGAATGCGAATGTACCCCCGAAGAGCTTCACGCAAGGCTGGAGGACATTGCTCAGCGGCCCGTCCAGTCCTTCAAGTTCGGCCCACGCACCATAAAAAGGGTGGCCTGCGTCACTGGAGGGGGCGACGAGTGGTTCGAAGAGGCACTCGAGAAGGGGTTTGACGCCTACATCACCGGAGAGGTGGGAGAACCGTCACCTTATCTGGCCATGGAGATGGGGGGCAACTACTACGCCATGGGGCACGACATGTCAGAAAGCTTTGGGATACAGGATCTCGGTGCCCGCATATCCGAAGACCTGGGCATCGAGGTACGCTTCTTCCCGCCTGAGATAGACCCGCGCCCCATGTGATCAGCCTGCATAGCAGTACCGGCACCCACCACAGCGGGACCAGTGCCCGTAGGAACCCACGTCCACGGTGTACACGCATCCGCAGCCGGCCCTGGTGGGGCGCAGCGGGATATCCTGAAGGAGCCCCAAGGAGGCCAGCCACTGCTGGGATATGCACCCCGCTGGACTGAGCCCTTCCACCACCCCATACAGCCATGCAGTCTCCGCACAGGGCTGAACCCTAAACCCGAAAGACTGGGCCAGTTCCACGATGCGTGAAAATACGTCGTACTGCCAACGCGCCCACCCGTTCCACACGGATGGGGTATGCCGTTGCAGTGGAGGAGGTACGTACCTGTCCCGGCGGGCATCCTCGGGATCCAGGCCGAACCTTTCCGGGGTCCACCATTCCCACATGGCGGCCAGACGCCTGTCCACGCGTTTGTACCTACCCGGAGGCGCAATGGTGTTCACCACCAGACGGCGTACCCCCAGGTTGGTCATCTCCTCTGCAGTGCGCAAGAAACGCTCCTCAAAGGGCACGTACGGAATCACGGGATCGAAACGCCAGGTCACATGGTCAAAACCACCCAACAGTGGGACGAGACGGTCCAGACCGTGATTTTCGGGTATACGCGGCTCCAGGTTGCGTCCATAGCGGTTCACGGTGACCTGGGCAGCAATTATTGTGCCATTTTTTCTTAGAGCATCAAGGATTTCACGTCCGATATCAGCAACCCGGCCCGGCCACTTGGTCCATACGTGGAGTACTGTTGGCGAAGTTACATCGAGGGCATCCCGGAGATTGTCCCACACCGAAGGCACGAAAGCGGGATCAGTGCGGCGCGTGAAGTCCAGTATCACTCCCTGCCTTCTTGCTACTGCGTCTTCAATGCGTCTCCTGGAGTAGAACATGTTCTGTCAGGCAACTTCAGGCCTGGGCCATGAGTCGGCGCTGCTCCAACTGATGAAGTATCTCCACCCGGGAGGGTTCCACGGCATACCCAGATTCGAGAAGGGAACGGATGACTTCCAGGGTTGCCTCGGCTATGGACTCCCGCTCGGAGTCGTCCCTTATATAGACCAGACGCATGGACAGCCACTCCTGGAGGCTCTCGAACTCCGAGAGCATGAGGCGTGCGAGCAGATCCATGGGTAGGACCCTGTCGAATGCGCCTGTCTCCAGACCGGCACGAATCACCTCACGGACCCAGTTGTTCGCCACACGTTCCACGTCACCGAGGTACGGCCCTATCTCCTCCCTGATGGCAGGATCGTGAAAATCCCTAAATATACGGTTGTAATTTTTGTCGAGTCCCAGACGGATTATCTCTGACAGGGCTTCTTCGAGGCTTGTCCAGAATTCTCCGGGAGACGTACGTCTTATGTGGGCCTTCACAATGGAATAAAAGCGGTCGAGGACCTCTGCCACCACGGCAGCGAACAGATCTGCCTTGCCTCCGAGATAGTAGTACAGGGAAGGCTTCGAGAAACCGGCCTCCTTTATTATGCGGTTTTGTGAACCCTTACTGTAACCGTGGGCTGCAAACTCCTTCAGGGCCACCTTAAGTAGCCTCTCTCGTTTATCGCGGGGCATTCTATAAAAACTTGGTTTTGGCATGGCGCTATCCTAATCACAATGACGCAAAGCGCAAGGGCGTTCACTAACCGTCATCCCAGCATGGGTAGCCTGATAACTACTTGATTTAATTGACTTTTTTGAGAGATATTTTCTTTATCACGAGTACTGACTGGTTGTCCGATGTAGCATCTATCGTTGAAAGGGATGGAATCAGGGTAACCAGGGCACTGTCCGACAGCTCGGTATAGAGCTTGAAAAACGCCGTGCCTGACAATGGAAGTGGACTCATAACGTTCATGGCCATCCATGTATAATAACGGTAGCTACGGTAGGCCTGTATCATGAATCTCGTCCTCTCCTCGGAGGGGGAGAACTCATAGTCCACCTGCATCATGACCTGTTTGTCTCCCCTGAGATCCACGATAAGTCCGAGCTCACGGTAATTATAGCCTGGCAGAGCACTGATCTGAACTCCATCGGCAACGCACTGCACACTGGTGCCCTCCCAGGAATCCTCGTCTGTGTTGTGCTGCCATATCCTCCACTGTGTCCCGGTACAGTCCTGGGTGAAGTCCCACTCGTAAAGCGTGGGCAGCGATGCGGGATCACACGGCACATTGGCGGACCGCGGCGTTCCCGTGCCCCTGGGATTGGCACTTCCAGTAGAAAAAAAGACATAGGACGGACACCAGGCCGAAGTAGAATCATTGGTGGATGCATCCGAACCCGGAGGTATCTGGAACGATACATTGGTGGCGTCGTAAACCTCATCCACCGGTAAAATAGCCTCATCCACAGTCTGTCCCTGACAGCGCAGGACGAGTTTGGAGATATGCATCGCGGGAGCCACTGAAGCAAGGCCCGTCGAATCCAACACATCGGTATAAAGGTAGGCATTCCGAGCGTCATGGGACGCAGAAATCATGTACCATGCCCCCGGTAGAACGATATTCCAGGTGTCTTGCGGCAGTGTCAGAGTATGAACTACAGAACCGTCTGCCGTGACATAATCGATCTCACAGTCGGCCAGTAACAGGGGCTCATTTTCTACGGCACTAGACAGTTCGATCCAGTTTCTTTCCGCGGGTTCGGCATTGAACATGACCTCTGAGAAGATGACTTCACCTGTCTGAGGATGCCGCGGTGTCGAGGAAACCATTATATGCAGCGCAGCATAGGGCATCGCTCCACCACCGTTGTCTTTGGCACTCATACAAACCCAGTAATCTCCTCCAGAACCAGATTCCACCAGATAGTACATGGCGGGGCGGACATCACCCTCAGGGAAGGAGTTGACCGTAGTGCCAGACACCTCTGCACTGGCATGAACCATAATAGGGGCCCAGGCAGAATCATACATGGTCAATTGCAGGGGACCGGCCATGGTCTTACCGTATATGTCAGTGGTCCAGGCCATGAGGACTGATTCGTCAGGAACTGAGGATACCCTTACGCACTGAGCACTTCCATACCTGCGCACCGGCAGACACACGGTCGAAGAGGCGGATACCGTCACAGGAGCGAAGGGGGTGTTGTTGTCACCGTCATCGTACGAGCCGAAAACATCACATACGGTGGTAGCGTCTTCCACGGTGACAGTAACCCGAGTGGCATCGGAAGGAGGCTCCACGCCAAACACGAACCTGCCGGTCCACGGTGCCCCAAACACAAGAGTTCCCTGCTGGAAGTTTATGGCCTTCTCTTCGCAGTTCTCGGTCATGGACCAGAGGAAAACCCTGTCTTCAGAGGATATCCTCACGACCTGCCCCTCAGTCAGTTCCATGCCGAAAAAAGCCTCTGAACGGTACTGGTACCGCTTGACTGCCCATCTTATGGGGAAGCTGGCATTTTCACTGAGAGCATCTGCCGCATCCCGTGTAGAATCGTTGCTGAAACGATCCCCGAAATCGGAGAAATCGAACCTGGTAGGGCCACTGATGAAAAAGGCATCATCACAGGTGTCTCCGAACTGTCTACATCCCACCTCAGTGGCGTCTGAGTCGCAGAACTCCATCATTCCCTTACTGCAATCGGAAATAGGCACATACCCCATGCACGACGCATCCACAGACTTGCATTCCATTATGTTGAAACCATCTCCGCTGCATATCTTATCACCTGCCGTACAGCCGGAACACTGAACGCACGTCCCCGAATTACTATCGCATATGGAATCTGACTGACAATGCTGCACGTGCCACTCAGTGCAGCCGTCGGGCATGGCATCACAGATCTGGTACGCGGCAGTATCGGAAGACAGGCAAAGCTGGTCTCCCTCCACACACGGATGACAGTCGACACACTGACCCTGCCTGCATACTTCATCTGATCCACACGACTGAACCGGCTCCCAGGCGCAGCTGCCACCATCCGTGGCGTCTCGGCATTCGAACACGCTCAGGCCATCACTGGAGCAGGCCCTCTCCCCTGGTGTACACGTACAGTTGTTCATGTTGTTGGTCACCCCGGTACACCGGGCGCTGCCGCCGTCTTCAACGCACACGAGACCGGAGGCATCACAGTCCGTAACGTCGTTCCAGTCGTAACAACCGTCGGACATCAGCACACATTGCTGTACGATGCTGTCACCACACTGCATGGTGTCCGGCCTGCAGGAATCATGGCATACCCCCAGACCCGACGTATCGAAGGTACAGGCCGATTCTCCCAGGCATACCAGTGCCGCGATTATGATCGATGCTCTGACTGAATTGCGTAATCTGCCGAGATTCATGGAGCAATAATAAAGCCTAACACGTCATTTACAAACCCCCGTCGTCATTTCATGACTTTCAGGACATACTCCAGCGCCTTGTTTTGCAGGATAACATATTGTAATCATTGAGCTTTTAGGTATATAAAACATCGGCATTTTACTACGCTTATACCGTCATCGCGCCGTATACGGACTACGACACCATAAATCGCTCAACCATGCCGTCATGGACACGTATAGTCCTGCCATGAAGTCACGAGATCTGGGCCATATTCATGAATGCAACCGAGCATGGAGGACGTGGTTCTCAGGGGTTCTCAATCGTGTTCGTCAGATGGTACGAGAAGAAGAATCACATATGACCTATTGAGATGATCAAAAAATCATACACCAGCCCCTCCTTACCCATCCCCTACGGAAAGTTCATCCGATCTCCAGTGACGTACGAGGTAAAAACCGGGGCCTAGGCCAAAATCATCTTGGCATCCAACACGAGAGGTCCGGAAGAGGTTACCAGCATGGGATTTATGTCCATCTCTCGTATGGAGTCGCCAAGTTCGGCCACCATCTCCGAAAACCTCACCACCGCCCTCACCAGGGCCTCGCGATCGGCTTTGAATCCGCGGAAGTCCAGTAGTTTCGACACCATCAGCGACTCAAGCATGTCGTGTACGTCAGCAGGTGTGAGTGGAGGCAGTCTGAAGGCGGCATCCCCAAGTACTTCCGTGTAGACACCACCCCATCCCAGCATGATGGCAGGGCCCACCTCGGGATCGCGGATCATGCCCAGGATCATCTCGACGCCACGGTCACGCACCATCTCCTCCACCAGCACCGGAGAACCGGGGAACCTGCGTCGCATCTCGCTTACTGCGCTGTCCAGCTCCGCAGCATTCGTGCCCAGCATCACACCACCGCGGTCAGTCTTGTGTAGGATGTCCGGCGAGCATACCTTCACGGCGAATTCGCCGTCCGAAGGCACGTCGGGAAGTGCCCCGTCCACGAGGCGCCATCCCCGGGGCACTTCGAATCCGGCCATTGACAGGAGCTGCTTGACTTCCCACTCGTCGGGTTTCATGGGGACTTTCAATGAATCTAGCCAGGTTTTCACGTTCATGAACCGTGCCTCCTGAGAAATTCCGAACGCTCCACGAGAGCCCTGGCAGCCCTCACCGCACGTCTCACTGAAGGATATGCAGGAAGACCGCGGGAATGGAAGTAGCGTGTCCTGTCGAAGGTACGTTCACCGTCGAACACGAACATCACCACCGGTTTGCCAAGCTCGTCCACCACCCAGCGGGCAGCATCGGCCATGGCGGGTGCAGTGGGCTCACCAAGTCCGGCAGGGGAGAAGAATATTCCGGCCACAAGGATGTCCACATCTGGATCGGATGCGAAAATCTTTAGTGATTGCGCATACATATCAACTGTTACCGAGGCGGTGAGATCCACTGGATTGCCTGTGGCGACGAACGGGAAGGAAGCTTCCTTTATGGCCTTTTGCGTGGTTTGCGAGGGACGGGCCATGACCATCTTCGGCCAGGCGCCCTCCTGCTCCGTCTCATCCACGGCCATTACCCCGAAACCTCCCGCCGGTGTGAATATGCCCACCTTGTTGCCACGGGGCACAGGAGCTAAGGCCAGGGCATTGGCCATGTCCATCATCTCCTCGTCGCTGGTGGCCTGGACCAGTCCGAACTGACGGAAGGCTCCCCCCAAAACACGGTAGGAGCCAGCCAGGGAGCCGGTGTGGGATGCAACGGCCTTGGCAGCAGAACCCGAACGTCCAGCCTTGAGCACGACCACCGGCTTCGTCAAAGCCGCACGCCGGGCCGCCTCCAGGAAGGGACGCCCACCAGACACCGTCTCGAGATAGAGCATGATGGTGTCCACGTCCTCACGGGAGGCATAGTGTTCCAAGAAGTCGAGCTCCGACAGGTCCGATTTGTTGCCCAGCCCTATGAAGGAGGCCAGCTCCAGGCCTCCCCAGGAAGCCAGGGCCGTGGCCTCGGTTCCCACCGAACCGCTCTGGGAAATGAAAGCGATGCGCCCTGGACCCGTACCGTCGAACCGCACATGCTGCACGAACAGTGTATCGAGGCCACTTCGGGCATCCATGAGCCCCAGTGTGTTCGGTCCCAAAAGCCTTGTGCCCCGTTTTCTGAGTTCGCCCACCAGCTCGGCCTCGAGGTCGGCCCCTCCGGCCTCCCTGAAACCGCCGGCCACCACCACCACGAAGGGAATCCCCCGGTCAGCCGCTGCCACAGCCGCGGGCACGGCTCTTTGAGCACCAAGGGTCACAACGGCCAGGTCCACACCATCGGGCAGGTCCTCCACGCGGGACAATACCTTTCTGCCGTGAATCACCGTCTCCTTCGGATGCACGGGGTAGACCTCGAAACCGGCCTCCACCAGCTGGCGTGTGACTATCTCGCCAACCTTGCCGGGTTTCGGGCTGGCACCTACGACAGCCACCCTTTTCGGGGAAAGAAGTCTGGTCAGATCCATGCTGTTCCTCCAGTGTCCGGAACACTAGTATTCCCGGACCACGCCACTCCTTTTAGAACACCACGAAGAGCGTGGCAACCCGATTAATATCGGGGCAATGGCAGGCTCCTGTCGTTACCTGAGACCGGATCCACCCGTAAGGATGACGGAATATCCAAAACCAGTGATCCCTTCTCCAGCATCTCTACCGTCAGACTGTCTGCAGGTCCTTGAAATCCTGTCCCAATCTGGTGCAATGTGGCTGAGTCGGGCATGCTTCGGGCCTGTCCGTGGAGGTGAACCATGACGTTACGGCACTTCATACCACCTATGCTGGCACTCATCGCCGCTGTATCGTGTTCCCGCGGCACGTCCGGTACGAAAGCGAAAGGCACTAAAGCCGCTTCTGGTGAGGTCGTAGTCTACGTGTCCGAGGATCGCGTATTTTCGGAACCTGTCCTAAAGGAGTTCGAGAAGCGCTCCGGTATCAACGTGCGCGCGGTATACGACACCGAGGAGGCCAAGGGCACCGGCGTCATGAACAGACTAATTGCCGAGAAGTCACACCCCAGAGCCGATGTCTACTGGGCCAACGAGCCCATCAGGGCCGAGGTCCTGCATCAAAGAGGTATTGCCGAGAAGTACGTATCCCCGTCAGTTGCCGGCATACCAGCCAAATTCCGTGATCCCGAAGGCTACTGGACAGGCTTTTCTGCCCGCTACCGCGTCATCGTGGTCCGCTCCGGGCTCAATCCTGCCCCTTCATCGGTGAGCGATTACGCAGACGGACGTTTTCGAGGCCAAGGAGTCATTGCCAGTCCCCTCTTCGGCACCACGGCCATTCACGTAGCAGCCCTCTTCACTCTCTGGGGTGATACAAAAGCCCGCACATTCATGGATGCAGTAAAGTCCAACGGCACTCTCATATCCAGCAGCAACGGCGAAAGCGCGGACTTCGTGGCCCGTGGACGGGCATCGTTCGCCCTGGTGGACAGCGATGACGCCGTAGCACGCATCAGGCGCGGTGAGAAGATCTCCATCGTCTATCCCGACCAGAATCACGGTCAGCCTGGGGTCCTGGTGCTACCCAATGCCGTCGTACTGATAAAGGGCGGACCCAATCCTGAAAACGGACGCAGACTCATCGACTTCCTACTCTCCCGTGACGTGGAGACGATGCTTGCCAAGGCCGACTGTGCCCAGGTCCCCCTTCATTCTGGCCTCAGACCCCCTGCCGAACTCAAACCCCCTGCCGAACTCAAGACCATGACCATAGACTACAGACGTGTTGCCCAAAAAATGATGGAGCTCCAGGAATACCTCAAAAGGTGGGCAGCCAATTGATGTGCATAACTACTTGTAATCATTAATGTTTTCCTCTAGATATACGGGCTTTCGCCTGTTCTTGCATACAGCGGTACTGTTCTTTCTGGCACTGGCGGGCATTCCTCTGGCAGCCCTCGTACTCCCGGCTCTAAGGGGGGGAAGCCTTCCCGATGCACTTCCGGACGGTGGACTACTCGTGCGCTCGGTGTACGTGTCGGGTCTTGCCGCACTCCTGGCAGGCGTCACGGGCACAACCATGGCCTTCATCCTAGAGCGAACGGGTTTTCGCGGCCGATTCGCCGTAGCGCTCCTGCTGCTAGTTCCCCTCATGGTTCCCCCGTACGTCGTGGCCGTGGGTCTGTCATACCTCACGCTGCCGTCGGGACCCCTGGAATTTCTCGGGACAGGCCTGCTGAACAGGCTTGATCACCTGCTGTTCGGTCAAATCGGTCTCATCATTACCCATACCGCTGTGTTTACTCCCATTCCCATGACGATGACTGCAGCCGCCCTGCGGGCCGTTCCTCCAGACCTCGAGGAAGCCGCCCGCACCATGGCTCCGTGGCACACGGTCATGCTAAAGGTGACCGGACCTCTGGTGGCTCCTGCCGCAGGTGCTGGGACCGTGGCCGTGTTCCTTCTGTCCCTGGGGGAAGTCACCGTTCCATCCTACTTCCACGTGAACGTTCTGGGCACCCACATCCTCACGCGTCTGGCCGCCTTCTACGACTTCGAGGGAGCTGCAGCAGGAGCGCTTACTACCGCCCTGGCATTCGCTGCCATCCTGGCCGCCCTGGCGCCCGTATGGTCGGAAGCGTGGCGTGCGCTTCGCCCTTCACCCCAAAGACGCCCCCGGACCGCTCATCCGACTGTTCCCCACGGACCTGTGCGCCTGGCCGCCGCTGGACTGATGCTTTTCATACCCTTCATGGTCGCTGTCATACCTTTGTGGGGTCTAATCTCAGTCATGGATTCTCCTTCAGACCTGGTTTCAGCCGCTGTGCACTCGGCAGACGCCCTGGCACGTTCCGTATTCATGGGAGCAGGAACCGCCATGCTGATGACGTTCTTGGGTTTCATCCTGGGTTACGCCGTCGGCCGCGGGGTCTTTACCGGAAGGCGTGCCTTCCTCATGTTCGCTCTTCTGGTGCTGGCGCTGCCTCCGGCTGTCATGGCCCTGGGATTCACGGCCTCTTGGAACTCCGGACCTCTCGAACCACTCTACCGATCGGGAGCAGTGGTGGTAGGGGCTCTGGTAGCTCGCTTCCTTCCCGTACCAGTGTTCATGGTGATGCACCACCTCGAAAGCATGCCCCGGTCCATGGAAGAGGCAGCCGCGGTCATGGGAGCTGGCCCCGTCACCCGGCTGTTACGCATCGTGCTTCCCATGTCTGCCGTCTCTCTGGCCGGTGTATGGCTGGTCTCGTGGGTTTTAGTGGTGAGGGATACAGCCACGGTGATGGTACTCTATCCGCCAGGACAGGACACCCTACCAGTGCGCATCTTCACTGAAATGGCCAATGGTTCTCCGTCTACTGTGTCCTCCATGTGTCTGCTCATGATTCTCCTGGTACTGATTCCGCCGCTGCTCGTTGCGGCCGCCACTGCACCACTACGGCACAAAGCTATTGGATGCGTTCAAAAAGATCAGTAATTTCAGTAAGTTACACTCAACAGGACAGTTTGCCGCGGAAGATAGTGGCGACCTAAACCAATACGGTGTGCAGTCGACGTGTATGAATGGGAAGGATATCAGGGAAGGAAGTAATTCTCGTGATAGGGCACATAAAAGGCCTTGAGCCTAAAGGAGTCACCCAGGAATATCTTGCCCCAGCCCTTGTGCATGATGTCCTTGATTGCGCCCTTGGGAAGGGGACCGGGAGATATGGCACCAACGGGCTTGTCCTTCTTGTCTGCACTCAGATACAGTGGAAGTGTGGTTCTCACCTTGTAGATGTCGCCCTCGTCGGAGGGTACGGAGGATGAGTGCTGCTCCTCGGGTTCACCGCAGGAACACGAGCCCTTGGGGGGATTGTTGGATGCGACGTCCCGGTCGGCCCAGCCCATTACCACCAGTGGCGAATTCGGGGACGGCCTGAAGTACACGCGTACACGGCGACCCGCTCTGCGGCCTGCAGCTATGATCTGACCGTCCACGTGACACAGAGGCACCTGTACGACGAAGTCCGAACCGCGCAGACGTCCGTAAATTTCAAACAGCGGCAGGTCATTGGGCAGACGCTTCTTGGGAACCTTGCTGTACTTGGACGGGAATGGCACCTTCCCGGAGTGGTGTTTGGTCATGGCCTTCTTGGAGACCCAGACCACCAGTTCCGTGGAAGAACACTTCTTGTTCATCTCGTAGGACACCTGAATCCAATTGCCCTCGATCTTCTTCACGGTGACAGGTATCTTGTCGGAGACAAAACCCACCTCGGAACCGTGGGGTTTGTCATACAGTCGCGTGCCGCCGGGCACCCAGATCTCTATCTGATTGGTATCCAGGTAACCGCGCACCCAGTAGTTGCCGTGTTCCACCCTGACGGGTAGTACGACCTCGTCCTCACGCTCGGTGAGATCACCGATCTGGTAGATCTCATAGGGCTTTGGAACGCGTATCTCGCTCATGTCATCCAGGGTAAGACGCAGCGTCTCTGTCCGGGAACGGATTTTCTGGAGCGCCTGCTTCTTGTGGGGCATCTTTGCCCAACCAGGCAGGGGCGGAGGTGGGCCCTTATCCTCCACGGACTCGTCCACCGGCGCTTCCAGATCGTCGGCTTTCTGGAGTTCCTCCTGGGTTATGGCCGGACCTTCCACCACCTTCTTCTGCGAGGGCGGAGGAGTGCCGGCAGTGGTACACGAAAGCATCGCCAGTGCTGTGATACCTGTGAAAATCAGGGCAAGTCTTCTCATTCCACCACCTCCTGTGGGCATGGAGTTTAAGTCATGATTCCGTACTAGACAAGGGATATGTCTGATCTCGTACACCGCAACGGGTCCATTTGTCGCTACAAGACCCAGGTGTCCAAATTTGGACACTATCATGCACACGACACATATCACGGACTTTACCCGACTCTCTACAGCCTTATTATCTTGCCTGAGGCTCGGCATACTACGGCACTGCCACCGGACGGGCGCTCACGGTTCAAGAGGTTTTCACGGCATGAGCAAAAAGAAAAGCAGACTCCTCAACATAGGAGCATTCCTTTTCGGAATGGGCATGCTGGCTCTCCTCGTCAGGAGCATTGGCTGGAACGAGGTGGTACGCCACTTCGACCTCATGGGCTGGGCCTTTGCCTGGCTATTCGTGATTCACATCTTCAATCTGACCATGGAAGTAACGGCCTGGCGTGTCCTCATAAGAAAGCCGGTATCCTTCTTCCGACTCCTCCTTGCCGCCAATTCGGGCAATGCCATAAACGTACTGACACCTTCGGGTGACGGCGGTGAATTCATCAAGGGAAATCTCATAAAAGAACAGATCGGAGGGGCCGAAGCCACTAGTTCCCTGCTACTGTGGAACTTCCTTTATGCCCTGGCATCCAAATCCATCATGCTGGCCGGGCCGGTGATAATCCTACTGTGGTGGCTCTTCGATGGCAGTGCCCCCATAAGCATAAACCTCGCCCTCATGTTCCTTGGTGCAGGTCTCATAACTTTCACCTATGTGCCTCTCTTGTTCTTCCTGGTGAGGCGCTACGGAGCAGAGGGTGCCGCCAGCCTGGTTCACCGCCTTCCAATCCTGCGCAAGCGCGATCCATCTGGCCTCATCGCCTTCGCCCGCCAGGTGGACGATGCCTTCCGTGAGTTCGCGGGCCGTTACCGCACCCGCTTCGTAACTGCCGTC